>DASZRQ010000086.1:0-35127 GCA_035549115.1 Occallatibacter sp. | reverse complement strand
GCGCGGCGCATGGGAAAAAAGCGCATCATCGCCGAGACCGGCGCGGGGCAGCACGGCGTGGCCACGGCCACGGTCTGCGCGCTGCTGGGCCTCGAGTGCATCATCTACATGGGCGAGGTGGACATGGTCCGCCAGGAACTGAACGTGCTGCGCATGCGCCTGCTGGGCGCGGAAGTGCGCGGCGTCGGCTCGGGCTCAAAGACACTGAAAGACGCCATCAGCGAGGCCATGCGCGACTGGGTCACCAACGTCCGCTCCACGTTCTATATCCTCGGCTCCGCACTCGGTGCGCATCCCTATCCCACCATGGTCCGCGACTTTCAGCGCGTCATCAGCCGCGAGATCAAGGAGCAGATCCTCGAGAAGGAAGGCCGCCTGCCGAGTGTCGTGGTGGCCTGCGTAGGCGGCGGCTCCAACGCCATCGGCGCTTTCTATGAGTTCATCCCTGACCGCAGCGTCCGCCTCATCGGCGTGGAGGCTGGCGGCCGGGGCACCGCGCTTGGCGAGCACGCGGCGCGCTTCAAGGGCGGCGAGCCCGGCGTGCTGCAGGGCACGTACTCTTATGTACTGCAGGATCAGGACGGCCAGATCGCGCTGACGCACTCGGTCTCCGCGGGTCTCGACTACGCGTCCATCGGCCCGGAGCACGCCGCGCTGCACGACTCTGGACGCGCCGAGTACACCGCGCAGGACGATGCCGCGGCCCTCGATGCCGTGGTGAAACTCTCGCGCACCGAGGGCATTTTGCCCGCGCTGGAGAGCGCGCATGCCGTAGCCGAGGCTCTGCGCCTGGCGCCCACCATGGCCGCGCATGACATACTTGTAGTCAACCTCTCCGGACGCGGCGACAAGGATATGGGTATCCTGGCCCGCGAGCTGAACCTCCAGGGAGCCTGATCCACTCCGATGGCGATTGCATTCCAACAGAAGCCGGGCCTGGTGGTGTACCTCACCGCCGGCGACCCTTCGCTTGACGCCACGCGCGCCATCGCGCTGGAAGCCATCGATGCGGGCGCGGATGTGATCGAGCTGGGCGTGCCCTTCAGCGATCCGCTGGCCGACGGCCCCGTGATTCAACGCGCCAGCGAGCGCGCCCTTGCGCGAGGCACGCGTCTGAAAGACGTTCTCGCGCTGGCCGGTGAGATTCACACAGCACGGCCTGCGGCAGGCCTGGTGATCTTCAGCTACTTCAATCCCATTCTGCGCTACGGCCTGAAGAGATTCGCGGACGATGCGGCAGTCGCAGGCGCCGACGGCGTGCTGGCCATCGATGTCATTGTGGAAGAGGCTGGCGATTATCTTGCCGAGATGGCCCGCGTGAACCTTGCACCTGTCTTTCTCGCCGCGCCCACCAGTCCGGACGAGCGCCTCCAGGCCATCGCTGCTCACAGCAAGGGATTTGTTTACGCCATTTCGCGCACCGGCATCACCGGCAAGCAGCAGAACCTCACCGCAGACGCAGAGGCGCTGGTCGCGCGCATCCGGCGATGGACCGGGCTGCCGGTGGCCGTGGGGTTTGGCATCTCCAATGCAGAACACGTTGCGCAGGTGGCGGAGTTCGCGGATGCCGCGGTCGTAGGCAGCGCCATCGTGGAGCTGATCGAGCGTTCGGCTCCCGAAGAAGCACCCGGCGCGGTGGCCCGATTTATCAAGGGCTTGCGCCAACCGGCTGCGGCGCTGGCCCGTTAGAATTCCCCGCACCACCGGCGGCATTTGCCGCAGGCAAGGCTTCAACTCAAGTTCCTGTGCCCGCGTCTGCGGTGTGCTCACACCGGTGAGCCCCTCGCAGGCCGGGCGCAACCCGAGGAAACGAATGACGCTGGAAGAATTGCGAGCCCAAATCGATGTGCTGGATCAAAAGCTCGTTGCGCTGCTCAACGAACGGGCCAGCGCGGCGCTGATGATCGGCCACCTGAAGGTGCAAACCTCGCTGCCGGTGTATGAACCGGCCCGCGAAAAGATCATCTTCTCCAACGTGCGCGCCCACAACAAGGGGCCGCTGCCGGACATCGAGCTGGTGCACATCTACGAGCGCATTGTCGACGTGATGCGGGCGCTGCAGAGGAACGAGTTGGCTTCAGAACGGAATGCCCAGGCCACGAGCCAGGGCCATGACGCAGGCGCGCAGACGCCGGAGACAGGGAACAAGCAATGATCGTCGCAATGCAGGAGAAGGCCACGGAAGAACAGATCGACGCCGTCATCGAGGCCATGACAGAAGCGGGCGTCGGCGTGCATCGCACCACCGGAGCTACACAAACCATCCTTGCCGGCGTGGGCCCCACCGCCTCGCTGGACCTGAGCAAATTCGAGCTGCTGCCGGGCGTGGAGCACGTGCACCGCATCAGCTCGCCCTACAAGCTTGCCGGACGCGGCTTCCGCCCCGAGGGCACGGTTGTCGAGTTTCGCAATGGAGTGAAAATCGGCGGCACGCAGGTGGTGGCCATGGCGGGCCCTTGCTCGATCGAAAATAAGGAACAGATCTTCGAGACCGCGAAGCGGGTGAAGGCCGCGGGTGGCAGCTTTCTGCGAGGCGGCGCCTTCAAGCCGCGCAGCTCGCCCTATGCCTTTCAGGGGCTCGGCATTCCCGGCCTGGAACTGATGCGCGAGGCCGCCGAAGCCCACGGTCTGCTGGTCATCAGCGAGGTCATGGAGATCGCGCAGATCGAGCCCATGTTGCGGTACGTCGATCTCTTCCAGGTGGGCGCGCGCAACATGCAGAACTTCAACCTGCTGCGCGAGCTGGGCCAAGTGGACAAGCCCGTGCTATTGAAACGCGGCATCGCCGCCACCATTGAGGAGCTTCTGCTCTCAAGCGAATACATCCTCTCCGGCGGCAACTACAACGTCATTCTCTGCGAACGCGGCATCCGCACCTACGAGACGGCCACACGCAACACCATGGACATCGCGGCCATTCCTGTCGTGAAGAAGCTCTCGCACCTGCCCATCGTCGCCGACCCCTCGCACGGCACCGGCCGCCGCGACATGGTCGCTCCTATGGCGCGGGCATCGGTTGCCGCCGGCGCGGACGGCCTGCTCATCGAAGTCCACCCCAACGCGGACAAGGCCGCCTCCGATGCTGCGCAGACCCTCTACCTCGATCAGTTCGATAAGCTGATGACAGAGCTGCGCGTCATCGCCGAGGCGGTGGGCAGAATGCTGTAAGGCAAGGAGGGCCCGGCAGGGCCGCATGATCGAGCGCATCGCCATTCTGGGCACAGGCCTGCTGGGAACCTCGGCAGGCCTGGCATTGCGCGCGGAGGGGTTCAAAGGCACGATCGTTGGCTGGAACCGCAGCTCGGAGCAGGCACAGACCGCACTGGGCATGGGCGCACTCGACTCCGTTGCAGCAGACCCGATCGCGGCAGCGCGCGAGAGCCAGGTCATTCTGCTGGCCGCGCCTGTTTACGCCATTCTTGAGTGGATGGAGCAACTCACAGGCGTGCTCGGCCCTGAGCATCTGGTCACGGATGTGGGCAGCACCAAGGCGCAGATCGCTTCGGCTGCCGACCGGCTCTTCAACCGTCCCGGCCGCGCGGCGTTCCTGCCCGGCCACCCCATGGCAGGCAAGGAGCGCGGCGGCGCGGCACTGGCCGAGGCCGGACTCTTTCGCGGCGCGGTGTGGCTTTTTACCGACGATCCTGCATGGAAGCGCGACCCGCACTCCGCATTCCTCATCGCCGAATGGCGCACATGGGTTGCCGCCATCGGCGCACGGATGATTGACTTGAACGCCGAGCGCCACGACGAGCTGGTGGCGTGGGTCAGTCATCTGCCGCAGTTTGTGGCCACAGCGCTGAGCGCACTGCTTGAGGATCAGGTAGGCGATGCGCCGGAGCTGAAGGATGTGGGCGGTCGCGGCCTGCGCGAGATGACCCGCCTCGGCGCCAGCCCCTACTCCATGTGGCGGGACATCGCGCTGACCAACTCCGAGGCCATTCAGGCCGCGCTGCTGGCCCTCGAGCAGCGGCTGGCGCACATCCGCGAAAACCTGCGCACGCCGGAGCTGCGCAACGAGTTCGACAAAGCCAATCAGTTTCGGAAAGAGCCGTGATTACGCCGGCTGCGGCTCGGGGTCGTTCACAGGATCGAGAACAGGGAAGCCCTCAGTCTTTGCGGCTTCCAGCAGCGTGTTCGAGGTCGAGACGAAGATGATCTCCGTGCCCTGGAACATCTCGCGGGCCACGATGGCCGCGCCCAGTTGTAGCGCATCCGGCCAGCGCAGGCTGGTGCGGTCCAGCAACTGGCGAGCCGCCTCCAGCACCGCCGGATTCAGCGGCTCCTGCACCATGCGGGCCGATTCGATGCGCAGAATCTCTAGCGCCGCGGTTGCGTTTTCCGCACTCAGGTCGCCCGCGCGCTCCCGCCGCCGGATGGCCGCGTAGACCTCCAGAGGCGCTGAAGCCGCAATCAGTTTGCGATTATCCTCGATGGCCTCCATCAGCCGAATCAGGGCGTCGGTACCGGGCTCCTGCACAAACAGACGAGCAAACGCCGTGGTTTCGAGGAAATAGCAGTTCACTGGTTGCCGCGCTCCTCTTCAATGGAGTCGGAAAGCGAGCCGCTGGTGACCGCCACCGGATGGAACCGCTGCGTCTCTTCGGCAATGCCGGCCTCGGCGCGGTTCAGGCGGATGGTGGTGGTGGGATATGCGGGTGTCTTGGGATTGGCGATCTTGCTGGTCAACACGACGCCACGCTGGATGGACTCGGCCAGAACCGCCTGACGCGACTCCGGATTCTGATTCCAGCGAAAAGCTTTACGCGGCAAAAAAGAGTCCCGGAACCATTTGAGCGCGATGAAGGCATGGCCTCCCCGCTCGGCCTCGGCCAGGGCCGCGCACAACTCCTTCACGCGGGCATCCATGTCGGCGGGCAGCATGCCCTCCTGGCTGTCGTCTTCCTCGTCAAACTCGCGCGCAGGCGCAAACCGCACGGCGCGCGCCGGCCGTGGAGCCGCTTCGGCGTCGTCGGTGCGCTCAAAGTAGATGCGCACCTCGTCCTCCTCCGGCGACCAGCTCTCGGCGGAGGCATTGCGGCGCTTGCTGCGGCCATTCTCGCTGCACAGTTCCACGATCGCCTGGTATCCCGGAGGCGCCAGAAAGCGCAGCGCGCGGACCAGGCCCGGATCCTGCGAAAACGCAAGCTCGCTCAGGGCGGTTTCAATAATCTCTTCTGCGTCTGGGATGCTCAGATTGCTGACGTCTATGCTGTTCGGCACAGCGCGTGTCGCCTTCATTTTCCATCTCCGTATAGCTGTTCTTTAATCGGCATCGATAGCGGGGCAATCCCCGAAGTGCAATAGATAGTATGTTTGCCAAGCTATCGTACTTGCGGACAGCTTGCAAGTCGCTTTTTGTCCAAGCTGGGCGTCAGGGGGGCCTGTGGGGGAGAGAATGACGTCTCTAACTCGTACAGCGGCTATCCGGCATTTGTCTGGGCCGGGGTCAGTCCAACAAGATATCTGAGGCAAAAGACTACTATCCGAAAAACCTGCTCACACTATTTTAACCGAAGAGACACGTTTCGAGCCTAAGACAACCTCTGCGGCTCAGCCGGGTCTAATCTTCTTGGAGCGATTCACCCGTTTCGCCTCCGTCCGTACAATGGAGATATGCGCCGCTCTCTCAACATTGCTGCGTTGGGATTCCTGTTCTGCCTGGCCGGGTTACGCGCACAGGCTCAGGCCTTCGATCTTGCTGGTCCTAAAGTAGATGTCCACGTCAAGCGAGGGGACGTTACCCTGCCCATCGGAGAGGTGCCGAACCTGCTGCCCGGCGACCGGCTCTGGATTCATCCTGATTTTCCGGAAAGCCAGTCGGCCCACTACGTCCTGGTGGTCACCTTCCTGCGCGGTATCACAAATCCCCCGCCGAATGAATGGTTTACACGGGTTGACACCTGGTCCAGAGAGGTCCGCGAAGAAGGTGTCTTTGTCACCGTGCCCCAGGAAGCCCAGCAGGCCGTGGTTTTTCTGGCTCCCGAGACCGGCGGCGACTTTACAACCCTGCGCAACACCGTCCGTGGCCGTCCCGGCATCTTTGTCCGCGCCACCCAGGACCTGCAAGCGGCCAGTCTGGACCGGATGCGCCTCGATGCCTATCTGAGTGAGATCAAAACAACTTCGCAGACCGATCCCAAGTCGCTGAAAGAGCGCGCCGAAACCTCCGCGCGCAGCCTAGGCATCAAGGTGAACCAGGAGTGCTTTGACCGGCCAGTTGAACAGCAGGGTTCGTGCCTTTCACAGCACACCGAGGGGCTGGTGATGGATGACTCCAACGCCCAGACCCGGGTCTCCCAGATCACCAACGGCTCGACCGCCGACCTGATGAATCAGCTCAGCTATTCGCAGATGGGTGGCGCGGGCGCATACAGTCCCTACATCGGCGCAATCGTGGACACCGCGCGGATTCTCTCTTCGCTGCACACGGCCCACTACCAGTACCTGCCCGCACTGGCGCTGCCGAACGATGACACGCTGAATCTGCGGCTCAGCGTGCCACCCTCCTTCCGCGATCCCAAATCCGTTGTGGTGATTGCGCTACCCCCGGTCGGGCCCGCGACGCAGCCGCCGCTGCATCCGGTCGATCCCAGCGAAACCTTCTGTGCGCAGAAACCTGATCTGGTGCTGCCCGCCGAGGGCGCGCCGCTGGTGCTTGCCACCCAGCTCGCGCACAATCTCAGCCTGCGTGTCGAATCGAGAAAGGGGCGAGTCGAGCTGCCGGTAAAGGTAGAGCCGGGGCAGGGAGGCATTGCACTCGAGCATCCGGCGCCGCTCTTCCCCGAGGATGAGGTCATCGCGACGCTGCATGGCAAGTGGGGCTTCGATGACTGGGAGGGCCCGAGCTTTCATCTGCACTCCGCCCAGCAGGGCATCTGGCATGTCAAGGAAAGCGATCTCTCCGCTCTTGTAGTCGGCCGCGAGGACACGCTGCACATTGCCGGCGACAGCAACCTTTGCGTGGAGAAGCTGCAGCTTGTGCCGGAGAAGGGCGACGCTCTGCCGCTCACCTGGAAATCTCCCAAGCCCACGTTGCTTGTGGTTTCCGCACCGATGAGCGATGCGGTTCCCGGTCCGGTAAAGATCGAGATTCATCAGTACGGTCTCAAGCATCCTGACACCCTTACTCTGAACGCCTACGCCGAGGCAGCTTCACTGGATCGGCTCTCGCTGAGCGCCGGCGACTCCACTGCCGTGCTCACCGGCACGCGCCTGGACGAAGTAGCCAGGGTGGCGCTCGACGGCGTTACGTGGACCCCGGTCACGCTCGGCCGCTCGCAGGATATTGACCAGCTCTCAATGAATGCCGACCACTCCACCGCCGGTCTCGAACCGGGCAAGCATGCTTTTGCCACGGTTTCTCTGCGCGATGGCCGCGAGCTTAAGGTGCATGTCACCGTCAATCCGCCGCGGCCGCAAATCGCGCTGCTGAGCAAGGGCTCACAGGACAGCGCGGCCGAGCCTGCGTCGCCGGTTCAGTTCGGCAGCCCCGACGATCTGCCAGCGGCGCAGCGACTGGTCTTCTTTCTCAAATCCCGCACACCCTCTACGTTCCCGCGCGATGAAAAGATCGAGGTCGCGGCGGCGGACGGCAGCTTCAAGACATCGCTCACGCTCGCCGATGGCAGCCTGATGCTCGAAGATGCGACGACCGCGCTGGGGGTGGTGGAACCGCTGGAACGCTTTGGCTCATCGGCTTTCGGGCCCATTGAGGCCCGGCCTGTGGCCAGCGACGGCGCAACCGGCGACTGGCTGCCGCTGGGCACTCTGGTGCGCCTGCCCGGCTTCAAGGATCTGCGTTGCCCCCGCTCGCAATCCCACCCCTGCATCCTGACGGGCAGCAATCTGTTTCTCGCCACGGCAATCTCCGCCACGCCGGGCTTCGACGATCCCAGCGCCGTGCCGCCGGACTTTACCGGAACGCAGCTCACGGTGCCGCATCCGGTGGGCGGCCAGCTCTACATCAAGCTGCGCGACGACCCCAGCACTGTGCAGACTCTTACCCTGCCGGTTCTGCCGCTGGCGCCCGCAACAAGCGCCGCGGTCAAGTCCGCGCCTCATCCCGTGGAAACCACGCCGGAAACCCCGCCCGCGGCGCCTGCGTCAGCCCCGGCGGCCACGCCTCCTGCAACCAATCTGTAGCGGCTCTGGGAACCTGATTGATTACGGCAGGCACGTGATCTCAACGCGCCTGTAACCGTACCGTGATGCAGCATTTTCCATTTGCCCGCAAGATCGAGCCATGCCTTGTCTCAAACGCCTGAGCATGCAGGCCCTGGCCTGCTGGAACTGGAAGTGCGCCCTGATGAGCGCCGTGGTCCGGTCGCTGGCGTATCTGAGCGCCATGGCACACTCCCGGCTGCAGAGCGGCGTTGCCGTTGTGCTGGTTGAGATGGTCTACGTCACGGCCACGGCAGGCCTTTATGCCGGGCTGCAGCAGCGAGCTCTGGCCCTGCGCTCGCGTCTGCTTGGCAACCTCGCGGTGGTCGTGGGGGTTCCCGGTCTGGCCCAGGCCCTGGACTGGCTCGCGCATCGCGCCGTGGGACCCTCGGCCCCGCTCCGCGCCACGATCTCTGTTTGTGTCTTTACGTTGTTTTCGGCGCTCTTTCATTTGCATGTGATGCGCCGCGGCGTCTTTCTGACCGGCAGCGCCGGACGAAGCCTTGCCGATGATTTTCGCCGCATGCCGCAGATGGTCGCCGGCTTTGTCTTGTGGCCTGTTTCGATGCTGACCGCCGCAAATGCCCGCTTCCGCGCCGCGGAATCCGAAGCTGCTCTCTAGCGCCGGGTCCCTGCGGCTTCTTCGTTTCAGCTCACATCGATACTGCACCGGCCGCCCGCGCACCCTGTATCCGATTTTCACGGGTCTGTAATCGGCGCTGGTGAGTTCTGTAACAAAAGCTCAGTAGCCTAGCTATGCATCACGGTCCATTCAGGTGAAGCGCAGAGGACTGCCGGTGGCCTTCAGGGAGGCTTGCGGGGTCAATGTGCCTCTCGTTTCCGGCGTACAGATCGTCCGCAGTACTGGGTCTTCTCTCGAAATACGATTCAAACGCGATGCCCTTTGTATACGGGTACGGCAAGATCCCCGGCAGAGCATCTCCTTTCCTATCCATTCCCTTACTTGTTCAACTCTCAGGAGACAGTGATTTATGCACGAATTTACCCCGATCTACCAGAAGCGGTTCTGGCAGCTTCCGGCTTTGGCCGGCCTGTTGTGCCTGCTTGTCCTGGCGTGCGGCAGCGCTTTCGCGCAGACCACACAGGGCTCCATCGTCGGCTCTGTCAAGGACTCTGCCGGCGCCGTTGTTCCCGGAGCAGCAGTTACGCTAACCAATACCGATGAAGGCACGGTCCGCACGACCCAATCCAGCGGCCTTGGCGATTACAGCTTTCTTGATGTGAAGGCCGGCCGCTACTCCATCGTGGTTACCGCGCCCGGCTTTGAAAAGTGGTCGGCCACTTCCGTAGCTCTGGCTGTGCGCCAGGAGCTGCGCGTCGACGCCGTACTCGCCGTGGGCGCCGTGCAGCAGTCCGTGCAGGTCAATGGAGATGCTGTCAGCGCCATTGAAACCGAGTCTGCCACCATCAGCGGCACCTTCACCTCCGACGACGCCACCAGCCTGCCGATGAACACCCGCGCCAGCTTCGGCGGTACCAGCGCGTCCAACATCTTCGGGACACTGCCCGGTGTGCAGGATGATGCTTCCGGCATCTCCGTGCAGGGTGCGCTGCCCTTCCAGGTGGAAGTGACGGTCGACGGCATCACAGTCAAGGATCCTGCGGGCGGAAGCTTCATCGGCGACGCCCTTCCCTCGACTGAATCGATCTCCGAGATTCGTGCTGATGGCGTGCTTGCCGGAGCCGAGTTCAGTGATCCCGCGCAGGTCGTTGTTACCACCAAGGGTGGTGGCAACGAATTCCACGGCTCGGGTTTCTGGTACTACCAGAACTCAGCCTTCGATGCCATCCCGTATACCTACCCCACGACGACATCCAAGGCCAGCGAGACCGGCAACACCTTCGGCGGCAGTATTGGCGGCCCAGTCATTCTCCCCCACTACAACGGCCACAATCGGACATTCTTCTATGGCGACTACGAAGGCTGGCGGCATCCCGCACAGACCACGCTGAACGAGGTGGTGCCCAGCACCCTGATGAAGCAGGGTGACTTCTCGAAGTACGTGGAGCCGGACGGTCATGGTGGCAACGCCTTCACCGGCGTCATCGACCCCACCACCGGCAACCCCTACCCGAATGACAAGATCACTAATATCAATACCATCGCCGCCAGCACTCTGAAGCAGTTTTATCCCGATCCCAACATCGGTGATCCGACTGCTTACACGGATAACGGCGTGGCCAACTATCAGGTCAAGGCGGACGAAAGCGGCCACTCCAATCAGTTCGATGTGCGCGGCGACCAGTACTTCGGCTCAAACCAGAAATTCCTTGTCTGGGGCCGCTTTACATGGAAGAACTTCCCGACGACCAGCCCGACAATCCTGAATCTACCTTCATCGCAGTACAACAAGCAGAGCCGAGTACTGAAGGTAGACACGAACTGGAGCATCAAGCCCAACCTTATCAACGAGGGCGGCTTCGGCTTCACGCGCTATACCTCGGGCAACTCCAACAGCTTCGATGGTCATGCCTGGACGGTGGCGCAAGGCTGGGTGGGCCTGCAGAATCTCTTCTTCAACGGCATTCCGGAGATGGACTTCAATAATCTTCAACCCCTGAATGCCGATCGCCTTACCGGCATCAACAAGTCCTTCACCTACGATTACACGGACACGCTGATCTGGACCAAGGGCAACCACACGCTGAAGTTCGGCACGGACATCCAAACCCTGGAAGCTGTCTCGCCCCTAGGATTCAACGGCGCGGATAACTACGGCAGCTACTCGTTCAACACCAGCGGCAGCACCGGCCTCTTCACGGGCGTCGACTTCGGTGACTTCCTGCTCGGCCTTCCCGATCAAACCTTCTACGATGTCGTCAAGCAGGACAATGACGGCATCTCCCAGCACTACCACTTCTTCGCGCAGGATGAGTGGCACCTGAGCCCGCAGCTCACTATCTCCTATGGCGTGCGCTATGAGCTGCACCCCGGCTACCACGACAAGTACGGCGACATTGCCAACTTCGACCCCAGCCTGGCGCTCGCCGGCCGCGTCATCTATCCGCAGGGCAAGCAGGATCTGCTCGCGCAGGGCTTCCTGGCCAGCGCCAATGCCTGCGATCCCGATGGCATCAACAACACCAACTCCGCCACTGTGAACGGAGCGCAGTGCATGCCTGTCCTCGGCAACAGCACCGCCGGCTTCCCTGAGGGCCTCAAGAAGTATCCCCACTTGCGCTTCATGCCCCGTTTCGGTTTTGCGTATCGCCCCTTCAACGACGACAAGTGGGCCATCCGCGGCGGCGCCGGCATCTACAACATCAATATGCTGGGTTCAAGCTTCTACTCGCTGACCGGCACGGCGCAGGCTTATACCCAGGACTTCACCAACACTTATGACCCATCCACCCACGCCATCGGCTACCAGTGGCCACAGATCGATCCCGGCTCAGGCGGCAATGGCTGCACGACCTGCTATGGCTCGGACTACTTCGGCACGGCCAACAGCGCCAACTGGAAAGACCCCTACACCGAGCAGTGGTCGCTGAGCGTGGACCACGACTTCGGTTCGGGTTATGCGGCACGCATCAGCTACATCGGCTCGGAGACGCACCAGTTGGTGTGGGCGCCAGATGAAAACACTCTGCCTTACTCCACCACGGTGTCAGCCTTCAATGCGCCGATCAGTTCGCGCCTCTTCCCCAACTGGGGCCGCATCAACACCCGTGCTACCGGCGCCAACGACAGCTACAACTCTTTGCAGATCGAGGCTAGCCATCGCCTGCAGCACGGCCTGGAATATCACTCAGGTCTAACCTGGGCCAAGAACCTCTCCGATGATCAGGGACCGGATACGACCTCCTTCGCTGGTGAAGGCGGCGGTACCCGCTCCACCTCGGTCCTCAACCGCCACGTCGATTTTGGCAACGCCTACGGTACCCGCCGGCTGCGCTGGAACACGACAGCTCTCTATGACCTGCCTTTCGGCCGCGGCAAGATGTTCGGTGGCTCCATGTCTCGCGCCGCTGATGAAATTGTTGGCGGTTGGCGGCTCTCCTCCATCCTGACGATCCAGACTGGCCCCTATGAAACCCCCTACTTCCCCAGCGGCGAGGGCGATCCTTCTGGCACGGGCTCGGGCCTGAGTGGTGAGTTCGGCAATGGCACCGGCAGTTTTGACGGCGGCCACCGCGACCAGCATCCTGACCAGTTGGCCGGCATCAGCGTAAATCCTGCCGGAAAGAATCGCTTTAACTGGACTAACGCCAATGCTTTTGCCTGCCCCGGCGATTCAACCTGGACACCCGGCAATAGCTGCGAGACCGGCGCGGGCTACATGCCGCAGTCCGGTGGCGGTTTTGTCGCAATTGGTCCTCACCCGCTGCCCATCGGCCGCTTTGGCAACAGCCAGGTCGGCTCTGTGGAAGGCCCCGGTCTCATCAACCTCTCCGCTGGACTGAGTAAGACTTTCTCCATCACCGAGCGGCTCAAAGTCAAGGCCGAAGGCACCTTCACCAATGTGCTGAACCACACCAATCTCAACGACCCTAACATGAACCTGAGCTCATCAAGCTTCGGTCTCGTCTCCGGCACCATCAGTTCGAGCCTTGGCGGTGCGCGTACCGGACAGATCGCAATCCGCGCGGAGTTCTAACCCAACGCAGTCACACACGGCGCGGGCTTTCGGCTCGCGCCGTTTTCTTTTGCTCAGGTGTCTCGACTGTGCAGATTCTGCAGATCGATTCCAACCTGCTGGCACTTTTTATAAAAATGGCTCCGCTCCAGACCCAACGCCTTCGCGGTCTGCGTCACATTGCCACCATGGCGCCCAAGCTCAGCCAACAAAGTCGTTCGTTCGAAAGCCGTCACGCGCTCAGCAAGAGGACCAGATTCGTCGCATGTGCCCGCGGCGCGTGTCTGTGCTGCGCCACTCTGCGCCGGCAGAGCCAGCATTACTTCAGCCGCGTCAACCCTAGCCTCCGCTAATAAAAGAAGCCGTTCCACCACATTGCGCAGCTCGCGGATATTGCCCGGCCATGCGTAGCGCTTGAGCGCCTCAATGGCCTCGGCGGTGAAGGGAACCGGCTTCCATCCATTCTGCGCGCTCACCTGCTGGGCAAAGTGCTCCACCAGCACGGGCAAGTCTTCGCAGCGTTTGCGCAGAGGAGGCAGCTCGATCGGAAATACGACTACGCGGTGATAGAGATCGCGGCGGAAGCCGCCTGACTCGACAAGCTGCTCCAGGTTGCGGTGCGTCGCGACAATCACACGCACATCCACGCTAGTTGGCTTGCCCGCGCCAATGCGCTCCACCTCGCCCTCTTCAAGCACACGCAGCAGCTTGGCCTGCATCGTCAGCGGCATATCGCCGATCTCATCGAGAAACAGCGTGCCCCGATGCGCCTGTTCGAACTTGCCGGTATGCCGCTGTGCTGCACCAGTAAACGAGCCTTTCTCGTGCCCGAAAAGTTCGCTCTCAATCAGCTCCGCCGGAACAGCAGCACAGTTCAGCGTGACGAACGGTCCAGCCGCGCGAGGGCTCTTTTCGTGCAGTGTGCGCGCGGCCAGCTCCTTACCAGTTCCAGTCTCTCCGTAGACGCACACGCGTGTCTCGCTCGCCGCCACGCGCTCAAGCTGTGCCATCACGCGGCGCATCGTCTCGCCGCTCCAGACCAGCATGTGCTTGCCCACGCGCGTGCGCAACTCGCGGTTCTCCACTTCAAGGCGCGTCAGCTTGAGCGCGTTCTCCACGGTCAGCAACAGCTTCTCCGTCGAGAGCGGCTTCTCCAGAAAATCCAGCGCGCCCAACCGCGTGGCCTTCACCGCCATCTCTATGTGCGCCTGTCCGCTCATCATGACTACCGGCGCCGTCACTCCTGCAGCTTTCAGGTCTTCAAGCAGCGCAAGGCCGTCGCGCTTCGGCATCACTACATCGCTCAGAATCAGGTCGAAAGGTTGCGCCTGTGCGAGTTCGAGTGCACGCGCGGCGTTATCGCAGACCGTGGCTTCGTGGCCAGCCAGCCGAAAAGCGCGGGCCAGCGAGGCCAGTGTGTTAGCCTCATCGTCCACAATCAAGATGTGCGCCTTCGTCATTCCTGCACCCTCGGCAACGTAAGAATAAATGCCGCGCCGCCGCCCTCGCGGCTCTCCACCGCGATCGTCCCGCCGTGGTCGGTCACCACAGACTGCACAATGGCGAGGCCCAACCCCGTGCCGTGCTGTTTGGTCGTGTAATAGGGGGTGAATAGCCGCTCACACTCCTCCGGCGTCAGCCCTTCACCCGTGTCCGCCACGCGCATCTCGATCTGCCCGCTGTGTGAGTGCGCCGATAACGTGAGTACGCCGCCCTCAGGCATCGCATCCATCGCATTCAGCACAAGGTTCGAGAGCGCACGATGCAGCAACTCCGGATCGGCATACATCGGCATTGGCTCATCGGCCATATCCATTGCAAAATGGATCGCGCCGGCCTCCTTGCTGGCCGTCGGCTCGTACAATGCGCGAACACGCTCAATCGCATCTTTCGCATCGACCCGCTCCAGTTGCGGCTTCGGCATCTTGCTGAAGTCGCTGAACCGTCCAATGATCGTCTTCAGGTTGGCAATCTCCGCGCCCAGCGTCGCCGTGCTCTCGCGAAACACCTCCTCGAACTCAGCCTCCGGCAGCGCGCGTGCCCGCGCCAGATTTTCGACCGTCAACTGCAGCGGGAACAGAGGATTCTTCAACTCGTGCGCCAGCCGCCGCGCGAGCTCACGCCATGCAGCCACACGCTCGGTCTGCACAAGCTGCTCGCGCTGTGCCGCCAGTTGTCCTGTCATATGGTTAAAGCTGCGCGCCAGCACGCTCACTTCATCGCGTCCGCGCTCTGGGACATGCGTCTCCCAATCGCCCTCCGCCACAGCTTCAGCAGCGCGCGCCAACTCCTCGATTGGCCGCGATACGCGCGCTGCAATCCACAGGCTCAACACAATCGCCAGCAGAATGCCTCCCGAAGCCACGCCATATGCAATCGCACGGATATGTTGCTGCGCCTCCACCATGCCCCCGCGCGACAGGCTCACGATGAGCACCGCGGGCAAGGCGCCGCTGTCGTTCTTCAACGGAATTGCCGTCGCATTCACGCTCTCCTCGCGGCGGTCCGTGAGATACAGAATGGCGCTCGTTTGCTGTCCCGATTTGCGTGCCGCATCGATCAGCGGCTGATAGCGCGACGCCCCGGTAACAGCGCCAGCAGTACCGACTAGATGCTGTGCATCGAACAGCGTCGCAGACGCACCGTTCGCCGCCGAAGGATCGCTGTATAGCGCAACAGTCATGCCTGGCGCCACAGGAAGGTCCGACAGAAATGCAGCATCCAGCCGCTCGCCGCCCACAAGAGTCACGGCAGGCTCCGCGCCGCGAACCGTGCGCACCGCAAAGAGCCCCAGCGCGGTTGTCCCATCCGGCAGATCTTCACTCTTCAAAAAGGCGGCCTGCCCTGCGCGTACCGCCGCCGGCTCGGGATAGCCAAAGCGCGCAGGCCACTGCGCCGAGCTCACCACCTTGCCATCCGGCCCCACAATCTCCAAAAAATCCAGTTGGGCATCCTGCGCCATCGCCTGAGCTTCAGTAAGGTAAGGCGATGTATCCCCGGACTGTGCAATTGCAAAAGCTGCCGCGCGCATATGCTCGCTTGCAGCCAGCCGGTCAATTGCCGCAACCACATCTGCCGAGCGGTGCTGAAATTCGCGCTGAAACTGGTTCACGAACAACGCCGTCTCTTCCTGATCGCGCTGCTCAAACACCTGCCGGATGCGCACCAGCACCGTCCAGGCTACAGCGGCCACCGCGGCCGCAACCGTGAGCGAAAAGAGCAGCAGCAGTTTCTGCCGCAGACTCACGGCGCATCCTCCAGCGAAGCGTTGGCAATATCCGGCTCACCGTCCGCATTCAAACGCAGATCGCGCACACGTGCACCCACAGCATAAGCGCGCGGCAGATCAAGCAACGGAATCAGTGTATGCCGTTCAAGAGCTTCGTGTTCGGCTTGATAGAGGTCCGCTGGACCATCGCCAATGACAGCAGGCTGCTCATTGGCCGCGCGAAGAACAGTCTCAAGCATTGCACCCGGCGCACCGCCCTCCAGCATGAATCGCCGCAGCGTCAGATTCGTGCGCAACTCATTGCCCGCAACCATCTGCACGGTGAAGCCGGCCTCGTGCAGATCGAGCGCAATACGCTGAGCAGCAAGCTGCATGGCCGCGTCGCCACTTTCTGCGCTCATGGTCAATGGAGGCAAGCTCAGCCCGCCGCGCAGTTCGTGAGCGCGGTTCAGATCCCGCTCCACAGGAAAGAGAAAAGCATAACCACTCACCCGCTGTGGCAACAGGCCTGCCACAGGCTCACCCTGCTTTTGAAAGATCACATTGGCGAGTGCGCTACGATCAATCGCTTCCGCAAGTGCCGTGCGCAGTATCGGATTCGCCAGCGGACCGGAATCGTTCACCTGCAACGCAAGCAAGGTTGCATCTGGCTGAGCAATTACATTCAGCCGCTGCTGCTGCGCCTGCCGCGTCATTTCCGCAGAAACCTCGACCATATCCGCGCGGCCAACGCTCAGGTCCAGCCACTGGTCGCGCACGGCGCGGTGCACGCGCAGTTCAACCGAGTCTACAAACGGCCGCCCCTGCCAGCAGTTTTCATTCGCCGTGAGCGTGAGCACGCTATTGTTGAAGCCCGCAACCTGAAAGGGGCCTGTGCCCACGCTGCCTTCCGGCGTTTTTCCCTCCGCGTTGATCGTCAATGCCAGCCGAAAGGCGTCGTCTGCCAGCAGCGCGGGCAGGGCAGGCATCGGCGCGTCCCCTACAAACACGACCGCCGATCCTACGGCGCGCACCGCGGTCCATGGGCAGTTGGAGGGACAAGCGGCATTCAGCGCGGCCGCCGCATTCACTGAGGTCAACGGCGTGCCATCCTGAAAATGCACGCCCGGCCGCAGTCTGAACTGCCAGCGGTGATCGTCGTCATCCGCGCTCCACTCCACGGCTAGCGCCGGCTTCACAGCGCCATCCGTCCCAATCGCCGTCAACCCATCAAAAACGAGCCGCCGAGCCAGGCCATCGGGCCGCTGCCATGGGTCGCCGGCAATCTCCACGCGCAGCGTGCCGCCATAATGCGGCCGCGTGCGCGCCGCCGCGGGCAACACCAGCATCAGCAGCGCGCAGCTAATTACACAGCGCCGTAACACGGTCCACCTCATACATATCGTCCGCGTCATGCACAATTGCATACACGCTTTTTGCATCCGGCGCGCTGCTCAGCGCCATCACGGTCCCATTTACGGTAAGCGGAGTGCTCGCCGGCACAGCCTCCAGCGCAGGTAGTTCGTAAGCGCGCAGGCTGTCGTTCGCAGCAGCGCCTGATCCCGAAGCGACGACCTGCACTCCCATGCCGCATCCCGAGTCGATCGCTGCAAAGTCGCTGCCCCAGTCGCGCGCGCCGCTCACGTCTTTGAGTGCACCGCTTTCCGCAATCTGCGCTTTGCCGTCAATGCCGCCCACCAGCAGTGCCGCATTGCCCGCAGGCCGCGGCAGCAGAGCAGCATCGTAAAACGCAGGCAGATCGATTCCAATGCTCGGCGTGACAACGCCTGTAAACGAGTTGCGCGCGCCGTTGTAGAAGGCGCTGAGTGTCACGCCGCTTACGCGCACAACCAGCGGCCATGGATCGTCGCTTTCATGGCAGGCGATGGCCCACGCGCCAAGAAAGCTGCCGGTACATTGCATGCCCGCAACACGGGCATCAAAGTGCGCTGTATCTGCGACGATGACGCCGCGAGGATCGCGTGGCAGCGGCCTGCGCTGTCCAATCGGAATGCTCTTTATCGTCTGCCAGCCTGTGGTGGTGCGCTGCTCGATCGCGATCTGCTCCGGTCCCACGAGAATCAACGAATCCGGCAGTTCCGCCGCTGCAAGCACAGGCTCATGGGAAATGAAAATCTGCTGCCTGCGCAGCACTAGGCCAGCCGCGGCGGGTGCACTGTGCTGCGCATCCAGAATAGTGCGCACCATAGCCACCTGGGTTTCATTGCCCTGCACCACCTCGGACACCCACAGCCGCTCGTGTGCGGTTTCGCTCAGCGTGATGCGCACTGTATTGGCGCTCTCCGCGCCGGAGACTGTGATGCCATGTACCTTCAAATCCTGAATCAGCAGCCGTCGAATCGCTGGAAGGTCGCCATTTGCGATGGAAGAAAGATTGCGTAGCATAAGCTGTGCCTGTCCCGGCCCCATCTGTCCGGCAATCTGTGCAGTCAGCGCGGCTGCCGGCGCATCCCACGGCCCGGCTGCAGCCGCCGCGCGTGCGGCCAGCATTCCCACCAACATTGCCGCAAACCATCCCTTCAGCCTCATCGCCATCATCTCTCTGTGCCGCACGCCATTTCGCGGATTATATCGTTTGCCGCCTGCATACTTGTTGTGGTCAGGAACAGGCGCGCGGAGCAGGCTACGAACCCGCTCCGCGCGCGCCTCTCAGTGGTCGCTGCCTTTGGTGTCCGGCCCAGACTCACTGTCCATCTCCTGCTTCACCACCGGCGCATTCGCCATGTTCTTGAATACATCGCTGGCGAAGAAGAACTTGCCGTCCGATGGCACCATGACCACCTGAATCTTGTCCGAGAGCCGCTCGGCCACGATCTTGTTGATGAGCAGCGGCGACTTGTTCAACAAATCCGCTTCGCTGGCCATGCGCACCGCGTTGGCCGCAGCCACCACCTTGATGCGGTTGGCCTCGGCATCAGCCAGCAGATTGCGCCGCTCCAGTTCGGCCTTGGAGTCGATCACCTTGGCCTGCGCATCCGCCTCGGCATTTTCGATGGTCGCCTCCTTGCGTGCCTCGGCCTCCAGCTTGCTCTGCTCAATTTGCTTCTGCTTGAGCGGCAGCGTGTACTGCATCGCGTCCGATTCGCCCTTGGCTTCCACCACCTTGGCTTGCGCGTCACCCTCGGCCTCCTTCACCTTCTGTGCCGCCTCGGCTTCGGCCTGCAGCTCGGCAATCTTTACCTGCTTCTGCTGAATATCGGTATCCACGCCGAGCTGGTCGTCCTGTTGCTCCTTCAGCAGCAGCCCTTCCAGGCCCTTGGCGTACTCCGCCGGGAGCTGAATCTCCGAGAGCATTACCTCTTCCACCACAATGCCATCGCTGCCCAGCTTGCGTGTGATGATCTCCGCTGCCCTGGACCGTACTTCTTCGCGCTTCGAGGAGAAAATCTCCCGCACCGTGTACTGCGGCGCCAGTTCGCGCCAAGCGCTGGCCACCACCGGCGGTACCAACTGCTTGTCTGCCGGCTGCGGCAGGTGTGTCTGTACCGTAGCAAGCTTGTTCGGGTCCAGCCGGTAGCGTACTGTTACGCCCAGGCTGATATTCAGCCCCTCGCGCGACTGCACATCGAGTCCCGCCTGCTGCAGTCCGGCTTTTGAGCCATCCATTGAAATGCCTGCTGTGAACAGCCGGTCGCGCAGGTCGAACATCTGCACGTTGTCCACCAGCGGCGTGATGAAATGCACGCCGGGATAGAGTGTTCCCGGCAATGTGCCACCCACCTGGCTGATGCGCACTCCACCCATGCCACTCGGCACCACAACGATGCTTTCGGCGATGAGCAGCGGCAGGCAGGCAACCAGCGCCAGCGCCGTTGGACCGCGCCAGAGAATCTCCACCGGCTCTTCGCCGGGCTTTTCTTCAACGGTTCCGTCGTCATTTGTTCTACGCCGCATCTGCACGATGCGCTTCCATAGCCCGAATGCCGGAATCCCCACAGCGGCAGCCAGCAACAGCACTCCCGCCAGCATCAACAAACCCTTCAACGCGAGCATTTCCTGCCTCCCCGGTTGGTGTGCCCTTTCGATTTGCCGGTTCCCGGCCGAGGGGCAAGCATCAGCCGAACCAGTCCACCCAATGTCAGTTCCTCAAGCAACAGTCCCGCCGCTACCGGCAGCAGAACTCCGCCCAGACCATTCATTGCTTCTGCCAGCAGATTCATGGCGCATCTCCGTTACCGCATCGCAGGAGCAGCCGGAGCTGTTTCCGCAGTCAGCGCATTCTGCGCCACCACTGTCGTGGACTCCGCGCCTGGAGTCTGCGCAGGCTCGCCGAACAGTTGCGCCGTCTCCGCGTTGCGCTGGCCGATCAGCTCTACCGTGTCGCCCGCACGCACCAGCGGATAAAGCTCTTCAAGGTCGGTCTTTGCCATGCGGATGCACCCATGCGAGGCAGCCTTGCCGATCGACCTCGGCTCATTGGTGCCATGAATGCCGTAGCCCTTGATGCTCAGGCCCATCCAGCGCGTGCCCACCGGATTGCCGGGGCCAGCGGGAATCACCTTGCCGTGGTGGTAGTAGGTGGGGTTCTTGACCCGGCGCTCGATGGTGAATGTGCCTTCCGGGCTGGGTGTGGAGGGTTTGCCAACCGCCACGGTGTAGATCTTCTCGACCTGGCCGTTCTCGATCAGGGCCAGCTTGCGATCCTCAAGGCTCACGACGATGACCCGCTTTTCCAGAGCCGGACTGCCGGTAATCTGCGCCTGCACCTGCCCTATCGCGATTGCCATCAACGCCGCCGCTGCCGTACTGCTCATCCAACCCTTCATCGCTCATCCTCCTTGACCCGTGCCCTGAAGAAGTGCAAGGAGGAGGCCAATCAATTTGCGTTGAAAACAAAGAGGTAAATGGGTGGATGGCTATCCTGAAACGTCTCAGAACTGCCACAGCGCGGGCGCGATGACACAGGGAAAAGCCCCCTGGAATGAGCTGGAAAAGCCACCGCAGCACGTCTTTGTTATCGAAGTAACCAAAACGGTAACCGGAAAGTGCCATCGGGCATGCGGAAAGTGTGATTGTGAGCGGAAATGAAATCACGTAGTGTACGAATGTAGTTCAGGAGATGGGTCGTTCAGTCCTGTATCCATCGTTTCCTGAACCGCCTGGATCGTTCATGCTTCTCTCGATGCTCCAAATCGCGGCTGTCGCCCTCATTGCCCTCTATCTCGGGTGGTGGCGGCTTGGCTCTTACCGGCGGACGCACCGCTCGTGGGAGTCGATGCTGGCCCGTCTGCGGCAGGGATGGAATATCCAGGAGCTCAGCGAGCATTTCCCATGGAAAGAAGGCCTTAGCATCACTCCGGACCGCACCTGGATTGCGATCGGAGGCAACCGCGGCCTGTGGGCCATGTACCGGAATGCCGGCATCATGATGGAGATGGCAGACTTTGCCGCCCGGCACGCGGGAGTCGATCAGGTGCTGCTTGAGGTGCTCCGCGCAGATGCCGCGCAGATTCGCATGGGCGCGCTCAAGGCCATCCTGCAGTACTCCATCCACCAGGCGAGCGAGAGTGTGCGCCTCCGTACCTTTCATGTAGCCTCCATGTACACCGGCATGACAGCTCACATGACGGAGTTCCTGCAGAACCACGCAGAGGTGGCGCTGCCCAGCTTCGTCGCCGCCATGTAGCCGCGGCACGCGTCCCCGCCCTCCACAGACTGCCCCACGCAACTCCCTCTTTTGCCACCCATCGACGCTTTCCGCCCCTCTACTCCAGCAGCTTTCCGGTGGACGGAGCGCCTGGAAAGTGAATTAATAGCGTTGTCGATGAGTTTGAACGCCATCATCCAGCACGCCATCCATTCGTTTGCGGGGAGTCCCGCGCGGTGAGCAAGCCTCCACAAAAGCCCATTACGCTCAAGGAGCTTGCAGCACTGCTCGATCTCTCGCCCGCCACGGTTTCACGCGCGATCAACGGCCAGGCGGAGAAATACCGCATTGCCGAAGAGACCAGCAAGCGCGTACTGGAAGCCGCCAGAATCCATGGGTACACCGCCAACTCCGTGGCGCGCAGCCTGCGCGCGCAGCGCACGTACACCGTCGGCGTCATTGTGCCGGAGATCAGCGAGGGCTATGCGACAACCGTGCTCAGCGGCATTGAAGATGAACTGCTGCGCGATGGCTACTTCTACTTTGTGGTGAGCCATCGCCATCGCGCCGATCTGCTCGATGGCTATCCGCGGCTGCTGGTGGCGCGCTCCGTCGAGGGCATCATCGCCATCGATACGCCTCTCGAAAAGCCGCTTCCTGTACCGCTGGTCACCATTTCCGGCGCCAGCGCGGGACCGGGTGTCGCCCACATTGCCATCGATCACGATCATGCTGCCCGGCTTGCGCTCACACATTTGCGGGCTCTCGGCCATCACCGCATTGCCTTCATCAGAGGCCAGGCCTTCAGCTCAGATACGGAGCCGCGCTGGCAGGCCATTGTTGCCGCAGCGGCGGCGCTCGGCATCGCCATCGAACCGCAACTGGTTGTCCAGCTTGAGCAGCCGGAACCCGGCCCTGAGCCCGGAGCCGAGGCAACGCGGCGTCTCCTCGCGCGCAACACGCCGTTTACGGCGCTTTTCGCCTTCAACGACATGAGCGCGATGGGAGCCATTCATGCGCTTCGCGCGGCCGGGCTGCACATTCCCGCCGATGTCTCAGTGCTTGGCTTTGATGATGTGCCTGCTGCTGCCACGCACAACCCGCCCCTCACCACCATTCGCCAGCCGCTGCGTACCATGGGCCAGGCCGCGGCCAGTGCTCTGCTCGGCCTTATTCGCGGCGAATCTGCACAGCCGCAGACCGGCTCTCTCACAGTGCATCCAGAGTTGATCGTTCGAGAATCCACTGCAGTAGCCGCGGGCTCCTGAAGAGCTAGGCGCGATCGAAGCGGCTGCCATCCCAGGCGCGGATTGCAGCGCGTGCGTCGTCGCTGCTCATTGGCCGCGAGAAGAGAAAGCCCTGCGCGAGTTCGCAGCCGAGCTGGCGCAGCGCATGCATCGTCTTCCCATCCTCGACACCTTCGGCCACCGTGGTCAGTCCCAGGCTCCTCGCCAGGTTGATCGTCGACTCGACGATCGTCATCGAATCCATATTCTCGTGCATGGAAGCAACAAACGAGCGGTCCACCTTGAGCTCGGAAAAAGGTAACTGGGAGAGTTGCGTCATCGTGGAGTAGCCGGTTCCAAAGTCGTCGATGCTCAGGCTGAATCCCTTGATGCGCAGCCGGCTCAGCACATCCAGCGCGACGGCGGAATGGTTGACGGCACTCGATTCGGTCAGCTCGAGCGTGACCCGCTTGGGATCGATTCTGTACTTGAGGCATGCCCAGTAAAGGCGGTCCACCAGGTCCTGCTCCGTCAGGCTGGAGGCCGAGATATTCATTGACATGCAGATCGGGAGGCCGCTTCCCAGGCTGTCGAGCCATTTGAGCCCAATGTCGAATATCTGATACGTCAGCATGAACATCACGCTGGAGCTCTCGGCAACCTGGATGAAGCGGTCAGGATAGACCAGACCCTCAGTGGGGTGCTGCCAGCGCACAAGCGCCTCGACGCCGACAATCTCGCCGTCTGCAAGTCGCACCTTGGGCTGGTAGTGCAACACGAACTGGTCGGCATGCAGCGCTTCGAGAAGGTCGTTGACGGTAAATATCGCCTGCGGTCCCGGTGCCAGACGCGGGCCGCGCGCGGATGTCGCGGCTGCGGCCGAATGGTCCAGCAAGGCATGCAGCGCCTCACGCTTAAAGGGCTTGGGCAGCACCCCAATCACGTTCAGGCCGCGCTTGATCGCCGAGTGCCGCGCCGTTTCCAGCACTTTCATTCCAATGCCACTGGTCAGGATGATCTCCGCATCGCAGCGATCCGCCGCCAACGTGCGCAGTACCTCCACCCCATCCATGCCCGGCATGATCAGGTCGATGGCCAGATGCGACGGCTTCCACTCCCGCAGAAGCTCCCGCATCTTTTCCGGCAGTGTCGTGGTCTTCACATCGAAGCCAGCAAGCTCGGCCATCTCCGCCATGGTGCGGGCCACATCCACTTCGTCATCGAGAATCAGCAAGCGCCTTGGCCGGGTCATGATGCCGCCGATCCGCCGGGCGGCGCCACCTTCAGCGTTTGGCGCAACTTCTCGCTGAGACGCCGGCGTGTATATGGCTTATGAAGAAGATTTGCCTCCGCATCGGCCCGGCCCTGCTGCAGGATTGCGTTTTCCGTGTAGCCCGAAGCATAGAGAACAGGAATCTCCGGCCGCAGCGCCCGCACGCGTGCCGCCAGTTGTGGTCCATTCATGCCGCCCGGCATCATGACATCAGTAAATAGCACATCGAAGCCGACGCCGCCCTGCACAAGATTCAATGCCTCCTGGCCATTAGCCGCTGCAATCACCTCATACCCCAGTTCGCGTAGAACATCCTGAGCGTAACTGCGCACCAGGTCGTCGTCCTCGACAAGAAGGACCCTGCCGGAGCCGCTTACGTCCAGCACCTCCTCATGAGGAATTTCGATCGGCGCTGCTTCCTGCAGGGAACGCGGCAGATACAGTTTGACCGAAGTGCCCGCACCCAGTTCAGAGTAGATCTTCAGGTGTCCGTCCGACTGCCGGGTAAAGCCATAGACCATGCTCAATCCAAGGCCTGTCCCCTTGCCCTTGGGCTTGGTGGTGAAAAATGGATCGATCACACGTTCCAGGTTCTCCGGAGCGATGCCGGCGCCTGTATCGGTAATCACGATCATCACGTACTCACCGGGAGAAACTTCGGCATTACCCTCCGCATACTTCTCATCGAGATGCACATTCGAGGACTCAATCAGCAGATGCCCACCCTCGGGCATGGCATCGCGTGCGTTGATGCAAAGGTTCAAAATGGCCGACTCAAGCTGCGTGGGGTCGATATAGACCATCCATGTGTCATTGTGCAGCGCGTCGATGCGAATGCTCTCACCCAGCGTGCCCCGCAGCAGCGGAAGCATGCCCTCAATTACCTGTCCGGCGCGCACTGACTCCGGTTCCAGCGCCTGCAGTCTGCCGAAGGCCAGCAGCTTGCTGGTCAGCGCCGCGCCGCGCTTGCCGGCCGAATCCACCATCGTCGCAATACGGCGAAGCCTTGGATCGTCCTTCGTCGCCTCCACGAGCAGGTCGGAGTTGCCCAGGATCACGGTCAGCAGGTTATTGAAGTCGTGCGCAATGCCCCCGGTAAGCTGCCCGATTGACTCAAGTCTCTGCACATGAGCCAGCCGCGTTTCGCTCTCCTTGAGCTGCGCAGCAGCCCGCTTGCGCTCCGTTATATCGCGTTCCACGGCCACGAAGTGCGTGATCTTTCCGGTTCGGTCGAACATGGGGACGACATCGATCTCAATCCAGAAAGGCTCGCCGCTCCTGGTGTAGTTGACGACTTCCACACGCGTAGCTTCGCCCTTCTCCAGAGCGCAGCGCAATATATCGAGTTGTGCACGGCTCGTCTCCGGTCCCTGCAGAAAGCGTGGCGAGCGGCCAATCACCTCCTCCCGCGCATACCCAGTGCGCTGCACAAAGGCGTCGTTCACATACAGGATGCGCGGGCCGGGCTCATCGATCGGCGCGCCTTCGGTAATCAGGACAAGATCGTTCAGGCGTGCGACAGCAGCCTCAAGCAGTTGCAGATGCGATTCCGTGCGCCGCCGCTCCGTAACATCCGTATTGATTGCCAGCACATTGTGCGGATTTCCGGCGCTGTCCTGTACGAGTGTCCAGTGGCACTCAACCTTGATCTCACGGCCGCTCTTGGTGCGCTCAGAGAATTCGCCGGTCCATTCTCCGTGCAGGAGCAGTTGCTCCATCGCCTGCTCGTACACCGCCATGTCCGCAACTTTCAGATCCTTGACGTTCTTGCCCAGAACCTCTTCCGCCGTCCACCCGTACAGGTCTTCCGCCGCCTTGTTCCAATACACCATGCGATGGTCCAGCGTGCGGACGATGATCGCATCATGCGCCCGGTCCAGCATCAGAGCCTGTTCCCGCAGCCGCGAATCGCTTTCCTGGCGGACCATTTCGCCGGCGGCGCGTGCGGCAAATGCCTTAAGCGTCGAGGTCGCGAGCTCCACATCGGTCAGAGGCTCACGGAAAAGCACGTAGATCATGCCGATCCGGCGGTGCCGGTTATCGAATAGACAGCGTCCGACATAGGCCTCGATCTTCAGCTCTCTCATCTTCGCGGCATCGGGGTAGTGTTCCAGCATGGCGCGCGGCACCACCAGCGCATCCTGGCGCAGCAAAGTCTCGCAGGGCGACCCGTGCAGAACATATTGATAGTCCTGTACAAGGCGGCCATCCACGACCGCGCATACCGCGTGCACAATATGATTGATGTCCCCGCGGAGGCCCGTGATGACGGCCGCGTGCGCACCCAGCACGGATGTAAGGCTCACCAGAAGCTGCTGATAGAAATCCTCGCCGGTGCTGGCCGATACACCCTCGGCAATCGTAGTGATGGCGCTGAGCAGCCGCCGCTGCTCCTGCTTGGCGCGCAGGCCCATGATGCCGAATGCCATATCGTCCGCGAGCTCGCGCAGAAGATTGATCTCGTCTGCGGAAACGGGGCGAACCTCGGCTCCGTACAGCCCAAAGACGCCAAAGGTGCGTCCCGCGGCCGTTAGCGGCAGGGCGACAATGCTGCGATAGCCCCGCGCCAGCGCTGCGGCCCTCCAGGGAAAATAATCGGGATCGGCCTCGATATCGGGGATCACGACTGGCTGGCCGGAGCGGATGGTCTTGCCGGCAGCCCCGCGTCCTTCGGGCCTCTTCTCATCCCAACTGACCGCAATGCCGGACAGGTAGCCTTCGTTGGCGCCAGCCTCCCCAACGGGCACGAGCGACTTCTCCGCATCGTCCTGTGCATACAGCACGCTTGCCATCCGGTATCCGCCGACGCTGGCCGCAATCTCGCAGATCTCGTCCAGCAATGTGCCCTCGCTCTCGGCACGGATCAGCGCTTCATTGCATCGCGACAGCATCTGCAAGGCGCGCTTGCTGCGGGCCAGCTCCAGCTCGTTCTCTTTGCGCGACGTAATGTCCTGCACCACGCCGGAAAGCACGGGCGCACCCCTGCCCACCGCAATGCGCGACAGCGTCAGGCTGGTCCATACGACCCGGCCATCCTTGCGGATATAGCGCTTATCCCACGTGGAAGAAAGAATCTCTCCCTGCAGCAGCCGGGCCTCTTCTCTTTCCTCGATGGCGTAGTCGCCGGGATGCGTGATCTCCCGGCAGTGCATCCCCCTGAGTTCTTCGCCTGTGTAGCCAACAATCTCCTGGAACCGGCGATTGGTTTCGATGAACCGGCCATCCTCGGCAATCGTGCCCATGCCCACCGCGGATTGGTCGAACATGGCCCTGTGGCTCTCTTCGAGAGCCTTCAGGCCGGTCATATCGATCACAATACCGCTGGCCGAGATGACATGCCCCTGCTCATCGAACCGGATCAGCCCCTGAATACAGACAGTGAGGATCGATCCATCGTCCCTGCTGACGCGGTGTTCGAGACTCAGAAGATTGCCGCTGCTCTTCAGACGCGCCAGAGAGCAGGCTTCCAGTACGCGTGCGCGGTCATCCGGGTGGATCAGGGCAATATATGCCTCGAATGTGCCGCTAAATGCGGACGGGGCAATGCCAAACAGCGGAAACAGCTCCCTTGACCACAGAAGTTTGTTCTGCTGGATGTCAATCTCCCAGGTTCCCACCGGGATAATCGTCTGAGAGAGACGTAGAGGCGCATCTACACCGGGATGAAAGAGCGCCTGAACATCGGAGTGCGCTCGAAGTTCTATGGGACGCACATCCGCAGAGGGCACTCCGGCTGAGTGTCTCTTGGGCACGGTTTCTACTGCATCGCTTGCCTTGCGCGGAGCTTTCCTGGCACGGGAAGCGGTCTCTTTGCGCGCCATCTACGGTGGTCCTGCATCCAGAGATCAGTAAAGTCAAAGGATGCGCGCATCATAGCACTGAAGAGAAAACTTGACATCACCGTTGTGTTGTAGAGAAGCCACTGTGGTGACAGCATTTATACGGATCGAACAGCGCGTAGAGCGACGCACGTTTCTCATCTCCACCTGCACTGCGCTCGTGTGCGCGCGCAATCTCCGGCAGCAGCCTCTTCTATCCATGCACGCAGTTACAGGACTGGTTCATGAGGCGGTCTCGCTCGTCAAAAAGCGCTGAATCCGCCAAGCTCGCGCAGCCATGGCGTCAATTCAACGGTACATACAGAATTTTTGTGAGGATTGTGCGGAAAAATCGATAAAAAATCGTGGATTCATGATTTGTGTCTGGAGAATTGTTGGTTAATTTTGATTTACCCTATTGCATAACCGCACGGGATTTCTTGGCACCGCTGCGGTAGCTGTTCCTTTCAAGCGAGCGTAACCCCATCGCTCCACGCGGGATTCATTCCCGCTGCACGACCCTTTGTACGCATCCGTAGTTGGCTCTTCAGTGCCTGCGCACTGAGGCGCTGGTGTCTCTCCATCTCAGTCGGTCGCATCTTCGAAAGGATTTGTATGAGCATTCTCAAGTGTTCCTGGCGCTCGTGTCTCTGCCTTGTCCTTCTCTCTCTGGGAGTTGCCCTGCGGGCGCAGGTCCCCACTCCGGCCTCTGTTCTGGGGCACACGCCCGGCGACGATTTCTACCTCGCGAACTACGAGGATGCCGTGAAGTACTTCCAGGCACTGGCCGCAAGCACCGACCGCATGAAACTGTTCACGGTGGGCAAGAGCACAGAGGGCCGCGACATCATCGTCGCCGTCATCTCCTCGCCGGAGAACCTCGCAAAGCTGGATGAGTACAAGAAGGATGCCCGCCGCCTTGCCACTGCCGATGGACTGGACGATGCACAGGCGCATGCGCTGGCGCGTGAGGCCAAGGTGATTGTGCACATCGATGGCGGCCTGCACTCCTCTGAGGTAGCCGGTGGCCAGCACTCGATTGCCCTGGCCTACAAGCTGGTCTCCGCGCAGAACGATCCCGAGATCGACGCGATCCTCAAGAACGTGATCCTGGTGCTGTGGCCCACGCTCAATCCCGACGGCCAGGACATGGTGGTCTCGTGGTACCGCAAGAATGTGGGCACGAAGTACGAAGTGGCTCCGATGCCATGGCTTTACCAGGACTACGTGGGCCACGACAACAACCGCGACGGCTACATGCTGAACATGAAGGAAGAGCAGGTTGTCGCAAAGACCGAGATCGAGTACAGCCCCGACATCTTCTACTGCCAGCACCAGACCGCTCCCTTTCCCGCACGCATCTGGATTCCTCCCTTCGCCGACCCAATCTCCGGCAACATCAGTCCCTATGTGCGTAGCTGGCTGAACGTGATCGGCACCAACATGGCGGCATACCTCGACCAACACGACATGCCGGGCGCCATTCACGAAGCACGCTTCGACAACTGGTATGCGGGTTTCACGGACTGGGCAGGCGTCTTCCGCGGAGAGATTTCGTTCTTCACGGAGACGGCGCTCTATCGCTATGCCACGCCGCGCTTCTACACGGTGGATGAGTTCCCGAAGGACTTTGCCGACCTGCGTCCGCAGAGCATGTACTCCACGCCATGGGAAGGCGGCTGGTGGCGGCTGAAGGACGCTGTCAATTACATGGTGGGCGCCTCCATGTCCGTGCTCGACCTCGCGGCGAAGAACTCCGAAGCATTGCAATACAACCGCTACCAGACGGCGCGCGACAACATCCATCGCACCGAGCCGCCATTTGCCTATGTCATCAGCGACAAGCAGGCCGACACGCCCGAGGCGGGGCTGCTGGCGCAGAAGATGATCGACAACGGCCTCGATGTCTACCAGACGCAGCCGGGCTTCAAGGCCAATGGCATCTCCTACCCGGCGGGATCGTGGGTGATTCCCATGGATCAGGCCTTCTCGCCGATGGCGAAGGAGCTGATGGAGCGCCAGGTCTATCCGGCGATTGCGACGGACGAGACCGCGGCCGGAGCGCACCTGCCCTATGACATCACCGGTTGGACACTGCCGCTGCAGATGGGCGTGAACGTCGACACAGTCAGCGATCCTCTGGAGGCCGATCAGCGCGGCAAGATGACGAAGATCGATAAAGTGGCGCTGCCTGAGGCTTCTGTTGATGGAGCGGGCACGACCTTCGCCATCAGCCACAAGCCGAACAATGCCTTCCAGATCGTGAATGGCGTGCTCGAACAGGGCGGCACTGTGTCCCTCGCTTCAGATCCCGTCAAGACCGCGGAGGGCATGGAGAAGGGCGCGTTCCTTGTCAGCGGCATCAGCCACACGGCTCTCGCCGATCTGGTAAGCAAGTACTCCGTGAGTGCGGTTGCAACTACGGCTCCCGAGCACACCATCGCCCTCAAGAAAGCGCGCGTCGGGCTCTATCGTCCGTGGGCCGCGTCCATCGATGAAGGCTGGACCCGCTGGATTCTCGAGAACTACCACTACAGCCCCATCAGCATCTACAACGCCGATATCCGTTCCGCGAACCTGCGCAGCCGGTACGACGTAATCATTCTGCCCGACATGAATGAGCGGCAGTTGATGGGCGGCTTCCGCGTGGGCACGGTGCCGGGGCAGTACGCCGGCGGCATCGAAGAATCCGGGCTCGATAACCTGAAGGAGTTTGTCCGCTCCGGCGGCACGCTGGTGGCCTTCAACCAGGCCGCGGCCAGCCTCATTCCGCTCATGTCTCTGCCCGTGCGCAATGCACTGCAGGGATTGCCCAGCGACAAGTTCTACTGCGCTGGCGCTCTGCTGCGCATCGAGTCGGAGCACTCCGACCTGCCGATCAACTATGGCGTTCCGGCTGCGCCGGTCGTCATGTTCGAGCGTGGGCCCGCCTTCGAGATCCTGCCCGGCTTCAAGGGCGCTGTCCTGGCGAAGTACGCCAAGGAAGGCGACGTGCTGGAGAGCGGCATGATCATCCACCAGGAAATGCTGCACGACAAGATCGCGGCGCTCGAGGTGAGCTACGGCAAGGGCCGCATCTTCCTCTACGGCTTCAAGCCGCAGCAGCGCGGCCAGGCGCACGGCACCTACCGCACCTTCTTCAATGCGCTGTATCAGTTCGATGATCCGCCCATGCCGTCCGAGACTCCGGCGCCTGCTGCCGAGAAATCGGCAGGCGCTGGCGCACCCGCGGGAGCTCAGGCTTCTGCGGGTGCCGGGGCCGAAGGAAATCGGGCACGCCGCGGCGGCGGCCGTGCCCAGCCGTAACCACACACACAAACGCCGCCTAACTGTCGACGAACAACTTACATCTTGGAGGACCCAGTGATGCGTAAGCTTTTCGCCATTTGTTGCATTTTTCTGCTCTCCACGGTTGCGTGGGCCCAAAACGCAACCACTTCGCTTCGTGGAACCATTACCGATCCAAGCGGCGCGCTGGTCGTGACCGCGACGGTCACGCTCACCAACGACGTCACCAAGGCAACCCAGACGCAGCAGGTCAATTCTTCGGCTTTCTATTCTTTCAGTCAGCTTGCGCCTGGACGCTACACCGTTTCCGCTACCGCTACGGGAATGGGCACTCTGAGTCAGCGCGTCGAACTGCTGGTAAGCCAGCCGGCGACGGTCAATTTTGCGCTGCCCGTCGTCGGCACCAATGAGACTGTCGAAGTTACCGATACCTCGACACTCAATTTCACCGATGCCACCCTTGGCAACGCCATCAACAACGCCGCGATTCAGGCCACTCCGATTGATTCGCGCAATGTGCCCGACCTGCTGAGCCTTCAGCCCGGCGTCCTGTACTACAACAACAACGCGGCGGCCAGCAATCCATCCCAGACACAGGACAGCCGTCTTGGCGCTGTCGCGGGCGCACGCTCCGACCAGGGCAACGTAACTCTCGACGGCCTGGACGATAACGACCAGACCTTCGGCTATGCGTTTACCGGAGTACTGCGCTCCACGATGGACTCGACGGAAGAGTTCCGCGTCACCACCTCGAATGCCAACGCCGATGCTGGTCATTCCTCGGGCGCTCAGGTCACGCTCGTCACAAAGTCCGGTACCAACCACATGCACGGCAGTCTCTATGAGTACTTCCGCAACCGTTTCTTCGATGCTAATAGCTGGTTCAACAAGCACACGCAGCTAGCCAACGGGCAGGACAACACGCCTCCCCAGCTCACGCGCAACACCTTCGGCGGATCAGTCGGCGGTCCGATCCTGAAAGACAAGCTCTACTACTTCTTCAATTACGAGGGTATGCGCACCCGTGAAAGTGCGACGGTTACGCAGGAAGTGCCCACCAACCTGTATTACCAGGGAAACCTGCAATACAAAGACTCCTCGGCAAACGTGCATCTGCTCTCGCCGAGCGATCTGGCCACGATGGATGCTGGTTGCACAACCAACGGGGTATGCCCGAATGGGCCGGGCGTCGACGCGGCGATTCTGGCTTACTTCTCGCAGATACCCCAGGCCAACGGAACAACGGTTGGCGATGGTCTGAATGAAGGTTCCTACACGTTCTCATCTCCCACTCCTTACTCGCACAACACCAGCATTCTCAAACTCGACTGGACTCCCGGCGCGTCACAGCACATCTTTGTCCGCGGCAACCTGCAAAAGGATGTGATTTCGGCGAGCCAGCAGTTCCCCGGCCAGCCAGCGGCAACAACCACCGAAGACAACAGCAAAGGCATGGCTGCTGGCGACACTTGGACCATTGGCTCCAGCATGGTGAACGACATCCGCTACGGCTACATCCGTCAGGGCGTTGCTACTTCGGGTCTCGGCCACGGCTCCTATACCGATGTGCGCTTCATCGCGACGCCGACAGCGGAAACCCGCAACACAATCCGCAACGTACCCGTGAATGAAATCACCGATACCTTCAGTTGGAACAAGGGACGCCACAACTTCCAGTTCGGTGGAACCTGGCAGCTCATCCACAACAACAGCAGCACCGACTCGAACTCGTGGGACAGCGGCACCACCAATCCGCAGGGCTTGAACTCCGGCAGCCTGCCCAGCCCCACGGTGGTTGGTGATCCGGCCGTGGCCAGCAGCTTCAAGTCGAATTACCTGAATGCATTCGGCAATATCATCGGCGCGGAGTCATCTCTTACCCGCAATATCAACTACCACGTGAACGCCGATGGCAACACAGGAACACTGCTTACCCAGGGTGCTCCGGTGGTGCGCAGCTTCGCGTCGAATGAGTACGAGTACTTCCTGCAGGACTCCTGGAAACCGACAGACAAGCTGACGGTCACCTTTGGCGTCCGTCATGTTATGCTTCAGGTTCCTTTCGACACCAATGGCCAGTCCGCCGCTCCCACGATCGATACGGATGCCTTCTTCAAGCAGCGCCAGGCGGCAGCCAATATGGGCGAGGTCTACGAGCCAACCCTATACTTTGCTCCGAATGGCCCCAAGCACGACCGTCCTGGGTATTGGTCAAAGCAGAAGCTGAACTTCGCTCCGCGCGTTGCAGTCGCTTACGCGCTCGACAGCAAGACTTCCATCCGCGCAGGCTGGGGTCTCTACTTCGACCACTTCGGCCAGGGCATCGTCAACGCGTTCAACCAGTCGGGCTCCTTTGGACTCGCCTCCAAAATCACCAGTCCGCTGGGCCAGCTTGGCCCCGAGCAGGCGCCGCGCTTCACGGGGCGCACCGACCTGCCGGATCTGCCAGTGGCTCAGGGCGCGCCGACACAAACCTTCCCTTACGCACCGCCGCTTGATAACTTCTCGATCAGTTGGGGCGTCGACAATCACCTGCAAACGCCCTACGCGCAAGTCTTCAACCTTTCGGCGCAGCGGGCTCTTCCTGGCGGCTTCACGCTTGAAGTCGACTACGTTGGCCGTCTCGGCCGTCATCTGCTGCAGCAGTCGGATCTCGCGACTCCTGTGAACTTCCGTGACACCGTCTCCGGCACAACCTATTTCCAGGCTGGCGCTCAGCTTGCCGCGGAAGTGGACGCAAATGGCGGAAGTGGAAGCGCTTCGGTTGCGCCAATCCCGTACTTCGAGAACGTGTTCCCGTACATGGCGAACATCTCAACGACGGCATGCCCTAACCCCGAACACACTGCGACTCAGGCGATCTATTGCAATGAGTGGAGCACGTATCGCAGTGTTCTGGGTGAAACCACCGCTCTGGCTGACATCGACTTTTACTGCTCGGGCGCAACCTCCTATGGATGCACCACCGCCGACTCCCGCTTCTGGCAGAATCAGTTCTCCAGCCTGTACGCGTGGACGACCAATGGCAACTCTTCCTACAACGCAGGACAATTCATTCTGCGTCATCCCACGGCGCACGGCTTCCAAATGGACTTCAGTTACACACTTGGCAAATCGCTCGATATGGGTTCCGACGCGGAGCGCTCCAACGAGACACTGGGCGGATCCGGCAGCTATCTGACGAACTCGTGGATACCGTCACAATCCTATGCGGTGTCGGACTTCGACACGCATCATCTTGTCACCTTCAACGGTTCTTATCTGCTTCCCTTCGGCAAGGGCAAGGCGATTGCCGGCAACAGCAACCGGCTGATGGATTCGATCATTGGCGGCTGGCGGCTGGCTTCGCTCTTCCGGTGGACGAGCGGATTCCCCTTCTCGCTGGGTGAAGGCGGTTACACCACGGACTGGGAAATCGGCAGCGACTCGGTGAAGGTGAAGAACTTCAATGCGCACACGGTAAAAGCGCCGGGCGCAGTGCCGAACGCCTTTGTTCAGGCGGCCGACATCAAGAACACCGTCTCCTCCGGCGGTCCCTGGATTCGCCTGCCGTATCCGGGTGAAGCAGGCCAGCGCAACCCATTCCGTGGCGATGGCTACTTTGATGATGACGCCAGCCTCTCAAAGGTCTTCAAGGTTACAGAAAGGCAGTCCATTCGCTTTACATGGGAGGTCTTCAACATCTCCAACTCGGTTCGATTCGATACGCGTGGTCTCAGCAAGAATCCGACCAGCGGCTCCTTCGGCAACTACAGCACGACGCTGACTTCGCAGCGCCGTCAGGAATTTTCCCTGCGCTACAGTTTCTAGTGCAGACTGCGCTCCTCTGCCTCGGATCACCGTCCGGGCAGGGGAGCTTTTCTTTGGCCTGAAACGCCGATTCTCACGATCCGGTCGGCCTTCTTTCGTACCCGAAAGGACACTTCCATGAAGCTTCGCGTGCAT
>DASZRQ010000085.1:0-2053 GCA_035549115.1 Occallatibacter sp. | reverse complement strand
CGAGCGCGCCGCGCGCGAGGTGCTGGCGCTGCCCATCTTCCCCGAGCTGCGCGAGGACGAGCAGAAGATTGTCGTGGATGCGATTGCGGCGTTCCTGAGCTAAGGCCGCACCGGCGTCGTGCAGTGCTCGCCCGCCACGGTGGTCCACGGGTGCACCCGCCACTGCTTCACCAGCCCGTGGAGTACATAGGGGTCGTGCCGGGCAAAGTTCTCGGCCGCCGCCGGCGAATCGCTCTCGAACAGCAGCGCGGCGCCATCGGGCGGATCGCCGAGCGTTCCGGCCAGCAGCAGCTCGCCCCGCTCGCTCGCGGCCCACGCCAGAGCCAGATGCTCCTTGCGGAACTCGACGCGCCGCGAGATAGTCATCGGCTACTTCGTACATCAGCAGATAATGCATGGCCCCTATTCCCTATTCCCTATTCCCTGATCTCTGTTCTCTGTTTCAGGCCATGGCCTTCAGCACCGCATCGGCAAACTGGCTGGTCCCGGCGGTGCCGCCCACGTCGCGCGTGAGCGTCCTGCGCTCGGTGTAGACCGTCTCCAGCGCGTGCTGCACTCTGTCCGCCGCGGCCTCTTCGTCCAGGTGCCGCAGCATCAGGATGGCCGACTGCAGCAGCGCCGTCGGATTGGCGAGGTCCTTGCCCGCGATGTCCGGGGCCGAGCCGTGCACCGCCTCGAAGATGGCGCACTCGTGTCCCAGGTTCGCGCCGGGAACGAGGCCCAGACCGCCCACAAAGGCCGCGCACAGGTCGCTCACAATGTCGCCGTAGAGGTTTTCGAGCAGCAGCGTGTCGTACTGCCAGGGGTTCATGACGAGCTGCATGCAGGTGTTGTCGATGATGTGTTCGCCATAAATAACCTCAGGAAACTCCTCGGCCACGGTGCGCGCGCAGCGCAGAAACAGCCCGTCGGAGAGCTTCATGATGTTGGCCTTGTGGATGGAGTGAATCTTCTTGCGCCCGTGCTTGCGGGCGTACTCGAAAGCGAACCGGGCAATGCGCGTCGAGCCCTTCTCGGTGATCACCTTGAGGCTTTCGACCACGCCCGGAACGACCTCGTGCTCCAGGCCCACATACTCGCCCTCGGTGTTTTCGCGCACGATGATGAGATCGACGTTGGGAAACTTGGTGTCGAGGCCGGGAAGGTTCTTGATGGGCCGAAAATTGGCGAAGAGATCGAACTTCTTGCGCAGCGTGACGTTGATGCTCTTGAAGCCGCCGCCGATGGGCGTCGTGACCGGCCCCTTCAGCGCCACCTTGTTGCGCTCGATCGACTCATAGAGCGCCGCGGGAATGTACTCGCCAAAGATCTCGAAGGCTTCCGCGCCGGCGGCGTAGCGCTCCCACTCGAAGCGCACGCCCGTGGCCTCGAGAATGCGGACGACTGCCTGCGTGACTTCCGGGCCGATGCCGTCGCCGGGGATCAATGTGACTCTGTGAGACATGGGGGCTGCTCCTTGCAGGTTCTACTTTCTGGATTTTGTGGTGCGGTGCGTGTCGAGCAGGCCCTCGAGCTCCTGCTTGAACTCGTTCACGTCCTTGAAGTCGCGATAGACCGACGCGAAGCGAATGTAGGCCACGGTGTCGAGGCCCTTGAGGTGCTGCATGATCAGCTCGCCCACTTCGCTCGTGGTGCGCTCGCGCTCCGGCGCGTCGATCAGGTAGCTCTCCGTGGCGTCCACGATCTTTTCCAACTGGCTGGATGAGACCGGCCGCTTTTCGCAGGCGCGCAGCAGGCCGCTCAGCACCTTCTGGCGGTCGAACCGCTCGCGCCGGCCGTCCTTCTTGACGACCATGTAGGGAATCTCGTCGATGCGCTCGTAGGTGGTAAAGCGGCGGTTGCAGCGCTCGCACTCGCGCCGGCGGCGGATGGCATCGGCCTCCTTGCTTTCGCGCGAGTCGACCACCCGATCCTGGGCAAAGCCGCAATAAGGACACTTCATGCTAAGCCGATTCTAAGCCATTGCAGGCGTGGTCCGCCCGCCCCGCCGCTGGCGTGTTCCAGAACCGTATCTCCTGTACACTGGTAAGTTCACGGCCATGCAAAACAAGTA
>DASZRQ010000084.1:0-20877 GCA_035549115.1 Occallatibacter sp. | reverse complement strand
CCCGCCGCCTCCAGAATCGACTCAAGCTCGCCCGTGCCGACAACCGCATCCACCTCGGGAATGTTCTTGCGAATCTCGTCGCGGTAGCGCTCCACGAGGCACCCGGCCACGATCAGCTTGGTCGCGCGGCCCTCGGTCTTGTGCCGCGCCATCTCCAGAATCGTGTCCACCGACTCCTGTTTGGCCGTGTCGATAAAGCTGCACGTATTCACCACCAGAATCTCGGCCTCTTCCGGCCGTGCCGTCAGCCGCGCACCGGCGCGGTCCAGCAGCCCCATCATCACTTCGGAGTCGACGAGGTTCTTCGGGCAGCCTAACGAAACAAAGCCCACGACAGGCGCCGTGGGTGCGGATGATTTGCTCACATCTTTATTGTACCGGCGAAAGGATTTTCGCGGGTGCGGCCAGCCTGCGCGCCAACCGCCCGCAATGCTAAAATCAATCAGTGCCGGGTCCTACGCGACGTAATCCCGCCAACCCCGCCAGGTCCGGAAGGAAGCAACGGTAACGGGCTAGTACGGGCGCAGTAGGTCACCCGGTACTTTTTTGGCGCGTTTGCGCCGCTGCCACCAGCTCTGCGGGCCTCGGGCTCGCTCAGTTGTCAGGCGCGAGCCGGGTTTTTGAGCATCGCGCCGCAAGGAGAAGTCCATTGAGTCTCGCCGTGCGCCCCGTCGTCGGCCGCCGCGCCAAAATCACCGCGCTCGGCACATACGTTCCGCCCCAGGTTCTCACCAATCAGGATCTTGAAAAGCTGGTCGATACCAGCGACGAGTGGATTCTCACCCGCACCGGCATCCGCGAGCGCCATGTGCTGGGGCAGGGCCTGGGCGTGAGCGACATGTGCGTTGAAGCCGCCCGGCAGGTAATCGCCAGGCGCGGCATCGCTCCCAGTGAGATCGAGGCCATCATCGTCGGCACCGTCACGCCGGACATGATGTTTCCCTCGACCGCGTGCCTCGTGCAGGACAAGCTCGGGGCCAAAGGCGCATGGGGATTCGATGTTTCCGCCGGCTGCTCGGGCTTTGTCTTCGCGCTGCAGGCCGGCGTCAAGCTCGTCGAGAGCGGCGCGCACAAGAAAGTGCTCGTCTGCGGCGCCGACGCCAACACCCGCATGACCGACTACACCGACCGCACCACCTGCGTACTCTTCGGCGATGGCGGCGGCGCGGTGCTCATCGAGCCTGCCGAAGAAGGCGAAGTTGGCTTCATCGACTTTGTGCATGAGGTGGATGGCTCTGGCGGAGCGGCTCTCAACCTCAAGGGCGGCGGCAGCCTGAACCCGACCACCCACGAGACCATCGACAAGAAGATGCACTACATCTACCAGGACGGTCCCGCGGTCTTTAAGTTCGCCGTCCGCAAGATGGCCGAGACCACCGTGAAGGTACTCGAGCGCAATGGCGTCACCGGCGCGGATCTCGGTTGCTTCATTCCGCACCAGGCCAACAAGCGCATCATCATGGCCACGGCGGAGCGGCTCGCCATGCCAGAGGATCGTGTCATCATCAACATTGAAAAATACGGCAATACCTCCTCCGGCACCATCCCGCTTGCGATGCAAACCGCTCTCGACGAAGGCAAGCTCAAAAAAGGCGACCTGGTGCTTCTCGGTGCCATGGGCGCGGGTTTCACCGTGGGCGCGGCGCTGCTGCGCTGGGAGATTTAGCCGCGCGCATGAGCAGGACGGCCCTCGCCATCCGGCACCTCGCCTTTGAGGACCTGGGTCACTTCGCGCCCGTGCTTGCCGAAGCCGGCTATGCCGTCGACTATCTCGACATCGGCCTCGATCCGCTCGATGCACAGCGCACCGCTGCGGCCGATCTGCTGATCGTGCTCGGCGGCCCCATCGGCGTCTATGAAGACGACAAATATCCCTTCCTGACTGCGGAGATTGCGCTTCTGACGGAGCGTCTGGCGGCGCGCAGGCCCACCCTTGGCATCTGCCTCGGCGCGCAACTGATGGCCCGCGCTCTCGGCGCGCGCGTCTATCCCGGCCCGGCAAAGGAGATTGGCTTCGCCCCTCTCGCACTCACAGAAGCAGGCCGCGCCTCATGCCTTGCCGTCTTCGAGAATCAGCCTGTGCTGCACTGGCACGGCGATACCTTCGATCTGCCTGCGGGCGCAACCCTGCTGGCTTCCACGGCAGTCTGCATGCAACAGGCCTTTGCGCTTGGCCGCAATGCTATCGGCTTCCAGTTTCATCCCGAGGCGGGTGCGCCGGGCTTCGAGCGCTGGCTTATCGGCCATACCTGCGAGCTGGCCGCCGCGGGCAAAAGCATCCCCGAGCTGCGTGCCAGCTATGCGCATCTTGCCCCGCATCTTGCCGAGCCCGCACAGCGGTGCCTCCGTCTCTGGCTCGGCCAGTTGGAAGCCTGATACACGCCTAGCGCGCGGCCGCCAGCTCCGGCAGCTCGTAAGCAGGCAGTGCGCCCGCCTCTGCCGCCATGCGGAAGAAGCCGCGCATCCCATCGATGCACTCCTCGTCCAGCACGTAATGGATGTTTTCCGTCAGGTAGGTGCGGATCGTCTCCGCTGGCAGCGGCAGCTTCTGTGCCCACTCGTCCACCAGCGCATCGATGTTGGCCAGGCCGTGATCGCGCGACTGGATCAGGTCCCCGGTGACCCGCTCGTCCAGAGGCGTGCTGCATGCAATGCCCCAGACAGCGGAGATGAAGGGCAGGCCGGTCGAGGCGCGCCACTCTTCGGCCAGGTCGTGATACACAAGCTCCTCGCCGGTGCGCTCGCGGCGGTTGGCCTGCTCCTCCAGCGCCATCAAAGCCGGGTCGCCAATCACAATTGCCGCGTCGGCCCGCTCCAGCATGGCATCCAGGTCGGCGGTCATGGGCACAAACGGCACATCGCCGTTGCCCCAGCGCTGGAACAGGATGCGGGCATAGGTCACCGTGGTACGGCTCGCGGTATCCGCGGCCACGCTGCGCAGCTTCTCCAGCGGTTGACTTGCCCGCCGCACCAGAATCAGCGACCGCACCCGGCCCTTGGAGGCAATGGTGCATCCCGGCAGCACGCGCAGCCGGGGATCGGTTGCCAGCGCAGCAATCGGCACCAGGCCCAGGTCTGCCGCGCCTGAGGCCAGCTCGTCGGCGCACTGCGCGGGCAGCATCCAGTTGATCTCGTAGCGCTCCGCAAGCTCAGCGGCTAGCGGGGGATGGTCAAAATCCCACATCAGCGGGGCGGGGTTCAGAAAGCGAATGGCGGCAATGCGCAAGCGGGTTGAAGAGGGAGGATTCACTAAGTCTTAGATTACCAACGCTTCCGGCCGGATTCCGCCCGCTGTCCCAATCTGGCCGCCGCAGCACGCCTGCCGGTGTCTTGACTTCATGCCGCGCCCCGCGTACTGTGACCACAAACTAAGAGAATTTTAATTTTGTTGCCTGGTGCGAAATTTTGCGCAGGCAGGACTCCAAGCATCATCTGCCAAATGAACGAGTTGACGCAATCCTCTACCGCCCTACCCGCGGCCTTTCCTCCGGATGACCGGCTGGCCTGGCTGGCCCTTGCGCTGGTGCCCGGTCTGGGCCCCCGGCGCGTGTTGCAGGCGCTCAGGGAGCTTGAGTCGCCCGGCGCGGTCTTTCGGGCCTCCCTCACCGAGTTGGAGAGCCTGCGCCTGCCTGCGATGGCCGTGCAGTTCATCTTCGAGGGCCGGGCCCGCCAGGCCGCCGAGCAGGAGTTTGTCCGCGTAGCCGAGCTGGGCGGCCAGTTCGTCATGTTCAGCGATCCCGAGTATCCCGAGCGCCTCAAGGAGATCTACGACCCGCCGCCGGTGCTCTGGCTCAAAGGCAGCGCGGCCCTGCTGGCGCGGTCCTCCATCGCCATCGTCGGCACGCGCCATCCCACGCCTTATGGTTCCGGCATGGCCGAGATGCTGGCCCGCGATCTGGCCGTGCGCCGCCTTCAGGTCATCAGCGGCATGGCCCGCGGCATCGATACCTGTGCGCACAGGGGCGCGCTGGCCGCACGCATGCCCACGCTGGCCGTGTGGGGCACGGGTATCGATGTGGTTTACCCCAAGGAGAACCACAAGCTCGCCGGCGAGATTCTCGCGGCTGGAGGCGCCATTGTGAGCGAGGTTCCCTTGGGCACCTTTCCCGCGCCGCAGAACTTTCCCCGCCGCAACCGCATCCTCAGCGGCCTCAGCGTTGCCGTGCTCGTGGTCGAGGCAGGCGAGAACTCCGGAACGCGCGTCACGGCCCGCTGCGCCGCGGAGCAGAATCGCGACCTCTTCGCCGTGCCCGGCAACGTAACCAGCAAGGGCTCGTGGACTCCCAACACGCTGATTAAGCAGGGCGCAACCCTCACCGCCACCTGGGAGGACGTGTGGGAAAACCTGCCCTCGCAAGTGCGTCTGGAGCTTGAGGCCGAGGCCGGCGTTGAATCCAAACCCGGCGAGCCGGCATCTCTTTTGCCGGACCCTGTGCTGCGGCCGGAAGAGGCCATTGTCCTTGAAGCTCTGCGGACTGACGAGTCGCTGCAGATTGACGAGCTGCTCGAAAGGCTGGAGACGCAGTTGACCTCCTCCGAGGTCTTCACGGCGATCTTCGAACTGGAGATGGCCGGGCGCATTCGCCAGTTGCCGGGAAAGAATTTCGTGCGCACCATGTAACTAAGGATGGTCCACGCGCGGCAGCGGCGGAAACCCTTGATTCTGTGCGGCTCCACCGCAACTCTCGCCGCGGTTTCGGGTAAGGAAACAGGAACCGGACCCCTGAAAAATCTCCGGCCGCAGGTGGAAACCGAGCCGTATTCCGTGTTAGCTTGCAACTTTTGCGGGCCATTTTTCATCGTCACAAGGAATCGGCGGCTCCCCCGAACCGGGAGCAGCGCCGCTGCGTAAGAAACGGAACGGCCTTCCGTCGAGTCCAACAGGCCGAATGTACGGGACGTAGTAATAAAGGATGGCAATGAGCAAATCACTGGTGATCGTCGAATCTCCCGCCAAGGCGAAGACGATCGAGAAATATCTGGGTAAAGGCTTTGAGGTGCGCGCCTCCATCGGTCACATCATGGACCTGCCCAAGAACGACATTGGCGTCGAGCTGAAGAAGCGCACCTTCGTGCCGGAGCTGATCGTGTCGCCCGGCAAAGAGAAAGTGGTCGATCAGTTGAAGCGTGCGGCCGAGAAGGCCGACCAGATCTTCCTCGCTCCTGACCCTGACCGCGAAGGCGAAGCGATTGCCTATCACCTGGCTCTTCAGCTTGGCACCAGCGCCAAAGAAAAGAAGAAGATTCATCGGGTCACTTTCAACGAGATCACCAAGAAGGCCGTGCAGGAGGCCTTCACCCACGCTCGCGACATCGATCAGAACCTGGTGGACGCACAGCAGACCCGCCGCGTCCTCGATCGCCTCGTCGGCTATCAGATTTCGCCGCTCCTCTGGGATAAGGTGCGCCGCGGTCTCTCCGCCGGCCGTGTGCAGACTGTGGCCGTGCGCCTCATCGTGGAACGTGAAGCAGAGATAGGCGCGTTCAAGCCGGTGGAGTACTGGACCCTCGACGCCATGCTGCATCCCGAGCGCCAGAGCGGCAAGTCGTTCAAGGCGCGTTTTGTCGGCATTGATGGAGAGCCCGTTCGCGTCGACAACGGCACAGATAAGGATGGCAAGGATCAGTACCTGGCCAACGCATTGCCCGACGAGAAGTCGATGAAAGCGGTTGTCGCCGCGCTCGAAAAGGCCACCTGGTCGCTCACCTCGCTGGAAAGCCGCGAACAGCGCAGAAAGCCGCTTCCGCCCTTCATTACCAGCCAACTGCAGCGCGACGCCGCCACCAAACTTGGCTTCAACGTGCGCCGCACCATGGGCATTGCGCAGCGCCTCTATGAAGGCGTTGAGATCGGCGCGGAAGGTACCACCGGCCTCATCACCTATATGCGTACCGATTCGCCCCGCATCGCGCCCGAGGCCGTAGCCGGCGCACGCGAGTGGATCAGCAAAGAGCTTGGCTCGAAGTATCTGCCCGAGACGCCCAACGTCTTCAAAGGCAAGAAAGACGCGCAGGATGCGCACGAGGCCATCCGGCCGACGGATGCCGCGCGCACGCCTGACTCCATTGCCCGCTATCTCAGCGATGAGCAGCTCAAGCTCTACCGGCTCATCTGGCAGCGTTTTGTTGCCTCCCAGATGGCGCCCGCTGTCTTCGATGTCACCACCGCGAAGATCGCTGCCGTCTCTGAATCCACGCGCAAGACCTACGACTTCCGGTCGAGCGGCTCGATCGTTCGTTTTGACGGATACCTCAAGGTCTACGAAGTCGCCGAAGAGAAAAAAGAAAACGACGATGAGTCTTCCAGCAAGCTTCCTATTCTCGACAACGTCAAGACTCTGGAGCTTGAAAAGCTCGAGGACGAGCAGCACTTCACCTCGCCGCCGCCACGCTACAACGAAGCCTCGCTGGTCAAGGTGCTCGAAGAGAAGGGCGTCGGCCGTCCCTCCACCTACGCCTCCATCATCAACACCATCCAGGACCGCGAGTATGTGAAGAAGATTCAGGGCCGCTTTGTTCCTACGGAAATCGGCACCGTGGTCACCAAGCTGCTCGTACAGAATTTTCCCTATATCTTCGACATGCAATACACCGCCAAACTTGAAACCGAGCTGGATGCGGTGGAAGACGGCGAAGAGCGCTGGACCGATCTTCTCAACGGCTTCTACGAGCACTTTGAAGAAGAGCTGGCTGTTGCCGGCGACAGGATGGAAGACATCAAGCGCATGGAGGTCCCCACCAACGAGGTCTGCGACAAGTGCGGCAGCCCGCTGGTTTTGAAGTGGGGCAAATTCGGCAGCTTCTACTCCTGCTCCAACTTCACCCGCAGCAAACCGGTAACCGTCGCCCTTGGTCCGTGGAAGAAAGATCCGAAGGCCGTCACGAAGAAGATTACGACCACTCTCAAGTTCCCCATGACCGTCCGCGCCACGGTTGAAGACGAGAGTGTCTTCACGAAGGAAGTTGCGGAGAATAAGGCTCTCGTAGCCGCCATTAACGAGGCCGTCGGCGACTCTGCTGCCAAAGGCAAAAAGATCACCGTCGAACAGGTCGGCTGCGATTTCACCAAGGAAAACTACGCCGCCAAGCCCGACCTCAGCGCCCCCGGTGCGGACGACGTGCCCGAGAAGGAGTTCTGCGACAACTGCGGCAAGGAGATGGTGCTCAAGAACGGCCAGTGGGGCCCCTTCATGAGCTGTCCCGACTACTCAGCCGATCCGCCCTGCAAGACGATTCGCAAGCTCAGCCAAAAGCAGCAGCAAAAGCAAAACGCGCCGCAGCCCACCGGGGAAGACTGCCCCGTCTGCGGCAAGCCGCTGGTGCTGCGCCAGGGCGCGTATGGCGAGTTCGTCTCCTGCTCCGGCTACCCCAAGTGCAAGTACGTGAAGCAGAACCTCATCGAAGGCATGAAGTGCCCCAAGTGCGGCGTAGGCGACATCGCCGAGCGCAAGGCCCGCCGCGGCAACATCTTCTGGGGTTGCACGAATTATCCGAAGTGCGACTTCACCTCGAACTACAAGCCCGTGCCCACCAAATGTCCCGAGTGCGGCAGCCCGTACCTCGTCGAGAAGACCCTCAAATCCGGCATCTACCTCGAGTGCCCCAACAAGAAGAAGGGCGCCGAGGAAGAAGCGCCGAAGCGCGGCAAGAAGGCCGCCGCTGAAGCCGAAGGGGCCGCGGTTGTCTGCACCTACTCCAAGCGCATCGGCGACGCGCCGCCTCCGCCCACCGCCGAGACCCACGGCCCCGTTGCCGAAAAGCCCGCGCCGAAGAGAGAACTGCAGCCGGCGTAAGCTCAGAGCGTGTGAAAGAGATTGTCATCCTCGGCGGCCCCAACGGCGCGGGCAAGACCACGACCGCGTGCGCACTGTTGCCGCATCTCTTTCGTGACGGCATCTTTCTCAATGCGGATGAAATCGCCCGCACTCGTATGCGGGGTCATGCGGCATCGGCAGATTTTGCTGCGGGGCGCATGCTGCTGTCGAGCATGCATCGTTTCATCGGAGAGGCGAGAAGCTTTGCCTTGGAGACAACTTGTGCTGGAAAATCCTATATTCCGCTTCTTCGCTCATGCAGGAAAGACGGTTGGAGGATCACGCTGCTGTATCTTTGGCTTTCTTCTCCGCAGTTGTCTCGCGAACGCGTCGCACATAGAGTGAGTCAGGGAGGACACGATATTCCGGCTGACGTTATCGAGCGCAGGTTCCGAACGGGACTTCGGAATATGCTGCACCTTTATCTTCCGCTGGCAGAAGAAGCGGAAATCTACGATAATTCGGGCAAGAGGCGTGTTCTGGTGGCAGAAAAGCGCGCCGATGGGCCGGTGATTGTCCACGAACAGCGTATCTGGATGCTCATGAGGGAGACGGCGCAATGAGAGCGATGACTTCCAGCGAAATTCATGATGCAATCCACCAAGCTCTGGAAGAGGTGGATCGCCGCCTGGCCTCTGGTGAAATCGATGGGTCTGGCCGGTTCTATGCCAAGGAAGAGCTGGTCGCAGGTGTGGGCACAGGAACTCCTTCCAGGCCCGCGAAAAAGGAAGAAACCCCGGCAGCCTGATCGCTTTCACGGAAGCTGCTAGGATGTCCTGCGGAGACCCCTTCTGCATGCAAAGCAATCTGGCCACACCCGCCGACGCTGAAATCATCCTCAAGCTCTACGAACTGCGCACGGAAGCCGTGATGCGCGAGGCCCGCGCCTGGTTCGCCGGCGAGTTCTGGCCGGCCACTGCCGAGGACTTCTTCGCGGTCGCCTCCAGCCCCGCGCACCCGCACAATGCGCACTTCCGCCAGGTCACCAGCTACTGGGAGATGGCCGCGGCCATGGTGTTGCACGGCGCTCTCTCGCCTGAGTTGTTCGTCGACTGCAACGCGGAGGGCTTTTACATCCTCGCCAAGATGGCTCATATCCTCGATGCCATCCACGAGCGTATGCCGGCTTTTCTTGCCAGGACTTCCGAGCTGGTGCAGCGTTTTCCCGCTGCCGCCGCGCGCTATGAGCTGGTTCTCAAGAATGTCGAGGCCCGCCGCAGAGGCATGTCCGCGAAATCGTAATCTTCGCTCCATTCTTTCCATCAGGCTTAATCCGGCGCAGGCCGCACGTCTCCTGAAGCAGCTTCAACTTGCCAGCACTGCCGCCGCGGCGCATCATGGTTCCGGTAAGCAGTCATTCTCTGGAGGTCACTGTGAAACGAATTGTTGCAGTTCTGATTCTGGGATGCGCCTTTGCCGCTACGGCGGCGCAGGCAGCGGATTCCAAGGAGATCAGCGGCTGGATCTCGGACTCGATGTGCGGCGCCAAGCATGCCGGAACCGGCGCGGCCTGCGTCCGCAAGTGCATCGAGGGCGGTCTCAAACCCGTCTTCGTCGACGAGGAAAAGAAAGCCGTCTGGTCGATCGACAATCCCGACGCGGTCAAGAGCTTCTATGGCGATCACGTGACCGTCAAGGCCGTCGCGGACGCCTCCAGCCACAGCGTCAGGATCGAGTCCATCAGCATCAAGCAGTAACCCTTCTGGCCCCGGCGTCGGCCGGGGCGCTCGCCTTGCCGCCAAATCTCTGCTACTGTCGTATCCGGAAAGCTGGCACGGCCTCGCGGCCCTGCCGGCTCCGCGCCCAGCGCGCGGTAAATACGGTAAACCCAATGGCACGAGCAATTTGGAATGGTAAAGTAATCGCCGAGAGCGACCAGACAGAGATCGTGGAAGGGAACGTGTATTTCCCCGAGGGCAGCCTCAATCGGGAGTATTTCCGGCCCAGCAGCTCCACCTCTACCTGCCCCTGGAAGGGCCAGGCCCGCTACATGAGCCTGGTCATCGACGGCCAGGAAAATCCCGACGCTGCCTGGTATTACCCCGACCCCAAGCCCGCCGCCCGCAAAATTAAGGGCTACGTCGCCTTCTGGCGCGGCGTGGACATCGAACAGTAGCCTCGGTTCCTCATGTCCGGCTCAGGAGAACATCCAGCCATGCGGCTTCGGTCCGCCTTCATCCCGTTTGTGCTTGTGCTTGCCCTCGCCGGCTGCGCGCATCCCTCCGGCGCGCCTGCTGCGGCTCCGCAGGCGGCCGCGCCCACACTCACGGGCGACCCCGCGCATCCCGGCCAGACCCAGGGATGGGTCGATACCAAGCTCTATTTCGGTCTTGGCCCCGCTGACCACCCCGAGCAGGGGGTGAGCGAGGCGGCATGGCGCGAGTTCCTCGACAGGGAAGTCACGCCGCGCTTCCCGGATGGTCTGAGTGTGGTGGATGTCTACGGCCAGTGGCAGGGCAAAGGCCAGGCCATGCCGGAGCGCCTCCGCTCCAAGATGCTCATCATCGACTACCCTGACACGGCTGAGAACCGCGCCAAGGTCGACGCCATCCGCGCTGCCTGGAAGCAGAAGACCGGCGATCAGTCGGTCCTGCGCGTCACCGGCCCCGTGGATGTCTCGTTCTAGCTCCAGAACTCCAGCGCATAGCAGCGCACATCCAGCCGCTGGCCCGGCGCCAGATTCACAAACTCCGTGTGCTCTTTGACGATGCCCTCGAAGCGCATGCCGCACTTCTCCATCACGTGCGCGGAGGCGCGGTGGTCCACATGGCACACGGCCTCCAGCCGGCGCACACGGGTCTCGCGCGCCAGCGCGATCATGGCGCGCAGGCACTCCGTGGCATAGCCGTTGCCCCAGGCATCGCGGGCCAGCACGTAGCCGGTCACGGCCAGCTCGGGAGTCTTGAACGTGAGCCCCGTGCCGCCGATGAGCAGGTAATTCTGGTCGCGCGCAAACGCGAGGTACGAGCCCGCCGGCCAGCGGGCCCAGTCCCCTTCGCTCCAGGCAAGAAAGGCGCGTGTATCGTCCAGATGCCGGTGGGTGGCCCAGCTCATATACCGGGTCACCTCCGGATCGCTTGAGTAGCGCCGAAAGATGGCTTCCGCGTCGCCGGCTGCGGGCTTGCGCAGCAGCAGCCGCTCGGTTTCAAGGATCTCCAGCGGCTTGGGCGGCGGAACGTGCAGGGTCATGCTGCTCTTGAGAGCTGCTTGCAAATTTCCCATTGATGGCCGAACGGATCGGCAAGGCGGCCGATACGCCATCCAAACGGTTGATCAATCATAGGCCATAGCGGCCGGGCGCCGGCATCCACGGCGCGGTCGAACACGGCGTCGGGGTTATTGACTACCAGCACCATGCGCACCGTTGTGCCGCCGAGGGTGGAGGGGCTGAAGTTCTGGTGTTCCGGCGACTCGTCCACCACCCAGAAATCCGAGTTGCCCACCCTCAGTTGAGCCACAACCGATCCATCTGCGTTTTCCATGCGGAAAAGTTCTACTGCACCAAAAGCGGTTTTGTAAAAGTCCACGGCTGAGTCGCCTGCGGTGACTGTAAGCAACGGTGCAAAGGCGAATGAGCTTCCGTCTTTCCCCGTAGGCTCGGTCATACGTTCCTCCTGTATCAAGCTAAGATGCAGGATTGACCCGATTCAGCACACACTTAAGCAAACCTTCAGTAAGCCTGGAGTTGGTCCGCCGGTAATCGCACCCGGAAGCAGGTCGACCCCGGTTCTGACCGTACACTCAAGTGTCCACGGTGTTTACGCACAATCCGCATGGCATTGTCCAGGCCCAGCCCAAGGCCCAGTCCCGGCGCTTTGGTGGTGAAAAACGGCTCGAAGATCCGGTCCTGAATCTCCGGCGGTATGCCCGGCCCCGTGTCCCAGATCTCCACCAGCAGCATATCCGGCTCCATGCGGCAGGTGAGTTTGAGCGTGCCCTGGTTGCCCAGCGCGTCCAGCGCATTCTCGATCAGCGCCATCCACACCTGGTTCAGCTCGCTGCCGTAGGCGCTGATGGTGGGCAGGTCCGGCTGGTAGTCGCGCTCCACCTTGACGTTCGACATGCGCGACTGCAGCATCTGCACCGTGGCGTCCAGTCCGGCGGGTACGTCGACCTCGATGATCGGCGCGCGGTCCAGGTACGCATAGGCTTTTACCGCGCTGATCAGGTCGAAGATGCGCGCCGTGGAATTCAGCAGCGTCTCCACCGAGCGCGTGGAGCGCAGGTAGCGGGTAAAGAATTGCAGCGCGACACTGGCCTCCCGGGCCTCCAGCGCCTTGCGCAGCGTATCCAGGTCCTCCACGGTCACGCCCTGTTCGTTCAGTTGCGCCGCCACCTCCCATGCGTCTTCGCAGGGCAGCTCATTGAGCCATATGCGCAGGGCATCTTCCCGCGCAATCAGCTCGCTGGCGCCGAGCGTATTGGACCCGCGGCTCAGGACCCTCTGCTCCCAGTCCTCCACCGCGCGAATCTTCGTGTCGTCCAGGCACAGGTTCACCAGCTTGAACCGGTTCTTGCGGTTCGAGCGCAGCTCCGTGACCAGGCTGGAGGCCGCGCGCTGCGCTGCGGACGCCGGGTTGTTCAGCTCGTGCGCCAGGTTGCCCGCCAGCTTGCCCAGCGCGGTCAGCTTCTCCGCCTGCTGCTCGATGCGCGTTACTTCGCGCACCCGGTCCAGCAGTGTGGAGACGGAACGCTGCGTCATCGACGGGATTGCCTCCAGCATCTCCGGAAAGAGAGATTTATGGATCGTGATGGCCCAGACATGTGACACCGCATAGCCCTGCCCGCCGGAGGCTTTCATGCGCGAGAAGGGAAGCAGGCCGGTCATCTGCCCGGAACGCCCGATGAACAGCTCCATGGGACCGCCGCCATGCCGCCGCACGTGAATCTCGCCCTTCAGGATGAGAATCATGCGGTCGGCCGGCGCGCCCTCTTCAAACAGGACCTGGCCTGGCTCGGCCGCGACCTCTTCGCCATTGCGGGCCAGCCATAGTCTTTCCTCAAAGGAAAGGCCATGCAGGGAACTGATGCGGTCGAGCGCCTCCGCGATCTCCTCGGCAGGGGTGGGGCGTGCGGGCTGCAGCGTCATGGGGACTGGGGGAAGCATCCGGAACCTCCGGGTTGCATCAGGATAGCCGATCTTGGGGCCCGGTTCTCCCACAATCCGCGCGGTTTGATGCGCGACGGTCCGGAGCGGGGCAGAGCAGGCCAGGGGTTGGCCGAATCGGCTATGATGAGTCGGTCCGAAAGCACATACGAGGGGTCTCCGATGCTGAAAACCTTTTCATGCCTGGCTCTGCTCGCCGCCGCATGCGCCGCTCTCGCCCAGTCCAACACCGCGTATGACAAGGAAACCAAAATCTTTCGCCTCGATGGCGGCAATGTCTCCTATGTCTTCGGCGTCAACCCCCGCGGAGAGCTCCAGCAGCTTTACTGGGGCGGCCGTCTCGCCGCCAGCGACCGCTTTGCCCAGGCCGAGCCCATGCGCCCCTGGGCCTCGTTCGACTCCTCCTACACCACCACCCCGCAGGAGTACGCCGGCTGGGGCGCCGGCCTCTATGTCGAGCCTGCGCTCAAGGTCACCTTTGCCAATGGCAACCGTGACCTGGTGCTGCACTATGACAGCGAGCAGGCCACGCCGCACGGATTCAACGTCGTGCTCAAGGACATCGGGAGCTACGTCTTCGTGGTTCTGCACTATGAGATGGACCCCGCCAGCGGCATCCTTGCCCGCTGGGCCACGATCGTGAACCACGAGCCCCAGCCCATCACCATTGAGCAGGCCGCCGCGGCCGCCTGGGCTCTCCCGCCCGCGCATTACTCGCTCGACTACCTCACCGGCCGCTGGGCCGGAGAGTGGACGCTGACCCAGGAGACGTTGCATCCCGGCGAGCGCGTGCTGGAGAGCCGACGCGGCACCACCGGCGCACAGGCCAATCCCTGGTTCGCGATTCAGGCTGGTGCCCCCGACGAAAATCATGGCGACGTATGGTTCGGCGCGCTGGCCTGGAGCGGCTCCTGGCGCATCACCGTCGAGCAGGACACTCTCGACGCCATCCGCGTGACCGGCGGCTTCAACCCCTTCGACTTCGGCTACGTGCTGCATCCCGGCCAGTCGCTGGAAACCCCCGTCTTCTACGGTGGCTATTCGGCGCACGGCCTTGGCGGGGCCTCGCGCCTGCTGCATCACTACGAAATTGCGCATATCCTGCCGCACCGCGTGGGCGAGGGCGAAGCCGCCGCGCCCAAACCCCGCCCCGTCCTCTACAACTCCTGGGAGGCTACCGAGTTCAACGTGACCGAAGCCGGGCAGATGGCCCTCGCCGAGAAGGCCGCGGCCCTTGGCGTGGACCGCTTTGTGATGGACGATGGCTGGTTCGGCCAGCGCAAGGACGACCACGCCGGACTCGGCGATTGGTACGTGAACCCGCAGAAGTTTCCCCACGGCCTCAAGCCGCTCATCGACAAGGTTCACAGCCTCGGCATGGACTTTGGCCTGTGGGTCGAGCCTGAAATGGTCAACCCCGATTCTGACCTCTACCGCAAGCATCCCGACTGGGTGCTCAACTTCCCCGGCCGACCGCGCACCGAGGAGCGCAACCAGCTCGTGCTCAACCTCGCGCGCCCCGATGTCCGCGCCTACGTCTTCGGTTTCCTCGACAAGCTGCTGACCGACAATGACATTGCCTTCCTCAAGTGGGACTACAACCGCAACTGGAGCGAGCCCGGCTGGGATCAGCTTCCGCCCGCCGAGCAGAAGAAGGTCTACGTCGAGTTCATCCGCAACCTCTACTCGATCCTTGCCGAGCTCAAAGCGAAGCACCCGAAGGTCGAGTTCGAGTCCTGCTCCGGCGGCGGCAGCCGCGTCGATCTCGGCATCATGAAATATGTCGATGAGGTGTGGCCCTCGGATAACACCGATCCCTTCGACCGCCTGACCATGCAGGATGGCTTCACTTACGCCTACACGCCGCAGGTGATGATGGCCTGGGTCACCGACTCGCCTCACTGGCTCAACAAGCGCTCCACATCGCTTGCCTATCGCATGCTCAGCTCCATGCAGGGCTCGCTCGGCATCGGCGCCGACATCACCAAGTGGAACGCAGAGGAGATGGCGACCGCCAAACGTCTCATCGCCGCCTATCACGAGGTGCAGCCCACCATCGTGCAGGGCGATCTCTACCGGCTCATCTCTCCGCGCAACGGCAGTGAGTTCTCCGCCACGCAGACCGTGAACCATGCAAAATCGCAGTCCGTGGTCTTCGCCTTCATCCATTCCACGCAGGAGGGCCGCGGCTTCCCGCGCCTCAAGCTCCTTGGCCTCGATCCGGCTGCCGAGTACACCCTCACGCCCATCGAGGGCGCGGCCGCGAAAGGCACGCCCGCCACCGCCAGCGGCGCATGGTGGATGAACCACGGCTTCGACATGAGCGACGACTTCCGTGGCGACTTCCAGGCCGCTGCCTTCCGCCTGGACAGAAAGTTGTAACTACCAGATGCGCCGCGCGCCAAAGCCGTCGAGTAGAGGATCGGAGCTCAGAATAGGCATATCCTCGTCAATCGCCTGCGCGGCGAGCATGCGATCGAAGGGATCTTTGTGCGTGCCGGACATGCGCCCGGCACGCAGCGCATGCTCCACCGCGATGGGCAGCAGCAGGTAGCCCGCCTCCGTCACCGTGGCCACGAAGTTCTCCGCGAGAATCTGCGCATCGGGCAGCTTGCCCAGCCGATGCTTGGTTGCAATCTCCCATGCCGATGCTGCGGAGACGAACAACTCGTTGCCGGAGCCTGACAGGGCCCGCCGTCCGTGCGGCGAAAGCAGTTCATCCCGATAAGCGGCCCAGAGCAGAACGTGCGTGTCGAGCAGGTATCTCACTCGCCCTCGCCGTTCCAGAGACTCAACTCGTCGGCAGGCAGCGGCTCAAAGAACTCCGGTCCGACATTGCCCTGTCCCTTGAGGAAACCAATGCGCCTGCTGGTGCGCGGCGGCTCGACCGCTACAAGCCGCGCTACGGGCTTGCGTGCGCGGCCGGAGGTGATGACAACTTCCTCGCCCTTCTGTGCCCGGCGTACAAGGGCGGATAGATTTGTCTTGGCCTCGAACATCGTCGCTTTGTGCATCGTTCAAATCCTAGCTAAATTATCTTAGCTGGAAAATTGGAGATTATCAATCAAGTAATGAATTACTTGTGCTGAAGAACTTGTGAAAGATTCGTTTTGCATAAAATTGTGTGCATTTATGCTGCCTAGATTCTTGTCTACAGCCGGAATTACAGAGAAAGTCCCATATATTGTGGTTTGGTGTTGACTTGCCCCATAGACAGCGCTATTTTTTCATCTGCCGAGTGCCCGAACTTGGGTAAACAAAAACGCCGCCATGTGGCGGCGTGGAGCAGCAGGTGGAACCGAAGACCCTTGGAAGTTTTCCGGTTCCACCTGCTCCGGCACCCTTAAGCGCAGGGCGCGAGTCGATCTTGGAAGTGTAGTTTGTCGCCTGCTCCCGACGCCGTCAACAAAAAACTGCTGTGGAGAACACGGCAATTAACGGCATAAGGAGAAATCATGGCAACAACGCGGCAGTATTCGCATGAGGAGTTGAGCGCGATCTGGTTTAAAGCCCAGATCGTACCGGGCTACGATCCCAACATGTATCGCAAGGACTCATACGGGCGTTGGATTGAGTGGCGTGCCTACGGCCAGACTACTAAGTTTGGCTGGGAAGTCGATCATGTCATCCCGCTTGCGCGCAATGGGCCTCACAATCTGAACAACTGGCGGCCGCTTCATTGGGAGAACAATCGCTGCAAGGGTGATCGCCTCATTTAAACACCGATGATCAACATCAACGCAAAGCGGCCGGGCAGCATGCGCTGTCCGGCCGCGTTTTTACTAGGGGTTAGTAGCTAGCAGCTAGAAGCTGTACTACCGCGTCTTGGCCACTTCTTCTACCGTCACCGGATCGAGGAAGGGCATCGAGGCGCGCAGCTTCTTGCCTACAATCTCGATGGGGTGTTTGGCCTCGGCCTCGCGGAAGGCCATGAACTCCTTCCGTCCCGAGTTCTGGTCGGCCAGGAAGCGCTTGGCAAACGTGCCGTCCTGAATTTCGGTCAGGATGGCCTTCATCGCCTTCTTGCTCTCGTCGTTGATCACGCGCGGGCCGCTCACGTAGTCGCCCCACTCGGCAGTGTCCGAAATCGAGTAGCGCATGTACGCCAGGCCGCCGCGATAGATCAGGTCCACGATCAGCTTGAGCTCGTGCAGCACCTCGAAGTACGCGCTCTCCGGCTGGTAGCCGGCCTCGGTCAGCGTCTCGTAGCCTGCCTTGATCAGCGCGCTCACGCCGCCGCACAGCACCGCCTGCTCGCCAAAGAGATCGGTCTCGGTCTCTTCCTTGAAGGTGGTCTCCAGCACTCCGGCGCGCGTGCAGCCAATGCCCTTCAGGTAGCTCAGCGTCAGCGCATGCGCCTTGCCCGTTGCATCCTGCTCCACGGCAATCAGTCCCGGTACGCCGCCGCCCTCGGTGAACACCTCGCGCACGCGATGCCCCGGCGCCTTGGGAGCGGCCAGGGTCACGTCAATGTCCTTGGCCGGAATGATGGTCTTGAAATGAATGTTGAAGCCGTGCGCGAACATCAGCATGGAACCCGGCTTGATGTTGGGCGCAATCTCGTCGGTGTAGAGCTTGGCCTGGGTCTGGTCGGGGGTCAGGATCATCACCACGTCGGCCCACTTGGTGGCGTTGGCCACGGTGTCGACCTCAAGGCCGGCCTTCTTCGCCTTCTCAATGGATTTGGAACTGGCCGCGAGACCTACCTTGACTTCAACACCGGAGTCCTTGAGGTTGAGGGCATGCGCATGTCCCTGCGAGCCGTAGCCGATAATGGCGACCTTCTTGGCCTGGATGAGCGTGAGGTCGGCGTCGTGATCGTAATAAGTCTTTGCCATGATCTTCTCTGTGATTTCCTTTGTGTGCGGGGTTGGAATCCTGAATTGAGAACCTGAAAACTACTCGGGCTCGATGGCCGCGCCTTCCGGAGTCAGATCCACGCTCTCCGGTTCGATTGCATCGTCGCCGGCGGAGCCCATGGCGCGCAGCACGCGGCTGGTGTGGTGCCCGCGGCGCATGGTCATCTTGCCGCTGCGGCAGATTTCGAGAATCGGGCTGTCGCTCTGTTTGAGCACCTCGATCAGCCCTTCGATCTTGCTCTCCACGCCCGTCATCTCCACCATCAGCGAGTCCGCGGTCAGGTCCACGATGCGCGCGCGGAAGACCTCGACGAGTTCGAAGATCGCCGAGCGCGTCTCCTTCGTTGCGCCGACCTTGATCAGCGCCAGCTCGCGCGTCACGCTGGGCGCCTGCGCAATGTCGTCCACTTCCACCACGTTTTCCAGTTTATACAGGCTGGCGCGGATGCGATGTCCGGCCTCCGCCGAGGCCTCGCACACCAGCGTCAGCCGCGACAGTCCCGGCCGCTCGCTGCGGCCCACCGTGAGCGAGTGGATGTTGATGTTCAGCCGGCGAAACAGCGACGCCACGCGCGTCAGCACGCCCGGCAGGTCTTCCACGTAAGCAACGAATGTATGCATCATGATTGGTCTTGCTCCTGGCGCGTCCTTACTCGTCGTCGGGCTGCTCGAGCAGCGGGTTCTTGTGGGGGCGCAGAATCATCTCGTGCAGCGCGGAGCCTACGGGAATCATCGGGTACACCGAGTCTTCCTTCTCCACCAGGAAGTTCAGCAGATATGCGCCCTTGGTGCTGCGCGCCTCCTGCACGGCGTCTTCCACCTCGCCGCGCGTGCGCACCGCGCGCCCCGGAATGCCATGCGCATCGGCCAGCTTCACAAAGTCCGGACTCACCAGCGGCGTTGACTCATAGTTGCGGTCGTAGAAAAATTCCTGCCACTGCCGCACCATGCCCAGGTAGCCGTTGTTGATGATCGCAATGTTGATCTTGATGCCTTCCTGCACAATCGTCGAGAGCTCGGCCGCCGTCATCTGGAAGCCGCCGTCGCCCGCCACTACCCATACTTCCTTCTCCGGGCAGGCAAACTTGGCGCCGATGGCCGCGGGCAGCGCGAAGCCCATCGTCCCCAGGCCGCCGGAGGTGATCAACGTGCGCGGCTTCTCGTGGTGGAAATACTGCGCCTCCCACATCTGGTGCTGGCCCACATCGGTCACCACCACGGCATCGCCGCCGGTCAGCCGCCACAGGTCGTGCATCACGTGCGCGGCGTAGAGATGTCCGGAGTCCGGCAGGTTCCGGATGTCGCGCACCGCCGATGCGCCCTTGCTGGCCTCGATCGTCTTGAGCCACGCGCTCCCGTCGCGGCCGCCCACGCGCGGCAGCAGGTCTTCCAGCACCGCGCGCAGGTCGCCCACCAGCGCCACATCGGCCTTCACGTTCTTGTTGATCTCCGCCGGGTCGATCTCGATGTGAATCTTCTTGGCCTTCTGCGCGTAGCTGGAGAGCTTGCCCGTCACGCGATCGTCAAAGCGCATGCCGCAGGCGATCAGCAGGTCGGCTTCCTGAATCGCATCGTTCACCCACGACTCGCCGTGCATGCCCATCATGCCCAGGCTCAGCGGATGCGAGGCAGGGAAGACGCCCAGCCCCAGCAGCGTCAGCGCCACCGGCGTCTGCGTGCGCTCGGCCAGCGTGCGCACCTGCTCCATCGCGCCGGATTCCGACACCCCGTGCCCGGCCAGGATCACGGGCCGCTTCGCGTTGCGAATCAGCTCCGCCGCCTGCGTCAGCGCCGTGTCATCCACATGCAGCATCGGGTGTGGCTTGTAGGGCTTCGGCTTTGCTGCTGCAAAGTCGAAGATCGCCGTCGCCTGCTGCGCGTCTTTCGTGATGTCCACCAGCACCGGCCCCGGCCGCCCGCTCTGCGCAATCTGGAAGGCATGCCGGATCGCCGGCGCAATATCGTCCGCGCGGTTCACCAGAAAGTTGTGCTTGGTCACCGGCAGCGTGATGCCTGTGATGTCCACTTCCTGAAAGGCATCCGTGCCCAGCACCTTGCTCGACACATTGCCCGTGATACACACCACAGGAATCGAATCCAGCATCGCCGTGGCAATGCCCGTCACCAGGTTCGTCGCGCCCGGTCCGCTCGTGGCCAGCGCAACGCCCACCTTGCCCGACGCGCGCGCATAGCCGTCGGCCATGTGCGACGCGCCCTGCTCGTGGCGCACCAGCGTGTGGTGAATGGGAAACTTGCGCAGCGCGTCGTAGACCGGCAGAATCGCGCCGCCCGGATACCCGAAGACATCCGTTACGCCCTCACCCACCAGCGTGGCCCATACAATCTCCGCGCCGGTCAGCGGGGTGGGTGTGGTCAGGTGCGCATTCGAGGTCTGCTGATTCGCGTTGCTTCCCATGGTCTCTCTCCTTCGATGAAGGTGCATGAGCAATTTCGGTGAATGGTTCTATGTTGTCGCGCCCTTGGAGGCCGAGGTCACACGGTCCACATACTTGCGGAACACGCCCTGCGGCCAGCGCAGTGCCGGCGGCGTAAAGCCCTTCAGCCGCGCGTCCATTTCTTCAGCGCTGATCTCCACATTGAGCATGCGGTTGGGAATGTCGAAGTGAATGGTGTCGCCCTCGCGGACCGCGGCAATCGGCCCGCCCACAAACGCCTCTGGCGCCACGTGGCCCGCGGTCATGCCGCGCGTCGCGCCGCTGAAGCGCCCGTCAGTCAGCAGCGCCACGGTCGAGCTCAGTTCGGGAATGCCGCTGATCGCCGCCGTCACCTGCAGCATCTCGCGCATGCCCGGCCCGCCCTTCGGCCCCTCGTAGCGAATCACCAGCACATCGCCCGGCTTGATCTGGCCTTTCTGCACCGCCGCAAAGCAGTCGTCCTCGCAGTCAAAGACCCGCGCCGGCCCGCGATGCTCGTAGCGATTCGCTGCGGCAACCTTCATCACGCAGCCCTCGGGCGCCAGGTTGCCCTTCAGAATCACCAGCCCGCCATTCGGCTTGATCGGCTCGCCGAAGGTGTGAATCACCACCTGTCCCGGCGTCTCCTGCGCCAGAGCGGCTTCCTCGGCCAGCGTTCTGCC
>DASZRQ010000083.1:0-9243 GCA_035549115.1 Occallatibacter sp. | reverse complement strand
CAAGGGCGACGGCTGGCTGCTGTTCCACATCTGGCTGCAGCGGTTTGCCTACCGGCAGGTGTTCTCCATCGTGCTGTTCAAGACGGTCAAGCGCGCCATCGACGGCAAGCCCTTCAACTGGGACAAGCTGGAACGCACCGCAAAGATGAGCAAGGCCACTGAGGCGCTGACGGAAGTGCGCTGAGAGAGCCCCTTTTCTCGGCGGATCTCTCGGCGCCTCTTTCTCAGCACACTTCTCTCGGCGCCCCTCTTTCAGCGATGATGGCCGCCGCCACCGTGGCTTCCGCCGCCGGAGCTGTGCCCGCCTCCGAAGGAGTGTCCACCACCACCGAACGAATGGCCGCCTCCGCTGAAGGAGTGGCTTTCATGCGGGGCCTTGTAGCCGCCTCCGCCGCCCCAGCCGGAGTGGCCGCCGCCGCTGAAGCTGCGCGGCTGAGCGCTGCGTCCGCCGTAGCTGCCCGAGTACCCGCCGTAGCTGCGCGGCTGCATGGAACCGCGATAGGCGCTCTCCGGGCGGTAGCTGTTCTGCGGCGCGCGATAGCCGGGGTTGGCAAAGGCCATGCCTCCGCCCGCACGCGGCTGATAGGTACTGCGCGGCTCGCTCCGGAAGCCTGAGCCGTAGCCGGGCCGGGCATACTGGCTGCCGTAGTTCTGCTGCCGGGGTGCATATGCCTGCGAACGGTTGTTGAACGTCTGCGCTCCGCGACCATACATCTCTCCAGTTGGCATCGCGGGACGGCCCCAGGTCTGTTGACGGCCGGGGAAGCCGCGGTTGAAGCCTTCGACGGTGCGGGCATCGCCCCAGCGCTGCATGGGCTGAGCCGGGCCGCCGCGCGGACGGACGCCATTCCGCCCGCCATTGCCGTTGAACGCACGCGCGCCGCGATCATATCCGTGGCCATAGCCATAGCCGCCGCCACGCCAGCGCGGGCCGCTATGGGGGAAACCCCAGTCGCGCACAGAGGCGCTGTGCGTCCAGTAGTCGCCGCGATGATAGAGCACGGAGTGTCCATACCAGTCGCAGCCCCAACCGCCCCAGCCCCAGGGCAGATGCCAGAAGGCGGAGAGCAGAACACCGGGCCAGAAGCGGATGAAGCCGGAGCCGATCCCGGAACCAATCCAGGAGCCAACGGCGCCGATGAATGAGAAGCCGGGATAGGGATCGACCGGCGCGCCGTACACGTCCCACGGATCATAGGACGGCACGTAGACCTCCTGCTGGTCCGCGGGCGCGATGTCGATGGCACCGTCATCGTCATAGACCTGCTGTTGCGGCGTGGATTCCAGATTGCCCGCGTCTTCCGCGCGCTGGCGCATCACCTGGATGGTCTGCATTACGTCCTGCGGCTGGTTGTAGTAGGCGTTGCCCAGGGCCGTCGTCCACTGCAGGTTCTGGTCGAGCATGGCCAGCACCTGCGGAAACGCGGTGAGCGCCTTCACACTGGGATCCCAGCTCGTCTGGGCATCGGCTCCGGCGGCGATCTGCTCGGCGGGCGCGTTGCCCATGGAACGCAGCCACTGATCGGCGGCGGAGACCTGTGCGGGATACGTGGATGCGGCGAGAATCTGCGCCACGAGCGCGTCCGGATACAGCGCGATGGGCGCGACAAGCTGCGTGAGCTGCTCCGGGCTCAGCGGCTGCTGGGCATAGCCCTGCTGCTGCGCGTCGTCCTGTGGTGCGTAGTTCTGCGGTGCGTAGTTCTGGTAGCCGCCCTGATTCTGCGGGGCGTAGCCGTAACCGGGCTGCGGCGCATTGCCGTAGGCCTGCTGCGGCGAATACGGCTGCTGCGGCTGGGGCGCGTAGTTGTCGTCCGGAGGCCAGTCCTGCTGCGCGCGCAGGCGCACTGCGCCCGGCAGCAACAGAGACGCGGCTGCGAGACCGAAGAGTATTTTGACCGGGAGTCCGGCAGGGGCCGGAACAGCGAGGCTGGCAGAGCGGAGAGCGAGCAAATCGGTACGGGATTTCATGTTGTCCTCGTTCGGCCTGTGCCGGCGCGCTCGTGGTCGCGCCGTATCGGTGGCCGCCGCCGGCGGGTCTTGATGCCGGCAGTCTCACAACCAAAACCGCAGCTTCCGGCCGGGCAAGTCGTGCCGCACCCGGCGGATGGCTACAATTCCTGACACTTCTTTACGCGGTTAGTTTCGGCCGCGGCGGAAGAACCGCGGCGGGGCATGGCGGGCGCAGCGCAAACGGACTACACTGAAAGGGTTATGGCTACCGTCACGCTCCCCACCGCGATCCGGCCCCGCTCTCCCAGGGGCGGCTTTCAGAATGAGCCGTTTACCGACTTCAAGAACCTGGAAAATGCCCGCGCGATGCTGGAGGCTCTGGAGCTGGTGCGCGGCCAACTGGGCCGCGAATACGACCTGGTGATCGGCGGCCGCCGGCTGAAGACCGAGGGCAAGATCAAGTCGCTGAACCCCGCGAGGCCGGCGGAGATTGTGGGCGTGCACCAGAAGGCCGGGGCCGAGCACGCGGAACAGGCGATGCAGGCAGCGCTTGCGGCCTACGAACAGTGGAGCCGCACGACGGTGGAAGAACGCGCTTCCCTGCTGCTGGGCGCGGCGGAGATTGTACGGACACGCAAGTTCGAGTTCTGCGCGTGGCTGACGTTTGAAGTGGGCAAGAACTGGGCCGAGGCCGACGCCGATGTGGGCGAAACCATCGACTTCCTCGAGTTCTATGCGCGCGAGGCGCTGCGGCTGGCCCAGGCCAGGACGCCGATCCAGTATCCGGGCGAGCGCAACGAGCTGCTGTATATTCCGCTGGGCGTGGGCGCGGTAATTCCGCCGTGGAACTTTCCCTTTGCCATCATGGCGGGCATGACGGTGGCATCGATTGTCACGGGTAACACGGTGATCCTCAAACCTTCCAGCGACTCGCCGACGATCGCGGCCAAGTTCATGGAGGTGCTGGAAGAGGCCGGGATGCCGGGCGGCGTGGTGAACTTCTGCCCCGGCTCGGGCGTGAGCTTTGGCAACGCGATTGTGGAGCATCCGAAGACGCGCTTCATCGCGTTCACGGGCTCGAAGGCCGTGGGACTGGAGATTCACGAACGCGCGGCGAAGACCCCGAAGGGACAGATCTGGATCAAGCGGACCATTCTCGAGATGGGCGGCAAGGACTCGATCCTTGTGTGCGCGGATGCGGATGTAGATACGGCTGTCGAGGGCGTGGTGGCCGCGGCCTTCGGCTTCAGCGGGCAAAAGTGCTCAGCCTGCTCACGGGCGATTATCGAGGAACCGATCTACGACGTGTTTGTGGAGCGGCTGCGCGAGCGCGTGGCCAAGCTGACCGTCGGCGACCCGGCGGAGAATCCGAACATGGGGCCGGTGATCAACAAGGCCGCAATGGAGTCGATCCAGAACTACATTGCCACCGGACAGAAGGAAGGCCGGCTGGTTGCCGGCGGCCGCGCCATACCGACAACGGATGGCGGATATTTTCTGGAGCCGACGGTGATCGCAGACGTTGCGCCGGATGCGGTGATTTCGCTCGAAGAGATCTTCGGGCCGGTGCTGGCGGTGATCAAGGTGGCCAGCTTTGACGAGGGCCTGAAGGTGGCGAACAACACCGAGTACGGACTGACGGGCGCGCTCTACACCGAGGACCGCGACCGCCTGGCAATTGCCAAACGCGAATATCACGTGGGCAACCTCTACCTGAATCGCAAGTGCACCGGCGCCATGGTGGGCGCGCATCCCTTCGGTGGCTTCAACATGAGCGGCACAGACTCGAAGGCAGGCGGGCCGGATTACCTGCTGCTGTTCACGCAGGCCAAGAGCGTGGCGGAGAAGCTGTAAAACTTCAGCTCTAGCTAAAAGAAAAGAGGAGCCGATCGGCTCCTCTTGTTCGTTACATTGGCTTGCGTTAAGCGACGGCAGGAGGCGCGGCGGCCTGCTCCTCGGCTTCGAGGCGGCTGCCCATCTCCGCAGCAGCCTGGGCAAGCTGGCGGTGATGAATGGTGAAGAGAGCCAGCTCGAGGCGGTCGCTGACGCCGGTCTTGTCGTAAATGGAGCGCAGGTAGTTTTTGATGACCTGCTCGGTGGTCTTGAGGCGCAGCGCGATCTCGCGGTTCTTGCAGCCCTGCACGATGAGAGCAACGATGCGCATCTCCTTGGGCGTGAGCCGGTCGCGGACACGGGCGCCGACCAGATCGTCCTCGGGCGACTCGGGCATCATGAGCTGCGGAGGCGTCCAGGTTTCCCCGGCGGCCACGCGGCGCACACACTCCACGAGTGCCGGGCCGGTGACGTTGCGGAAGACCACGCCACGGAAGCCCTGCTGCAGGAAAGCGCTGGCAGTTTCGTTGTTTTCGGCGATCACAATGCCGCGGGAGTTCGAGGACTCGAGCATGGCGCGCAGCCGCGCCATATCCGGGCGCAGCGAGGCGGCCATGAGCACGATGGAACCAGGGAAGGTGGCGATTGCGTGCATCATCCGGTCAAGGTCGGTGCACTGTGCGATGATGCGCAGATCTTCGTCCATGGCGAGCACTTTTGCCGTGCCAGCCCGAAAGATCGCCTGTGAATCGGCAAGGATGACCTTGTTCATGTTTCGCGTCCCATCCTTTGGGGGAATCCATTCATCAGGCAGGAAACGCGTGCACATCTGCGTCCCAGCCCAGCCGGAACATCACACTCCATACCCAAGCGGAATTCTCCTCCAGGGTTCTCATCGGCAACAGGAAACAGTCCCTCGTAACCTGTTTGAATCTGTGACAGAGCAAGAAAGGCACGTGCCTTTCGTTACCCTCTGTACACAGAAAACATGCAACCCTGCGGAAAAATCCCTGCCAACAGCTTACAGCCCAAATGGGTTTACGTCACCTGAAACCGTATAAGTCCAAAGGATTCTGTTAACTGACTAGGCTCGCCGTTCCCGTTGCATCCACCTCCCACATTCCGGCCGGAGGCCCTACACTGGGTGTATGGCACGGCCTATTCTCCTGGCGGTAGACGACGACGTAAGTGTTTTGGAAGCTGTGGTGCAGGACCTGCGGCGACAGTACGGCGCCGACTACAGAGTGCTGCGCGCCGCCAGCGGGCAGGCAGCCCTGGACACTCTGGACCAGGTGAAGACCCGCAAGGAGCCGGTGGCGCTGATCGTGAGCGACCAGCGCATGCCGGGCATGACGGGCGTCGATTTTCTGGAGAAGGCGCGGACCATGTATCCCGATGCACGGCGGGTGCTGCTGACGGCCTATGCCGACACCGAGGCCGCCATCCAGGCCATCAACTCCGCGCGCATTCACTACTACCTGAACAAGCCCTGGGATCCGCCGGAAGAGAAGCTTTACCCCGTTCTCACTGATCTGCTGGAGGACTGGAAGGCCGGCTACCGGCCCTCGTTCGAGGGGCTGCGGGTGCTGGGCAGTCGCTGGTCTCCCAAGGATCATCAGTTGCGCAACTTCCTCTCGCGCAACCATATTCCTTACCGCTGGCTGGATATCGCCGCCAACGAAGAGGCCATCAAGTTGCTGACCGAGCGCAGCCTGACGCCCGATCAATTGCCCGCCGTGCTGTTTACCGATGGCAGCCTGCTGTGCGCCGCCGAGCCGGACCTGCTGGCCGCGCGAGTGGGCCTGCGCACCCAGGCAGCGCAGGAGTTCTACGACCTGGTGGTGGTGGGCGCGGGACCCGCGGGCCTGGCTGCTGCCGTGTATGGGGCCAGCGAAGGATTGAAGACACTGGTCATCGAGCCCGAAGCGCCGGGTGGGCAGGCGGGCTCCACGTCACGGATCGAAAATTATCTCGGCTTCCCTTCCGGCGTGTCGGGCGCGGATCTGGGCCGGCGGGCTCATGTCCAGGCCACGCGCTTCGGGGCGGAGTTCATTGCCCAGCGGGCCACCGGGCTGCGCATCGATGGGCAGTACAGGTTCATCCAGCTTGCCGACGGGCGCGAAGTCTCGACTCACGTGGTGCTACTGGCGCCGGGCGTGCAATATCGCAAGCTGCAAATCCCTGGGGGAGAGCAACTTGCCGGATGCGGCATCTACTACGGAGCCGCGCTGGTAGAGGCCGCGGCCTGCAAGGACGAAGACGTGTATGTAGTGGGCGGAGCCAACTCCGCCGGGCAGGCCGCCCTGCACTTTGCCAAGTACGCCCGTACAGTAACCATGCTGGTGCGCGGAAAGAGCCTTTCTGCCACCATGTCGAAATACTTAATCGATGAGATCAGTCGCACATCGAATATTGTGGTGGAGACAGAGACGCAGGTGATTGCGGCGGAAGGCAATGCGCACCTGGAAGCGCTTACTCTGAGCGGCCCACGAGGTGAAGCCAGGGTAAACGCGAACTCGCTGTTTGTCTTCATCGGCGCGGAGCCCATGGTGAAGTGGCTGCCTCCGGCGATTCTGCGCGACGACAAGGGTTTTGTGCTATCCGGGCAGGACTTGAAGCATGAGGGCAAGATGCCGGGAAGCTGGCAGGAGGCGCGCGAGCCGTTCCTGCTGGAGACCAGCGTTCCCGGAGTGTTTGTGGCCGGAGACGTGCGGCACGGTTCGATCAAGCGGGTGGCTTCGGCGGTGGGCGAGGGGTCCATTGCCGTGCAGTTTGTGCATCAGTATCTGGCCGGATTCTAAGGCCCGATGAAGATGTGCGGGATTCCAGCGGGGAGTTGAGCGGCGGGAGATGAGTGAAGCAGGCAAACCGGTCGAAGTAGAAACAGTGGCGCTGAGCGAACTGGCTGAAGCACTGTACAAGACTCATCCCTTCGCGGAGACCAGGATTGACGAGCTGCGCGGGGTCGACCGCGTGGAGCGCATTCATATTCCTGCAGGCGTATCCCTGGCAGAGCCCGGCGAATTGATCAGCTCCTATTGGATTGTTCTGGAAGGCGAAGTGCGCGCCGAACGGCCGGAGCCCAATGGAACGCGCTCGCTGGCGGGCATTGCCGCGGCGGGGGATGGTTTTGGAGAAGCCTCCCTGGTGCTGGGCAAATCCAAGAGCCCGTTCTTTGTTTCTGCAGCAAAAGATTCCGTTCTCGTCCGCTTTACTCCCGACCAATTCTGGAACATGCTGGCCTGCTGTCCCTCGCTGCGCGCCGTGGTGCTGAAGAGCTCGATGATGTGGATTCAGGCGCACCAGATGGATGCGCTGCACCGCGAGAAGCTGGTTTCGCTGGGCACGCTGGCCGCCGGCCTGATGCACGAGCTGCACAACCCTGGCTCCGCCGCCAAGCGCTCTGCCGCGCAACTGCGCGAGAACCTGATGCGGCTGCAGGAGCTGAGCCTGCGCAGCAGCCACCGCATGAAGACTCCCGAGCAGCTCGACTGCATGAAAGGGCTCTTGAACCATACGCTCAACGGCGGCTGCCGCCTGGCCGCGATGAGCAGCATGGAACAGGCCGATGCGGAAGAGGAGATGGGAGACTGGCTTGCCCGGTTCGGCGTGGAAAATGCTTTCCAGATTGCGCCGGTGCTGGTGGGCATGGGTTTTGGCCGCGAAGAGCTGGAGTGCGCGCGGGAGCTGTTTGAGCCGGACGCCTTTTCCGATGCGCTCAACTGGCTTGGCGCGCTTGTTTCAAGCGTCTCGCTGGTCTGCGCGATTGAAGAAAGCATCTCGCGCATCTCCGACCTGGTAATGGCGGTCAAGAAGTTCGCCTACGACGAGAAATCGCCTGCCAAGGTGCTGGATGTGCACGATAGCCTGCAAAGCACGCTCACTATCCTGGGACATAAGCTGCGCATCAAGCAGATCAAGGTGCAGAAGAAGTTCGAAGCATCGCCCTCGACGATCCATACCAAGGGCTCGGCGCTGAGCCAGGTATGGACCAACCTCATCGACAATGCCGCGGACGCATCGCCCCTCGGCGGCGCGATCGAGATTTCGTCGTGGACCGAGCCTGAAAATGGCTGGCTCGTGGTTTGCATCCGCGACTTTGGCGAAGGTATACCTGCGGACGTGCTGCCGCGCATCTTCGAGCCTTTCTTCACCACCAAGCCGCAGGGCTCCGGTACGGGCCTCGGCCTTGAGATTGTCCATCGCATTGTGACGCAGAAGTTCGGCGGCAAGATCGAGGTAACCTCCCAGCCCGGCGATACGCGATTCATTGTGCGGCTGCCCCTGAGCAACGTGGAAGAACCCTCCAAGACCTGACCAGCTCGACTTCCACCTCTTCCGCGCTTTCCTTTTCGGCGCGTTACTTTTCTCCTTGCGCAACTCTCTTTCTTACACAAGCCAATGAAGTTACCGCGTTCCCTGCCGATGAGGACAGGGAGGGGATTTCCATGGCCGCGAGGCAGGAACTGTTGGAAGCAGCGCTGGAAAACCTGCCCGAGGGCGTTGCCTTGCTGAACGCAGCAGGGCAGGTCGTCTTCTGGAATCATGCCGCAGAGAGCATCACAGGGTTTCCCTGCATCGAGATTGTGGGCAGGCCGACGCCGTGGGCCGTGGAGCCGCTGCTGCAGGAGCCAATGGACGACCGCGCCATGAGACAGGGACCCTGCGGACGGGGCATGCTAGTGCACGCGCAGCATAAGCTGGGCCGCGAAATTGCCGCCATGCTTCATGTGCATCTGCTGCGCGACAGCCTCGGCGCGCGCATCGGGCGGTCGATCATCTTTCGCGCGGCGGAGAACTGGGATGCGCTGCCCCACGGCGATACCTCACCCGACTCCGGCGCCGACGAGACGCAGGAACGGCTGGAAGAGCGCGTGGAGGAACAGTTTCACGAGTTTGAAAGCAACGGCACTCCGCTGAGCCTGCTCTGGATCACGGTAGACCAGGCGGCTGATCTGCGCCGCACCCACGGTGCACGGGCCGTAGAGGCCATGCTGGAGCGCGTGGAGCGCATCCTGACCAACGGCCTGCACGGCGGCGAGGAGATTGGCCGCTGGGGCGACGACGAGTTTCTGATGCTTGCCCATGAGCCGGCGCATGAGGCGCTGCGCACAAGGGCACAGACGCTGGCCGGCCTTGCACGCACCACCGACTTTCGCTGGTGGGGCGATCGCGTTTCGCTCACCGTAAGCGTAGGCGCGGCTCTGGCCCAGCGCGGCGAAACACTGGTGCAGGTGCTGCGCAGCGCCGAGGACGCGATGCACGCCAGCGTGCACGCGGGCGGCAACCACATCACCCTTGCTCCCGGGAGGCGCGCATGTTCGCCATTGTAGGCATTCTTCTGGTCTTTGGCGCGGTCATCGGAGGCTTCCTGATGGAGAAGGGCCATCTTGCGGTGCTGCTCCAGCCCGCGGAGCTGCTCATCATCGGCGGCGCGGCTCTGGGCACGCTGCTGGTGGC
>DASZRQ010000082.1:0-6998 GCA_035549115.1 Occallatibacter sp. | reverse complement strand
CCCGACTGCGTGACGGTCTGCATCAGTTCGGAGAGGCCAGCTTCAATCACGGGCGGCAGGCCCTGATTGACCATCTCTACTTTTGTCGGATTTGCATCAACACCGATGACACGGTGGCCCATTTGAGCCAGACACGCCCCGGAAACAGAACCCACATAGCCGAGGCCAAATACGGAGACCTTCATTCTTGCCTGCTCCTTTATCGAGTAAACCGCGGCGCGCGCCGCAGGCATTCTTTATGAATTAGAAGTTACGTTTGGCCGTGCGCGGAAGCCCGAAGATGGCGAGCAGCCGCGCGATGTGATGGCAATCCTTGATCAGATACTTCATGCCAAGATGATCGCCGAGGAGAAAGAGCACAGGCAGCGCGAGTGTGTACAGCAGGGCCGCGATGAATGCCTTGATACCGACGCCGACGGTGCCGAGGAACGAAGGCCTGTCTGTGGCATAACTGAGCGAGAGACGGCCCTGATGCAATGCGCGCCGGAGGTAGTAACCGCGCGTGAGGCGCGACTCGGGAACAAGCTCGTAGGCCGGAGCCTCCTCGCACCAGATGAACCTTCTGCCCTTTTCCGCAGCGCGGCGAAAGAAGTCGATATCCTCGCCGCCGCTGCCGTAAGCCGGATCGAAGAAAACCTGGTCCTCGGTCACGATAGAGCGGCGGAAGAGCACGTTTCCGGTGCGGGTCCTGCGCCAGTGAATCTCCGTGCCGGTAGGGTGAGCAGGGCGCTCACAGACGCGGCTGCGGACGATCCACTTTGGGGGCTCGCGATCGAAATACGGGCGAACGGGAGCGAGAACGGCATCCGCGCTGTAGCGCTCGAGCGTGGTGAGCATCTGCAGCAGCCAGTCGGGCTGAGGCACCTCATCATCGTCGATGAAGGCGATGTAGTCGCCTTGAGCAAGGCTCAGCGTGCGATTGCGGACGCGGGCGAAGTTGCGCTCGGACTCGACGGCATACTGCATAGGCGCGGCAAAGGCGGGCTGCATTTTTTCAACCACAGGGCGCGCGCTGGCTTCGACATCGTTGTCGACAACCACGCAGGAGAAAGTGAAACGATTTTCTGTCTGCTGATGGGCGACCACGTCGAGGAGTTTTTCGAGCAATGCGAGGCGGCGATAGGTGCAGATGCAGACGGTGATCTCTACAAGCTGCGGCGAAGCGGCTCCGATGTGAGTCTCCGGGATGATCTGCGCGTTGAGCATGAATGTTGCGAGAGAAGGCGACCTGTTTTCGCTATTCTTCGTGCGGCCTACTGGTCAACGTGCAGCGGCTAGCTCGGCCGGGGCAGATGCAGGCTCAGCAGCAGGTTGAGGCTTTGTCGCTTTGCGCAATAGCGGCGGCACGTTGATAGCGGTCAATAAGAAAAGAAACCAGAGATCGTGCGTTCCTTTAAGAAAACTGGTTTCAGCCACGTTATTCGTCAGGATCGCCAACAGCATCACGGCCCGCAGGCTCCCAAACAGAAAGTCGTGCTGCATCGTATCGAGAGCCCCGCGCGCGCCCGCGCCAATGACGATGAGCAGCAGGAGGAGGCCGACAGCGCCCAACTCAACATACGTGTCCAGATAGCCGTTGTGTCCCTCGGAGGGCCTCCATTCCGGCGTCTTTTCCGACCAGTTCGGCATGGGATATTTGTCGATGCCGAGATCGCCAACCCAGAATGCACCGATGCCAACACCAAGCACCGGGCTTTTCGAGGCATCGTTCAGAAGGTCTGTCCAGATACGCGTGCGGTCTGTCAGCGTTATATCCCGCCCCGTGGCATGCAGCACGGCCTCGACCGGCGTTGTGCCAAATGCAAGAAATGCGATGTATACCGCCGGAGCGAGAAACGCGGAAGTGATGGTTGCGGCAGCAACAATACGCTTTGCGCGAGATGCCTGCCCGCGAATGCATTGCAAGCCGATGAGAACCAGAGCGCTGGTCACGAAGCCGAGAATCGCAGTGCTGCTGTGAACATCCCTGGAGCCGCGCAGAATCCATAGCGTTGCGGCCAACAGTATGACATAAGCAACCTGCTTCTTTTTCCGGCCGCCCTGCAGGATCAGCCACAGGAAGAAGATGCCTGCACACATGGCCACCTGGCCCATGCTGTTCTTATCCGTGGTGAGGCCGACCCACTGTTCCGAGGTACCGCTCCAGTCATAGACGACACCGATGCTTCGCATAAATTTAATGGCGAGTACCGATAGCGGGATATGAACGACGAACAGCCGCCACAACAAAGTGCGCACCGCGGCAAGTGGATCGCGCTCGCTCAGGACAACCAGCACCATGATAAGAACGCCGGTGGAGCGAACGTCTCTGCGCAGCGAGATGCCGGGGAAATTCGACCAGATGATGGTCATTGCCATGTAGAGAAACAAAACAATGACCCACTTATTTTTGTTCAGTATTCGCTTGACTCTTTGTGCACGCACGCCGAGGACATAGAGACCGAGAATCATCAGCATGATCATCACGACTTCGTCCGCAGGACTCGTCAAGTCGAGTGCACTAGCCGTATCTCGATGATCCCAAAGGAGCCAAGTTGAGATGGTGCGGGTGCTGGCGAAGAAGAGCCATATCCATGGAACCCAAAGCCACGCAGAGGGCTTTTGCGGACGCGCGGCCGTGATGGATTTCTCGTTGGATTGCTGCATCGTGTGTGTTTCCGGGATAGAGCTCAGGCGCTTTTTTCGCTCACAGTACTAACGATGCCCTGCGAGGAGGTGACCAGCTCAAGGTATCGGTTGGCCTGCGCCTGAATGTTGTAGGTCTGGTAGAACGTTTTTGCCGCGGAGGCATAGCGCTCCCGCGCCTCGGGATCGTGATAGAGGGTCACGATTGCGTCGGCCATCGCATCCACATTTTCCGGCTCGTAGAAGCGAACCATGGAGTCATCGAAATAGCGAGAGATGACCTGCAGGCGCGGAACGATGACAGGGATGTGGAGATAGACGTACTCCAGAAGCTTGACGGGAAGCATATAGCGATCGCAGGCAAGATTTCTACGATTGCCGATGAAACCCATGTCCATGCCGCTGACGATTTCCGGAATCTGCTCGACGGGGAAAAACTTGCGGCTGAAATGCACCTTGGCCTCGAGATTGAGCTCCTTGGCAAGGGCCAGCGCTTCGGGCATGAAGTCGCCGGAGCCGTAGATCCACATCTCGACGGGAACCCTCTCCGAGGCTTTGGCCACGGCGCGCAGAATGAGATCGATGCCGAGGCGATGGGCGATGGTGCCGTGGTAGACGAGACGAAACTTCTCTGTACTTTTTGCCTTGACCTCGCGCACCGCGCCGAAGATCTCCGTGTTTGGCAGGTTCAAAAAAACAGAAACTTTCCGGGGAGCGATTCCGCAGCTTTCTACCAGGTAGTCGCGCTGGTTCGCGTCGGCACAAAGAACGTGATCGACGAACATGGCCGAGAGCTTCTGTTCGAAGCGAAGAATACGCACCGGCAGGGCGGACTCGGCTGCGTTGAACTTGGCCATGTAGTTGGCCGTCATCAGGTCGTGCACATCGAGAAACAGGCGGGCGCCGAGCAACCGCTGGGGCAGGGTGGCGAAGACCAGGGCGTTGGGCATGTTGTTGACGTGAATCACGTCGTAACGGACGCTGAAGGAGCGGCGCAGAAGAAAGAAGAAAGCGCGCAGAAAGAATTCCAGATAAGCCCATGCATACATGAGCTTTCTGTGCCCTTGATACTTTTTCATGACCCGGAAGATGGTGCCGGTTCGCTGCGGCTCGACGGCCGCCTCGCCCTCTGAGCGCAGGACAACAATATCAACCTGATGCCCATGATCCTCGAGAGTCTGTACATAGGATTTGATCCGCGCATCGTTCAGATAATGCGCGTAGGCCAGCATGCAGATCTTCATGTAATCCCCGCAGCCCGTTGCTGCATTTTGTTTTCGATTTAGACGCCAAGTCAGATTAGAAGTTGCAAAGGACATGCTTAAATCCTCGGAATCCCTTTATCCGACATGGCGGTAGAGGATGCGGCCCGTGGCTTCGAGGACCGAATCGGGCATGACGGCAACCAGGCGCTTGAGCAGCCCGGACGAGCGCTCGGACGCCTCGTGGCGATTCTGCTGCCGGGACCAGCGGAGATAGGCCAGGCGCGACGATTTGACGCCCCAGCGCTCCTTGTAGGCGATCAGGCCGGGGTTATCAAGATCGGTGCGGCCAAAGTCCATGCAAACCAGACCAGCGTCCTTGGCCTCGAGAATGGCATGCCAGGCAAGAAAGACGCCTCCGCCGAGGCTGCTCTGGCTCTCATCCGAGGCGGAGTACTTAAAGACGACGGTCTTCTTGTGATAGATCATTACACCGCCGGCGACGGGCTGGTCGTTGTAGTAGGCGATGTAGACCTTGAGGCTGTTGCCGAGACAGGCGGAAAGGTTCTGGAACCACTCGAATGGCTGCGGAGGCACCAGATGCCGGCGGCGGGTTTGTATCAGAAGCCGGTAAAAAATGCCGAGCAGTTGCTCGGAGTTTCCTGACTCATAACGGATGCCTGCCCGGTCGGCGCGTTTGACGGCATTGCGGATACAGGTCTTATGAGCGCGCTTGTAGATTTCCTCGGATGGCGGGCTGATATCGAGCAGGTGCAGGACGCTGGGCGGCTGTTCGGCCGATCCAGCAAATGCAGCCATCTCCGATTGCGGGCGGACTTCGACGTACTTCCACTTCCCTTTCTTCACGGCCCGATGAAACTCTTCGCCGATTACGGCGGACGAAGCTTCGGAGTCGAACAGAGGCTCGCAATGATCCGAGAACGGAAGCGAAACGATGCGTCTACCAGTGAGCCAACTATGCACCTCGCAGAGAACGATGCCATTCCCAAGCGGCGCAGAAGGCGGCGTGGTGGTATACACCAAAGGCTTGTAGCCATAAGTGCGCTTGATCGCTTCAAGCCAGGGAACCGAGTGGAAGACCGAGGCCGATTCATGGCGCTCGACAAACTCAGCCCAGCGAGGATCCGTGAGAGGATCCAGAATATGCACCGTCATTTCACCGTCTCCGCCAGCGGTTGCGCGCCCGGCTCAGAATTCGTGCCGGACAAGATAGCTCCCTTGGCAAAGCGCGCCACGTCCCGGGGAAGGGCGTGCCATACCACATCTCCATAGTGTGTCGATACATATTCGAGGAAATCCGCATAGAGGCTGACCGGATATTCGGTCCGAGCCGGGTCTCCATCGAATGCGATGTAGTCGGGGTGAACATTCAGCAGTGCCATGCCGCCCTGCTGTGCCACCCAGTCAAGTTTACGCTTCCATATTTCATTGGACTGCTCGCGCAGGACTAGGTACATCGTGGAATCCTGAGCAAGAGAGTACGGCAGTTCGATATAACCGCTGCCATCGCTGCGCGGAACCCAGAACGGAAAGATGGTATTCGCGCCGTCGGATTGAGGCTCAAAGGGATCGGTATCGAATGTCGAGGCGTCGTAGAGCACATCGAGCTGCTTGAGCCATTCGAGGTTGTGGAACATGAATCCGGAGCGGAAGCCGACAGCATCCCACTCCTTGAGGTGCTGATTGATGCGCACTGCCGAGGCGAAGAAATCCTCTTTGGAGCGATAGAGGCTGCCATCGTGATGCAGATCGTGCACACCTACCTCGAAGCCGCTCTCACCAAGAAACTCACGGAGATCCGTGCTTACGGAGTATTCGCCTTCCGGCACAAAGTTGAAGGACGAGTGGAAGCCATGCCGCATCTCCACTTCGGCGAGGCGCTGGCAGCGGTCGTATCCCCGCTGGCCCTCCACATCATGCGTGAGCACGAAGGCAAACTTCTTGCCGTGAGGCCATCCGTGGAACCATTTGGGAGGCTCTGCACAGACAGGATTGATGGGCCACACGTGCGCACTGCGCCGGCGTTTCTGCGACGCGATGTAGCCTCTCATGGCCAGACGGATATTGTGGGGAATCGAAGGCTTGGCTCGATAGTATACGTTCAGTAATTTCATAGGCTTCCTGAGAGCAAATCGTGCAAGTGGCAGGGAAAAGCAGAGATACCGTGCTCCGGTTTACGAGCTGGGCGCGGCGTTCAGAGGGCGTCGTTCAACTGCTGTAGAGAAGTACGAAAGATAAAGCGCATACGGTATGCAATCGACGGCATAAAAGAAAGCGTAAAGCCGAACCATGCTTTGATGAACATCGCGTTGGTGACGAGAGCCTGCGTGAAACACCTGCGGGCGTTCTCCATGCGCCCGGCGCAGAGTTCCTTGCAACCGAAGCCGTAATAGCGGTTGGCTGCGTAAAAGGAGTCGCGCCAGCGCTGTGCGACACCATCAGCACCTTGCATGACCTTGCGGCGCTGTTTCAACTCCTGCAGGTAAGGCATTTCACGCTCGAGATCTTCGGCCTCCCCCGCACGGCGCCTGTGCGCCAGACGCATCGCAATGATGCCCATCTCATTAATGTATTGATGCCCGAAGACCGAGAGGCCTTTCGGATTGAGGCGATAACGAACCAGCCGCTCCTCGATATTGTGGGCCTGCGCGCGATCGAGAATGCGCAACACAAGGTCGTGATCCTCTGCCGGCTCGAAGGCCTTGCGATACCCGCCCACAGCCTGCTGCAGCTCCTTGTGAAACATGATTGAAGAATGGAGAAAACACCATTTCTGCATCAATGTTCGCTGAATCACCTCATCGTCCGCGGGATGGCGCGTGGTGCAAAGAACCTTGCCACGGGCATCGATGTTGTCGAAGATACCGCAGCCTACGAGACCTATCTGCGGATGCTGATCGAGGTAAGCAACCTGGCGCTCCAGCCGAACCGGCTCGCAGATATCGTCGGCATCCATGATGGCGATATAGGCGCCGCGCGCCGCGTCGAGAGCATCGTTGCGCGTAAGCGCTGCCCCCTGATTCGCCTCATGCCGGAGGATGCGCAGACGCGGATCGCTGAAGCTCTCCAGAATCTCCAACGAGCCATCCGTAGAACGATCATCGACAGCGATCAGCTCGAAGTCCGGATACGTCTGCGCAAGGACGCTGG
>DASZRQ010000081.1:0-9711 GCA_035549115.1 Occallatibacter sp. | reverse complement strand
GCAAGCTGCCGAACCGGAGACGCTAGCCGAGCCCGAGGATGCGGCGGTTGCGCTCTTCGTCCGCCTCCGCTCCCGCGAAGTCGTCAAAGGCGCGATCGGTAACAGGAATGATGTGCTCGCGGATGAAGCGCGCCCCCTCCGTTGCGCCCGCGGACGGATGCTTGAGGCAGCATTCCCATTCGAGAACGGCCCAGCCGGGATAGTCGTACTGCGCGAGCTTGCTGAAGATGGAGCGGAAATCGACCTGGCCATCGCCGAGAGAACGGAAACGGCCGGGCCGGTCGATCCACTCCTGATAACCGCCGTAAACGCCGCTGCGGGCGCTGGGCTGGTACTCGGCGTCCTTCACATGGAAGGCGCGAATGCGGCCGTGATAGAGATCGAGGAAGCCCAGATAGTCCATCTGCTGCAGAACCATGTGGCTGGGGTCGAAGAGAATGTTGGCGCGAGCATGGCCATGGACGACGCCGACGAAGCGTTCGAAGGTGACGCCGTCGTGCAGGTCTTCACCGGGATGCAGCTCGAAGCAGGCATCGACCCCGGCTTCTTCAAAGGCGTCGAGAATGGGGGTCCACAGACGGCCAAGCTCGGCGAACGCCTCGTCGATGAGCCCCGCGGGCCGCTGCGGCCACGGATAAAAAAACGGCCATGCCAGCGCGCCGGAGAAGGTGGCGTGCGCGGCAAGACAGAGATTTTTGCTGGCCTGCGCGGCCCATTTGAGCTGCTGGACGGCCCACTCCTGGCGGGCTTTGGGATCGGCGGCAACAGCAGGCGGCGCAAAACCCTCAAGCAGCGTGTCGAAAGCCGGATGCGCGGCGACGAGCTGGCCCTGCAGATGCGTCGAGAGCTCGGTGACTTCGAGGCCAACTTCGCGCAGCGTGCCGCGCACCTCGTCGCAGTAGTCCTTGCTTTCGGCGGCGGTCTCCAGATCGAAGAGGCGGCGGTCCCAGGTGGGAATCTGCACGCCGATGAAGCCGAGATTCGCGGCCCACGCGGCCATGCCTTCGAGCGAGTTGAAGGGCGCTTCATCGCCGGCAAACTGCGCCAGAAAAATTCCAGGGCCTTTGATGGTTTTCATCGCGTTGCTCTCCGCTGCTCAGAACTCAATCCAGCTTTTGCGCTTGCTGCTCTCGATGGCGCGCTCGATAAAGCGCATGCCGCGCACACCGGCTTCGATGCCGGGCAGCGTGGGCGGCAGCGGGTTGCGCTTCCCTTCCTTCCACGCCAGCAGAGCCTCGGCAAACTCACGATACAGGACGGCGAAGGCTTCAAGATAGCCCTCGGGATGGCCGCCGGGCAGGCGCGTAACCGAACGCGCGCCGTCGCCGAGATAACCGCCCGCAGCATGGCGAATCTCTTCCGGGCCGTCGAGCCACTTCACGCGCAGGCGGTTGGGGTCTTCCTGGCGCCAATCGAGCGAGCCGGTCTCGCCGTAGATGCGGATGCGCAGGCCATTGCCCTCGCCCGCCGCGATCTGCGAGGCGAGCAGCGAGCCGTGCGCTCCATTGCTCAGGCGCAGCAGTGCCGAGCAGTCGTCATCCAGGAGCCGGCCTTCAACGACCGAGAGCAGGGTTGCGTTCAGCTCCGTGACGCGGAGGCCGGTGATGTATTCGAGCAGGTGGAAGGCATGGACACCGATGTCGCCGATACAGCCGCCGGGCCCGTTGAGCGCAGGATCGACGCGCCAGGCGGCCTGCTTCTGGCCCGTCGTCTCGATCGGCTTGCTGAGCCAGCCCTGCAGATATTCCACGGCGACCTTGCGGATAGCGCCGAGCTTGCCCGCGGCGCACATCTCGCGCGCTTCGCGGACGAGCGCGTAGCCCGCGTAGGTATGCGTGAGGCCGTAGGGCAACCCGCTTGCGGAGATGGCCTGTTCAAGAGCGACAGCTTCGGGGTAGGTTGCCGTCGCGGGCTTGTCGCTCATGACGGGAAAGCCTGCATCAAGCGCGGCCTTGGCCACCGGCAGGTGCAGATGATTGGGTGTGACGATGGCCACGAAGTCGATGGCGTCGGGGCGGCCGCGCTCGGCTTCGATCATGGCGCGGTAATCAGGATAGGCGCGCGCGGGATCGAGCTTGTACATATCGCCGGCCTCGCGCGAGCGCTCCGGCGATTGCGAGAAGGCTCCGGCGACAAGTTCGATTTTGCCGTCGAGCTCGGCGGCGATGCGGTGGACCGGGCCGATGAAAGCTCCGGGACCGCCGCCCACCATGCCCATACGAAGTTTGCGCGCGTGCGCCATCGTGATTTTCCTCCCCAGCAGTTTCGCAGTTTCGAGGCTAGCTTGCAGCCGCGGGCTTGAGTCCGGGAGCCAGCGTGCGCAGCAGCACCAGCGCCAGCAGGTAGGCGAAGGCCGAATACATGAACAGCGGCACGTAACTATGCGTGAGCTGGAGGATGTTGCCGGCGACGGGCTGGAAGATGGCTCCGCCCACGGCACCGGCGACCTGGCCAAAGCTCACCACGGTGCCGACGTGCCTGCCGGGAAACATGTCCGATGCAGTGGTGAAGATGTTGGCGGACCAGCCCTGATGCGCGGCGGCGGCGAGACTGAGCAGCGCGACGGCGAGCCACACGGAGTGCAGACCTCCGGCGACCATGATGGGCACCACGAGACAGGCGCATGTGAGCATCGCAGCCAGACGCGCGGGCCTGAGGGCCATGCCGAGCTTCATGTAGCCTTTGGGCAGCCAGCCTCCATAGACGCTGCCAACGGTGGACGAGACGTACACGATGACCAGCGGCAGGCCGATATGCGAGAGATCGAGCTTGAAACGCGAGTTGAAATACTGCGGCAGCCAGAAGAGGAAAAACCACCAGACCGGATCGGTGAGGAACTTGCCGACCATGAATCCCCAGGCCTGGCGATGGCGCAGCAGCTTCCACCACGCGGTGGCGGGCTCCGCGCCGACGGTTGCGGCGACGGCTTCATCGGGCTGCCGATGCGGCGTGCGGTAGCGGATGGACCACCAGACGATCCAGAGGAGACTGAAGATGCCGGTGATGAGGAATGAGGCGCGCCAGCCGAAGTGCAGTGCGACCCAGGGCACGGCCAGCGGCGCAAGAATAGCGCCGACGCTTGCGCCGGAGTTGAAGATGCCGGTGGCGAGAGCGCGCTCTTTGGGCGGAAACCACTCGGCCGTGGCCTTGACAGCGGCGGGAAAGTTGCCGCTCTCGCCGAGGCCGAGCAGGAAGCGCGCGATGCCGAATCCTGTAATGGTGTTGACGAGCGCGTGGCCCATGGCGGCAAGGCTCCAGAGACCGGTGACGATGGGATAGCCCTTGCGGCAGCCGAGCTTATCCACGAGGCGGCCGGCGAAGATGACGCCGAGCGCGTAGGCAAGCTGGAATGCGGCAAGAATGTTGCCGTATTGCGCGTCGGTCAGGCGGATGGAGGTTTCCACCGTGGGCCAACCGGGCAGCAGCGGCTGCAGATGCAGCGTTGTGCTGGAGAGAAACGGCTTGAGGATCGACAGCACCTGCCGATCCATATAGTTGATGGTGGTGGCCACAAAGAGCATGGCGCAGATGGTCCAGCGGCCGCGCAGCGCCGGCGCTTCAACGGTGGATTCTGTGTGCTCCATGCGCGTGTCCATTGTGTTCCTGCGCTACCAATCGGTGAGTGTGCCGTCGAGCTTGCGGTTCACGGGCAGATAAGCCCGCTGATAGGGATACTTCGCGGCCAGCGCCTCGTCGAGATCGACGCCGAGGCCGGGTGCATTGCCGGGATGCATGAAGCCGTTCTCGAAGCGGTAGGCATGCGGGAAGACGGCGTCAGTCTCGGCGCTGTGCGGCATGTGCTCCTGGATGCCGAAGTTATGAATCGCCGTATCGAAGTGCAGCGCGGCGGCCATGCAGACGGGCGAGAGATCGGTTGCGCCATGACAGCCGGTGCGCACGTGGTAGAGCGCGGCGAAGTCGGCAACTTTCTTGAGGTGCGTGATGCCGCCGGCGTGGGTGAGCGTCATGCGGATGTAGTCGATCCAATGATTGCGGATGAGGTCGTGCGCGTCCCAGATGGAGTTGAAGACCTCGCCGACGGCAATCGGCGTCGTTGTGTGCTCGCGGATGACGCGGAAGCTCTCCTGCATCTCGGCGGGCGTTGGATCTTCGAGCCAGAAGAGATGAAACGGCTCAAGCTCCTTGCCGAGTCGCGCGGCCTCAATGGGCGTGAGGCGGTGGTGGCAGTCGTGCAGCAGATGCAGCTCTTCGCCGAACTGCTCGCGGACGCGGGCGAAGAGCGTGGGCACGTGGCGCAGATAGGGCTCGGTGGCCCACGCGGATTCGCCGGGCAGGCCGCGCTCGGCGGGCTCGTAAGGCGCGCCGCCCTTGGGCACGCCATAGGTGGCGGCGAGGCCGGGAATGCCGCTCTGCACGCGGATGGCCTTGTAGCCAAGCTCCTTGTGGCGGGCCACGTCTTCGAGGGCGTGGTCGATGTCCTTGCCGTTGGCGTGGGCATAGACGAGGACGCCTTCGCGGCTTTTGCCGCCGAGCAGGTTATAGACGGGCGTGTTGAGAGCCTTGCCCTTGATGTCCCACAGGGCCATATCTACCGCGCCGATGGCGGCCATCGTTACCGGGCCGCGACGCCAGTATGCGCCGCGATAGAGATACTGCCAGATGTCCTCGGTGTCGAAGGGACTGCGGCCGATGATGCACGGCAGAATGTGCTCGGTGAGGTAACTAGCGACGGCAAGCTCGCGGCCGTTGAGCGTGGCATCGCCGAGGCCGTAGAGGCCTTCGTCGGTTTCAATTTTGAGCGTGACGAAGTTGCGGCCCGGCGAGGTGATGTTGACGCTGGCTCCCGTGATCTTCATCGTCGTGCGCCTCGTGTCTTCACTGCCCTACTGGTCTACCCTACTGGTTCACGCCGCTGGCCAAAAAGCCGCCATCGACGGCGACGACTTCGCCGGTAACAAAGGAGGCCGCCTCGGAAGCGAGATAGATCGCGGTGCCTGCGAGCTCTTTGGCATCACCGAAGCGGCGCATGGGCGTGCGCAGAATCAACTCGTCGCCGCGGGGCGTGCCCTGAATGAGCGACGCGTTGAGCGGCGTGGGAAAAACGCCGGGCGCGATGGCGTTGACGTTGACGCCGGTCTGCGCAAGCTCGATGGCCAGCACCTTGGTGAGCGAGGCGACGGCGGCCTTGCTGGCGCAGTAGGCGGCCACGCGATAGAAGCCGACGAAGGACGTGAGCGATGCGATATTGACGATGCGGCCGTAACCGGCGCGCACCATGGTTGCGCCGAAGATCTGGCAGGCGCGGAGTGTGCCGGTGAGATTGATGTCGATGACGCGGGACCAGTCGGCCTCATCGGCCTCGAGCGTGGCGGACTTGTGCGTGACACCGGCGGCGTTGACGAGAATGTCGACCTTGCCAAACTCCTTGAGCACCGCATCGTGCAGGGCCTGCAGCGATGCGCGGTCCTGCACGTCGCTCGAGATGGCGAGGGAGCGGCGGCCGAGGGCCTCGATTTCGCCGGCGACTTTTTTCACCTGGTCAAGGCGGCGCGAGCTGGGAATGACATCGGCTCCCGAGCCCGCGAGCCCGAGAGAAATGGCGTATCCAAGGCCGGTGGTACCGCCGGTGACCACGGCCACGCGGCCGCGCAAATCGAAAAGGCTTTCGCTCATAGAAACAATCTCCTGCGTACCGGTCGAGACGCCGGTTTGCCTTGGCTGCGGCGCGGATACGCCATCGGCCAACCCCAAAACTCTACCATGTGGATGAACGCGCTGTGTCCCGCCGGGCGGAACACAACGGGCGGCGCGCTGCGCTACAGTGTCCATGGACGGTTGACGGACGAATATGGATGCGATTGCGATTCCTGCCCAGCGGCGCTGGGACTGCGTGAGCCTGGGCGAAGTGATGCTGCGCCTCGATCCCGGCGAGGGCCGCGTGCACACCGCACGGCAGTTCACGGTGTGGGAGGGCGGCGGCGAATACAACGTGGCGCGCGGACTGCGGCGCTGCTTCGGACTGCGCACGGCGATTGCCACCGCACTTGCGGACAACGCGGTGGGGCGGCTGGTGGAGGATTTCATCCTGCAGGGCGGCGTGGATACAAGCCTGCTGCAGTGGGCGAAGTCTGACGGCGTGGGCCGCACGGTGCGCAACGGGTTGAACTTTACCGAGCGCGGCTTTGGGCTGCGCGCGGCGGCGGGATGCAGCGACCGCGGCCACACGGCGGTGAGCCAGTTGAAGACGGGAGACTTCGACTGGGCGGCAATTTTCGGCGATGCGAATGGATCGCGGTGGCTGCATACGGGCGGCATCTTCGCGGCGCTGTCGGAGTCGACGGCCCAAGTGGCCGCCGAGGCAATGGATGCGGCACGGGCGCATGGAACACCGGTTTCCTTTGATCTGAACTACCGCGAGAGCCTGTGGAAGGCGATTGGCGGCAAGGCCAAGGCGCGGGAGGTGAATCGTGCGCTGGTGGGCAAGGTCGACGTGCTGTTCGGCAACGAAGAGGACTTCAGCGCCATGCTGGGCGTAGAGCTGAAGGGCGTGAGTGAAGACTTCGCGGAGCTGCCCGTGGCCGCGTATGACGAGATGCTGCGGGCAGTGGCCGCGGCGTATCCCAACCTGAAGCTGGTGGCGAGCACGCTGCGCACGGCGCATACGGCCAGCCGCAATGCGTGGGGCGCGATTGCACTCTACGAAGACAAGATTGTGCATGTGCCGCAGCGGGAGATCGACATTCTGGATCGCGTGGGCGGCGGCGACAGCTTTGCCAGCGGACTGATCTACGGACTGCTAGCGGGCAAACCGATTGAGTGGGCCGTGCAGTGCGGCGTGGCGCACGGCGCGCTGGCGATGACCACCGCGGGCGATACGAGCATGGCCACGCTGGCCGAAGTGGAACGCGCGATGAAGGGCGGATCGGCCCGCATTGCGCGCTGAGGACGAACGATGCAGGAGACGACGCAACAGACGATCGAGCGGGTGGGACTAATTCCCGTGCTGCGGGCAAAGTCCGCCAAGCAGGCGCACGCCGTGGTGCTGGCGATGCTGGCCGGCGGCGTGACGGTGGTGGAAGTGACGATGACGGTTCCCGGCGCGGTGGACCTGCTGAAAGAGCTGAAGCAGGAGTACGGCGACAAGGTGCTGCTGGGCTCCGGCACGGTGACGACGGCGGCGCAGGCCGAGGCGACGATTGAGGCAGGCGCGGAGTTTGTGGTGAGCCCGAGCCTGCATCCCGAGGTGATTGTCGCGACTAAAAGCAACGGCAAGGTGTCGATTCCCGGAGCGCTGACGCCGACCGAGGCGATTACCGCGTGGAACGCAGGCGCGGACTACGTGAAGATCTTTCCCTGCTCGGCGATGGGCGGAGCCAGCTATCTGAAAGCGCTGCTGGCGCCGTTTCCGCACTTCCGGCTGATTCCGACGGGCGGCGTGACGCTGCAGACGGCGGACGGCTTTCTGAAGGCCGGCGCGCGGGCGCTGGGCGTGGGCAGCGACCTGGTGAATCTTGCGGCGATCGATGCGGGACATCCGGAGACGATTACCGAGACGGCGAAGGCGTATCTGGAAGTGATCGCGAAGTTCCGGGCGAGCTAAGAACGGGCAATTTGGCCCTTCTCGCCACAAAGGCGAAGAAAAAGCAAACTGCAGGGGGGGAGGGGGTATGCTCCTCTCCTCTCTCAAATTTTGCGCGCATCTCCACGCTCAAGACCATTGTGCACGAAACGCATGAAATTCTATGCAATCCTGCGCAGCCGATTTTACGCTGAAAATTCAACGACATAGCCGCAACGCTCGCCGCGGAGGGCTTGACAGGCTTGCGGACGCACGCCTCAGGCGAGCCTGTAGGCGCGGCGGACGAGGCCGACGGTGAGCTCCTGCGCAAGGTCGGCGGCTTCGTCTTCACCGATGCGGTGCTCGGCGACGAGGCGGGCGAGAAAACCGGCGTCCATTCTGCGCGCGACATCGTGCCGGGCCGGAATCGAGAGGAAGGCGCGGGTGTCGTCGTTGAAGCCGACGGTGTTGTAGAAGCCGGCGGTCTCCGTGGCGAGCTCGCGGAAGCGGCGCATGCCTTCGGGGCTGTCGTGAAACCACCAGGGCGGGCCGAGGCGCAGGCAGGGATAGTGCCCGGCGAGGGGGGCGAGCTCGCGGCTGTAGCTGGTTTCGTCGAGGGTGAAGAGGATGATGGTGAGGCCCGCCTCGTTGCCGAAGCGATTGAGCAGTGGGCGCAGGGCTTCGACGTAGCCGGTGGGGGCGGGAATATCCGCGCCCATGTCGCGGCCGTAGTGCGCGTAGAGTTGCGCGTTGTGGTTGCGTACCGCGCCGGGATGAATCTGCATGACGAGGCCGTCGTCGAGGCTCATGCGGGCCATCTCGGTGAGCATCTGCGCGCGGAACTGTTCCTGCTGCGGGAGGCCGGCTTCTCCGGAGAGGACTTTACCGAAGAGCCACTCGGCTTCGGCAGTAGAGAGATCGGCGGTTTGCGCAGTGGGGTGGCCGTGGTCAGTGGCGGTGGCTCCGAGGGTCTTGAAGAAGGCGCGGCGCGCGGCGAGAGCCTTGAGATAGCCGTGCCAGGTCGCGGTGTCTTCGCCAGCGATGGCGCCGAGCTTGGCAACGTTGTCCGCAAAGCCGGCGAAGGCGGGATCGACGACAGGATCGGGGCGGAAGGTGGGCAGGATTCTTCCCTTCCAGCCAGAGGCGCGAATGGTGGCGTGCTCTTCGAGGGTGTCGAGGGGCGAGTCGGTGGTGGCCAGGACCTCGATGTTGAAGCGCTCGTAGAGGGCGCGGGGGCGGAAGCCGGGCTCGGCGAGCTTTGCGGCGATGGTGTCGTAGTAGAGATCGGCGGTGTGCGCGGAGAGGCGCTCGGTGAGACCGAAGAGTTCCTGGAAGGCGAAGTCGAGCCAGAGGCGCGAGGGCGTGCCGCGGAAGAGGTGGTAGTTGGCGGCGAAGAGCTGCCAGACTTTGCGCGGCTCGGCGATGGGCGCCTTGCCGATTTCGAGCTGATCGAGGGTGATGCCCTGGCTGTAGAGCATGCGGAAGATGTAATGGTCGGGCTGGACGAAGAGGGCCACGGGATCGGGGAATGCCTCGTCGCGCGCGAACCACGCGGCCTGGGTGTGGCCGTGGGGGCTGACGATGGGCAGGGCCTGAATCTGCCGATAGAGACGGCGGGCAATGGCGCGGGTGGTTTCGTCGGCGGGAAACAAGCGGTCTTCGTGGAGCAGAGACACGGTAACTTCCTCCGCACACCAGTATCGTCGATCGGCACGGTATACTGCGGCTGCGGCGGAAACGATTTCCATGCATGCTGCTCCTTCCATGACGACCCTCCGCATCGCTCTCCGCAACTATGCCGACTTTGAACATGCCCTGGGCGAAGAGGCACGCCTGTTCGAGGCGACGCATGCGGGCGTGCGCGTGGAGCTGGTCGCGATAGGGATTCACGAACTGCACCGCGCGGCGCTGGCGGAGGGCGGGCTGCGCGACGGGCGGTTCGACCTGGCTCTGCTGGTGACGGACTGGCTTGCGGAGGGCATGGAGAGCGGGGCGCTCGAGGACCTGCATGCGTGGCACGCACGCGCGCCGCTGGCGGAGTGGCCGGAGGGTTGGGCGAGTTCCCTGCGCAGGCCGCTGGTGTTGGACGAAAGGCTGTCTGCACTGCCGTGGCACGACGGACCGGAGTGCCTTGTCTACCGCAACGATGTGTTTGCGGAGCACGGTCTGAAGCCGCCGGCGACGTGGGACGA
>DASZRQ010000080.1:0-31003 GCA_035549115.1 Occallatibacter sp. | reverse complement strand
GCCCCGGCATGCAGCCGCGCATAGCGCCGGAAGGCCGCCGCGCTCATCCCCGGATCGCCCGACACCTGCACATCGCCCACCCTGGCCTGCGGTCCGGAGGTTACCTGAAACGCGATATCCACGAGCTGATCCTGCGGATGCGGCGTCAGCGTGTGGGCAATGACCGGCTCGTGGTAGCCGTTGTCCGCCAGTACCTGCTTCATGCGCTCCACGGCCTGGTCGATCATCGGAGGCGTAAACCGCGTGCCTGCCTGCAGCCGGCTGGCCCGCTGCAGTTGGGTGTTGATCGTCGCGCCCCGCGCCCCGTACACGCTCACCACGCCGACAAACGTCCGCGCCGTGCCCGCAAAAGTCAGCGCCACGCCGTCGCCCTCGCGCTGCGCTTGCGCATCGACTGTCTCGAAGAGTCCCGATCCGTAGACCGTTCGCAGGCTGCGTGTCAGCACCGTGCTGGTCAGTGGCTCGCCTGCTTTCACCGCCAGCCGGCCGCGCAGTGCCTGCACCCGGTCCGCGTTCACGCCTTCAAAGTCGATCCGCCGCACCACCAGTCCGGCAAACCCTTCCAGGCTGCTCGCCGGGGCGGCTTCATCCACATCGGCGGTATCGGGAGACTGCCCCGCATCCGGGGCCTGGCACCAGAGGCGGGGAGATGCGGCGCAGGCCAGAAGGAACACTCCGGCCAGCAGAATCCGCAGTTTTCGCCGTGTGCCGGGGTCGCCCGCCTTCCATGCCCTCAAAATCACATCTCCTGAAGATTGCTGCGACCCAGGTGTACGTTGCGCCAAACCTTTGCATCTAAATCGGTATTGCTATGGTTTCGCTCAGTTCAGCCCGTGCCGAATCCCTGCCCACACCCGCGCTGCACCTTATACTAACGAGGAATCAGGGGCGGCGCAGCAAGACCCGGCTGGCTGCGGCGGGCAAATCCTCCGGAAGGTTACGCATGCCCCGAACGAATACCGAAAAGCAGGACACTCTCTCCCCCTCCGTTGTGCAGTCCGCTGCCGCGGAAGTTTCTGCGCGTCCTCATGCTTCGCCTGCTCCCCAGGCTGACGCAGAGGTTTTGACGCGTGCCCAGGCTGGGGATCATCATGCCTTTGCCCAGCTCTACGCGCTGCATAAACGCCGTATCTATTCCCTCTGTCTCCGTATGGTGAGCAACCCCACGGAGGCCGAGGACCTGACCCAGGAAGCATTTCTTCAGCTCCATCGCAAAATCGCCACCTTTCGCGGCGACTCGGCCTTTTCCACGTGGCTGCATCGTCTGGCCATCAATGTCGTTCTGATGCATCTGCGCAAGAAAGGTCTGCCCGTTACCTCCCTCGACGAGGCCATGGAGCCAACCCACGACGACGGACCCGGCCGCAGCTTCGGAGCCCCCGATCTGGCCCTCACCGGCTCCATCGACAGACTCGCTCTGGAGCGCGCCATAAGCGATTTACCAGCCGGTTACCGCCTCATCTTCATCCTCCACGATGTGGAGGGCTACGAGCATAATGAAATTGCAGCCATGCTGGACTGTTCGATCGGCAATAGCAAGTCCCAGTTGCACAAGGCACGGCTGAAACTGCGGGATGCCCTGCGCACTCCGCTTTATCAGGGGGAGCCGCGATGACCGGGGATCGCGAGAACATGACCTGCCATGAGTTTCAGGCCCGGATGGCGGATATGATCGGTTCCGGCGAAGACCTTACCGCTCACCCGCACATCCAAAGCTGTCCCACCTGCCGGGCCCTGCTGGCCGATCTGCAGACCATCGCCGATGTCGCCAGGCAGCTTCTGCCTGTTGATCCCCCCGGAGAAGATCTCTGGGAGCGCATTGAGCTGGCCATTAAGCAGGAAGCTGGCACAACCGGGTCGCACTGACCCCGATAGGCATTCCGGCCGCGCGGCCTTCCCAAACCTGCACCCGCTCCATTCCCTCACTGCGTTGCCCTGATTCTGCGCCCGCGGCAGCCGATACATTCGGCGTGCCTGGGCGCTAAGGGTTTTTCCCGGCGGAACAGACACCAGCCAAATCCCGTACCAGCTTGCAGCAGCAGCAGCCTTGGCGCGGAGCGGCAACCGGCGGATTTTTGCAACCTTTATGTTTCTGCGTGGTCTAATGTAGGAAAGTTGATAAAAGGACACTCAATGTCAAACCAGCCGACTATCCTTCCCCCATCGAATCCCTCCGGACCCCGCAGGATTGCCGTCCTGCCCGTCCGCGATACCGTCCTGTTCCCGCATGCTGTTCTGCCCCTTACGGTTGGCCGCGAAAGCTCCATTCAGCTCATTGAGTCTCTGGGCGAGGAGCGGTCCATCGTTGTGGCGGCCCAGCTCGATCCCCGGCTTGACACCCCCTCCCCCACCGACATGCACGCCGTCGGCACCCTGGCCACGGTCCACAAGATCGTCCGCATGCCCAACCAGAGCCGCTTCGTCTTCACGGAAGGCGTCGAGCGTGTCCGTGTGCTCCGTTACGTGCAGACCGAGCCCTTCATGGTCGCCGAAATTGAGCCCCTCGACGATGTCCAGCCTGGCGAGACCTCGAACGTCGAGGCCCTGGAGCGCAATGTCGTCGACCAGTTCCAGCAGATCGTCTCCGAGTCGCCCACCCTCTCCGATGAGCTGCGCACCATCGCCGCCAACATCGAGGACTCCGGCCGCCTCGTCGACTTCGTCGCCTCCTCGCTGCCGTTCCTCACCACCGGCGACAAGCAGAAGCTCCTCGAAGCTCCGGCCATCCTCGACCGGCTTGACCAGCTCAACAAGCATCTGGCCAAGGAGATCGAGGTCCAGCAGCTTCGCTCCAAGATTCAGAGCGAGGTGCAGGATCAGGTCCAGCAGTCGCAGCGTGACTACTATCTCCGCGAGCAGTTGAAGGCCATCCAGAAGGAGCTCGGCGAGCAGGACGAAGGCCAGCGCGAGATCGACGACCTGCGCGCCAGGATCGACGCCGCCGGCATGCCCGAGGACGTGAAGAAAGAGGCGATGAAGGAGCTCAACCGCCTCGGCCGCATGTCGCCCATGGCCGCCGACTACTCGCTTACCCGCAACTACATCGAGTGGCTGGCCGTGCTGCCCTGGGCCAAAAGCTCCGGCGAAAAGGTCGACATCGCCAAGGCCAAGGAGATTCTCGACGAGGACCACTACGAGCTGAAGAAGGTCAAGGACCGCATCCTCGACTACCTCTCCGTGCGCGAGCTCAAGCCCGACATGAAAGGCCCCATCCTCTGCTTCGTCGGACCTCCCGGCGTGGGCAAAACCTCGCTCGGCCGCTCCATCGCGCGCGCCCTGGGCCGCAAGTTCCAGCGCGTCTCGCTCGGCGGCATGCACGACGAGGCCGAGATTCGTGGCCATCGCCGCACCTACATCGGAGCCCTGCCGGGCCAGATCATCCAGAGCATCCGCCGGGCGGAAACCAACGACCCCGTGATCATGCTCGACGAGATCGACAAACTCGGCCGCGACTTCCGCGGCGATCCGGCCTCGGCCCTGCTCGAAACACTCGACCCGGAGCAGAACAACACGTTCCGCGACAACTATCTCGACGTGCCGTTCGACTTGTCCAAGGTGCTCTTCATCTGCACCGCCAACATGCTGGACCCCATTCCGGCTCCGCTGCTGGACCGCATGGAGATCATCCCGCTGCAGGGCTACAGCGAAGAGGAGAAGGTGCACATCGCCAACCGCTACCTCATCCCGCGCCAGGTCAAGGCCAACGGCATCACTGCGGAGCAGATCGAGTTCCCCGAGGAGGCCATCCGCCACCTCGTGCGCCACTACACCCGCGAAGCCGGCGTGCGCAAACTCGAGCAGGTCATCGGCACCGTCTGCCGCAAGCAGGCACGCCGCGTCGTCGAGGGCAAGACGGAAAAACTCACCGTCACGAAAGAGATACTCAAGGAGTTCCTCGGCCAGATTCAGGTCCGCGTGGACACCGAGGTCGAGGAGCGCGTCAAGCGTCCCGGCGTCGCGGTCGGCCTGGCCTGGACACCCGCCGGCGGCGACATCCTCTTCATCGAGGCCAACAAGATGAAGGGCAGCGGCGGCTTCAAGATGACCGGTCAGATCGGCGAGGTCATGCAAGAGTCCATGCAGGCCGCGCTCACCTGGGTGCGCTCCAACTATCAGCGCCTCGGCCTGGGCGAGGAGTTCAACCGCGACCTCGACCTGCACATCCACGTGCCCGCGGGCGCCATCCCCAAGGATGGCCCCTCGGCCGGCGTCACCATGACCACGGTCCTGGCCTCGCTGCTCACGGATACGCCCGTCCGCCCGCTCACGGCCATGACCGGCGAGGTCACGCTCAGCGGCAATGTGCTCCCCGTGGGCGGCATCAAGGAGAAGTTCCTGGCCGCGCGCCGGGCCGGCATCACCACCGTGATCCTGCCCGCCGACAACCGTCAGGATGTCGAGGAAGACCTCACGCCCGAGATGACCAAAGGCGTCGAGATTCACTACGCCAAGCACGTTGAGGATGTGCTCGCCGTCGCCCTGCCGCTGGTCAAACCCGGTCCGGCAGCGCACGGGTTCGAGGCCGGGCACTCCGCCATCGCCGCCGCATAAAACAGCAGCCCTCCCCATCCGCAGCAAAGGCCGGCCAACCCGCCGGCCTTTTCTCTATTCCCTATTCTCTATTCCCTATTCCCTGATCCCTATTCCCTGATCCCTGCTCTCTGCCCCCTGCTCTCTGCCATCTATCAACGTCTAACCCCTGTGCGCGGTATGCTTTCTCCTATGATCCAGGTGCGTGTGCTGGCCTTTGGCGTCCTCAAGGATGCGCTCGGCGCGGAGCCCTCCATGCTCGCGCTGCCCGAGGGCGCAACCGTTGCCAGCCTGCTTGCGGAGGTGGTGCGCGCCCATCCCTCCACGCCCCTCCAGGGCATCGCCGTTGGCGTCAACGCCGCTTACGCTCCCGCCGGCCAGCTCCTCTGCGATGGCGATGAAATCGCCCTCCTGCCGCCCGTCTCCGGCGGCGCGCCCGATGCCGTCACGTACCTCACCCGCGATCCTATCGACGCCCCCGCCCTCGTCTCCGCCGCCAAACACCCGGAGGACGGCGCTCTCGTCGTCTTCGACGGCATTGTGCGCAACCACTCCCGCGGCCGCGCCACGCTGCACCTCGACTACGAAGCCTACGAGGACATGGCCGCAAGGCAAATCGCGGCACTCGCTCAGCAGGCCATCGAAAAATTCGGCGTCCGCCACGTCACTCTCGTTCATCGCCTCGGCCGCCTGCTCATCGGGGAAACCAGCGTCCTCATCGTCGTCGCCAGCGCCCACCGCGCCCAGGCTTACGAGGCCAGCCGCTGGCTCATCGACACCCTCAAGCAGACCGTGCCCATCTGGAAGAAGGAGACCTTCGCCGACGGCGCAGTCTGGGCCGCGGGCGAGCCCTTTCCCGCCGGCATTGGAGTCGACTCCGATGCCTCCTAGCCGCGCGCTGCGCTTCGCCGCCGTACTTCTCGCCCTCGTTGCGCTCTCCGTCTTCACGCCCCGTCTTTGCACGCAGCAGGACTCCGGCGTCACCATCCGCGTCGACGTCAAGCTGGTCAACGTCTTCGTCAACGTCACCGACGCCAACGGCGCTCTCGTCGGCGGCCTCACCAAAGACGACTTCGCCATCAGCGAAGACAATCGCCCGCAGCAGATCGCCCTCTTCGAGCGCCAGTCCGAGCTGCCTCTCAACCTCGTCCTCGCCGTCGATACCTCCGGCTCGGTCTACAAGGACCGCGCCCTCATCGCCGACGCTTCGCGCAAATTCATCCACGCCCTGCTCCGCCCGCAGGACCAGATGAGCCTCTTCGAGTTCTCCACCTTCGTCCGCGAGGTCACGCCCTTCACCAACAAGGAGAGCCAGCTCGACCACGGCCTCGCCTCGCTGCGGGGCGGGGAAGCCACCGCCCTCTACGACACCATCTACCTCGGCTCCCAGCGCCTCGGCAAAAAGGATGGCCGCAAGGTCCTTGTCCTCGTCTCCGACGGCGGCGATACCGTGGACAGCACCACCTACGAGCAGGCTCTCGAGCAGGCCCTCCGCAACGAGGTCATGATCTACTCCATCATCGACGTGCCCATCGCCGCCAGCGCCGGCCGCGACACCGGCGGCGAGCACGCCCTCATCACCCTCGCCGAGCAGACCGGCGGCAAAAGCTTCTACGCCGAGGAGGGCGGCCTCGACAAGGCCTTCGCCAAAGTCAGCGACGACCTGCGCACCCAATATCTGCTGGGCTATTATCCAAAAAATCAGGAACCCGGAAGGGTCTTCCATCGCCTCCGCGTCACCATCCCCCGTGCCGCTCCAGACGCTTTCAACATCCGCTACCGCACCGGCTACTACGCTGACGAACCCGCCAAACCCAAATCCGAAGACTGATCGGCTCATAACGTATGCCGAAGCTGTGCCCCGTTCATCGCAGTCTCATCGCGATGAGCGGGTCTTTCTGGCAATCTGCGGCAGCCCGCTCCCACCTTCGTAAACAACACTGTCAAGCCCCCAATCCGAAACTAAATTTCCCTGATCCTCTAACTCATTGATCCCCCATCCCTTGCAGCAACGAATTTTGAGTTCGATTTTGCAGAGTATTTCTGCAGAAAGAGCACAATAAGAAAGTCAGCAAAAAACGGGCGGCGACACCGGCCCTCCGGCGCGCCGCCTTTCTCTTTGTGCCGCCCGCACATCGCCTTTGAGGAGCCGCATCGTGGAAAAGAAATCCAGAAACCTCACCCGCGCAGCCGCATATTCCCTGTGTTCCCGTGAGCGCGCCGGCCATAAACCCTTCCTCAGCGCCAGATGCAGCCGCCTCCAACCCGCGTTGAAAACAACGCATTCCCTGTGTCCCTGTGCGACGTGCAAGTCGGGTGAGAGACCTGATCCCATAAGTCAGCCCCCGCGCCACAAACTGAGAACTACGAATTGTGAACTACGATCTGTGAACTACGATTCGATCCCTGTCCTCCGCTCCCGCATCTAAAATGGCATCATGACTCCGCCCATCTCCTCGCGTCCTCGCTCCAAGACGCCTCCGCCCGGCGAAACCGGCCAGGAAGCGCTCTATCTCCGTTCGCTCTCGGACCGGCAGATCATCGTCACCGTCAAGCTGCGCGGCGGCGAAACCGTGCGCGGCTGGATCGAGTACTTCGACGACGGCATGCTGCGCCTCACCCGCGAGGGCAAGCCGAATCTCTTCATCTACAAGCATCAGATTCAGACCATCACCGAGGCTGGCCGCCGCCGCGCCCCGCGCGCACCCCGCGTTGAGGCTGCCCAGTGACCGTACCTGACGCCCAGCCAGCATTCACCTGGATTCCGCAGGTTGAGCCCATCGCCCGCGAGGCCGGCGCGTGCATCGCCGAGTTCTTCGCCAGGGGCGTCGAGACCGAGTACAAGGGCGATGTCGATCTGGTCACCGTCGCCGACCGCACCAGCGAGAAGCTCATCCGCGAGCGCCTCAGCGCGGCCTTCCCGGAGCACGGCATCTTCGGTGAAGAGGGCACCCGCGACCGCCTCGACGCCGAGTTCCGCTGGTACATCGACCCGCTCGACGGCACCACCAACTTCGCCCACGGCTTCCCGCAGTTCTGCGTCTCCATGGGTCTTGAGCAGCGCAGCCCGGAGCAGCTTGCGCCCGGCCTCGCTCCGGGGCAGGACGGCATACTCGTCGCCGGCGTCATCTACGATCCGCTCCGCAACGAGCTCTTTGCCGCCGAACGCGGCAAGGGCGCATGGCTCAACGCCCGGCCCATGCGCGTTTCGCCCGCCGCGGAGCTGGCCGAGTCTCTCGTCGCCACCGGCTTTCCCAGCCGCAAGCGCCACTCCAGCCCCAACATCCACTTCTATCAGGAGTTCACTCTGCGCTCCCACGGCGTGCGCCGCGCCGGCTCCGCCGCCCTCGATCTCGCCTACGTCGCCGCCGGCCGCATGGAGGCCTTCTGGGAGTTCAACCTGAACCCGTGGGACACCGCCGCAGGCATTCTGCTCGTGGAAGAGGCCGGAGGCCGCGTCACCGATTTCGCCGGCCATCACTACCGCATCGCCAGCGAGGAAATCCTCGCCTCCAACGGCCGCATTCACGACGAGATGGTGCATCTCTTCGCGGACATGTTCGCCGGCCGCGACCTCGCGCCCATTCCCAGCGCCGCGGAGTGGGCCGCGCAGCGCGAGGCCCAGCGCGCCGCAAAATCCTGAAGCATTTCGGACCACATTGGTCCGCATTTTTGCCATGTCTCTCCTGATTCCCGCATCGCAAAACTCCGCGTTGGGGGCCTTCATGGAACGTTGCCTCCGTGTGCTACTATCAGCGTCGAGAAGTTAGCTCGCTGGAGAGATCACAGATGGCTTATGTAATCGCAGAACCCTGTATCGGCACCAAGGACACCGCCTGTGTAGACGCGTGCCCGGTCGATTGCATTCACCCCAAGAAGGACGAGGCCGGCAACGCCGAGGCCGATCAGCTCTTCATCGATCCGGTCGAGTGCATCGACTGCGGCGCCTGCGTTCCCGCATGCCCCGTGTCGGCCATCTTCGCGCAGGATGACCTGCCGGAGAAGTGGGCCCACTTCACGGAGAAGAACGCCACGCACTACGGCCGCTAAACCTGCCTTCGGTTTTCCCGCAGCGCCCGCCCGACCTCTGGCCCGGCGGGCGTTCGTGCGTCAATTGACATTCCGGGTCCTCCTCACTACATTGGCTCGGAGCCATGAACGTCCCCAAAACTCTGCTTCTGTCTGCGAGCGCCGCGCTGCTCGCCGCTCTGCCTGTCGCCGCGACCGCTGCGGACAAGCCCGCTGACTCCGCGGCCGACACCGCCATCAGCCTCTCCGTTGAGGCCAATGCGCCCGGCACGCCGCTCGTGCACTACTGGAGCAAGGTCGTCGGCGCGGGCCGCGCCAATGAGGGCCTGCGCGCCACCTGGCAGGAGGAGCTGCGCACCGCCGTCCGCTACGACGGCTTCCAGTACGTGCGCTTCCACGGCATCTTCCACGATGACATGTTCGTCTACCGCGAAGACGAGCACGGCAACCCGGTCTACAACTTCCAGTACGTCGACGATCTCTTCGACCGCATGCTCGAGGCCGGCGCGCGGCCCTTCGTCGAGCTGAGCTTCTCGCCCAGCGAGATGGCCACCGTCAAAGACACCACCTTCTGGTGGCACGCCAATGGCTCGCCGCCCAAGGACTACAACAAGTGGGCTGCTCTGGTGCGCGCTTTTGCCGAGCACTGCATCGCACGCTACGGCATCGACGAGGTGCGCAAGTGGTACTTCGAGGTATGGAACGAGCCTAACCTCGACGGCTTCTTCAAAAACGGCACGCAGAAGCAGTACTTCGAGCTCTACAAGATCACTGCGCTTACTCTCAAACAGGTCGACCCCGAGCTGCGCATTGGCGGTCCCACCACCAGCAACTTCGATCTTGACGAAAAGGCCGTCAAGGCTGCCATTGCCTCCGGCAAGCCCTACGATCCCCAGTCCATTCCCTGGCGTCCCATCTGGATCGAGGACTTCCTTGCCTACTGCAAGGCCAACAACCTGCCTGTCGACTTCGTCTCCACGCATCCGTATCCGCAGGACTTCACCATCGACGACCCAAAGCTGCCCAACGGCGGCCACTTCCGCCGCAGCGTGAATTCAACCCGCGACGACCTGCGCATGCTTCGCGAGATGATCGACGCTAGCCCGTATCCGCACGCGGAGATTCAGCTCACGGAGTGGAATTCAAGTCCTTCGCCCACCGACCATACGCACGACTCGCTCGCCGCCGCAGCCTTCATCGCCAAGACCAATCTCGACTCCATTGGCTACGTTGACTCGCTCTCTTACTGGGTCTTTACCGATGTCTTCGAGGAAAACCGCAAGACCGACTCCATCTTTCACGGCAGCTTCGGCCTCATCAACTATCAGGAGATCGTGAAGCCCGCCTTCCATGCCTACCGCTTCCTCAACGAGTTGGGCGATGAGCTGCTGCAGCGCACCGATGGCGCTATCGTCACCCGCGACAAGGCCACTGGCAAAATCATCGCGCTGGCGTACAACTACCCGCCCGAGGAAAAGATCACGATTCCGCTCACCGATACGCTGGAGCAGGCCGACGCGCTCGACGCCAGCGGCAGCGCCCGTGACCTCGACCTGCGCCTGCGCGGCTTGCCGCCGGATATGCCCTTCCTCATCGAAACCCTCGACCGCCATCACGGCGACGCCGTTGCCTTCTGGGAGAGCATGGGCAAGCCCGATCCGCCCACCCGCGAGCAGACGCGCCTGCTGCGCCAGGCCGCCTGGGCCACGCAAAAAGAGATCGTCCTCACGGACAGCGCTGGCACGCTCACTCTGCACCGGCCCATCGCGCCCTGGAGCCTCGTGCTCGTCAAGCAGTATTGAGGTGCGCGCCGGTGCGATGATGGAACCTGATGGCCATCGTCCTCTCATCGGAAGCCGTGGTTCTGCGCACCTGGCCGGTGCATGAGGCCGACCTTATCGTCAGCGTCTTCACCCGCGACTACGGTCGCCTCAAGGGCACCGCCAAGTCCGCCCTCAAAAGCCGCAAGCGCTTTGGCGGCGCGCTCGAGCCTATGACCCTCGCCCGCGCATTCTTCGCCGAGCGCCCCCGCCAGGAACTTGTCCGCCTCGATCAGCTTGAGATCATCCGGTCGCCGCTCTCCGCGCCCGTCGACCCCGCGCGCATGGCCGTGCTCAGCTTCTATGCGGAGCTGCTGGATCAGGTCCTGCCCGAGCGCGACCCGCAGGATGCCGTCTACCGCCTGCTCGTCTCCGTCCTTGAAGTCACCACCGTCGAGCAGCCCTGGATGCCGCTCACGTATTTTCTGCTCTGGATGACGCGCCTCATGGGCCTGCTGCCCGATCTCGCTCATTGCACCGCCTGCGGTGAGTCCCTGCACGCCGGAGAGGTGGGCTTCCATCCCTGGAGCGACGGCCTCTTCTGCGCCGTCCATCGCACCGCCAGCTCCAGCGACCTCGACTCCTGGCGTCTCGCCCTGCGCATGCTGCGCGCGCCCGTCTCCGCCTTCGCCGCCGAGCCTTGGCCTGCCTGTCAAGCCCTCGACCTCCGGCGCTTCACGCTGCAATCTCTTGAGCGCCACATAGAGAAGAAGTTACGCACCGCGGAAACCCTTGCCCGCTTTGCCGATAATTTCCACGCTGGCTGATAAGATGGGGTCAGTTCTGCAAAGAGAGACTTGCCTGTGTCTTCAGCCGCACCCTCTGCAAAATCCACGCCGCTGACTTTTCAAGAGCTGCTTTTCCGCCTGCAAAGCTTCTGGGCCGCGCGCGGCTGCGTCCTCCAGCAGCCCTACGATGTCGAAGTTGGCGCGGGCACCATGGCTCCGGAAACCTTTCTCCGCGTCCTCGGCCCCAAACCCTATCGCGTGGGCTATGCGCAGCCCTCGCGCCGCCCCGCCGACGGCCGCTACGGCGAGAACCCGAACCGCCTCTTCAAGCACACCCAGTTCCAGCTCATCCTCAAGCCGCCGCCGGCGAACGTGCAGGAGCTTTACCTCGAATCCCTCGAGGCCATGGGCATCGACCTCAAGAAGCACGACCTCAAGTTCGAGGAAGACAACTGGGAGTGGCCCGCCGGCGGCGCATGGGGCGTGGGCTGGCAGGTCATGCTCGATGGTCTGGAGATCACCCAGTTCACTTACTTCCAGCAGTGCGGCGGCCTCGACCTCGATCCCATCTGCGCCGAATTGACATATGGCCTGGAGCGCATCGCCGCCTTCCTCCAGGACGTGGACTCGATCTACGACATCGTCTGGGCGCGCGACCCCGAGACCGGCGCAGAAGTGACCTATGGTGAGGTGAGACTGGCTGAAGAGCTGCAGTTCTCGGTCTATAACTTCGAGACCGCCGACGTGCCCAGCCTCTGGGAGCACTTCAACCGCTACGAGGCGGAAGCCAAAGCCCTGCTCGGCGCCGCCGGCACGCTGCTCGCCAGCGACACCGCCACGGCCGCCGAGAAAAAGCGCTTCCCGCTGCTGCCCACCTACGAGCTTGCGTTGAAATGCTCCAACCTCTTCAACGTCCTCGATGCCCGCGGCGCCATCAGCGTCACGGAGCGCGTCGGCGTCATCGGCCGCATCCGCGCCCTCGCCGTCGGCGTTGCCAAAGCCTGGGCCATTCAGCAGGCTGCATAACACTTTGACTGCCTGAAGAACAGGCCGAACGTACCGCGAAGTTTTATCGCAATGAGTTTTGTGTCAGGGCACGGCTTCAGTCGTGCCGAAGACCGCAAATAAGCAGAGGGCTTGAGCCCCTGCGTTTTGAGAAAGCATCAATGGCAGACTTTCTACTCGAAATCGGAATGGACGAAATCCCGGCCCGCATGATCGCCTCCGCCGAGGCGGAGCTCGGCCGCCGCGTCCACGAGCTGCTCACCCGCGAGCGCCTGCTTGAGCCCACGGCAAAGCTCACCACCTTCTCCACGCCTCGCCGCCTCGCCGTCCTCGTCGAGGGCGTGCTCGCCTGCCAGGCCGACATCGAAGAGCAGATGACCGGCCCCTCGTGGAAAGTCGCCTTCAAAGACGGCGCGCCCACGCCCGCCGCCGAAGCCTTCGCCAAAAAGGCCGGCGTCGCCATCTCCATGCTCGAAAAAGTCACCACGCCCAAGGGCGAATATGTGGGCGCAACCGTCAAGCGCGAAGGCGTCGCCGCACCGCAGGTGCTCGTCTCCGATCTGCCCAGGGAAGTCCTCGCCCTCTACTGGGCCAAGAACATGTACTGGCGCGAAGGCAAGCCCGAGCGCTTCGTCCGCCCCGTCCGCTGGGTCGTCGCGCTGCTCGACTCCGCCATCGTCCCGCTCGAAATCGCAGGCATCGCCGCCGGCAACGCCAGCCGCGGCCACCGCGTTCTGCACGGGGACCACTCCGTGGGTTTGACCTCTCCCGCCGCGTATGTAGAGGCACTGCGTGCAGCCTCTGTGCTCGTTGACGCGGCCGAGAGAAAAGAAAAGATTCGCAAGGCCCTCGACAAGGCTACCCGTACCGTCGCTGGCGCGCGCTGGCGCGAGGACGAGCCCCTCGTCGACACCGTCCTCCACCTCACCGAGTGGCCCTCGGTCATCCTCGGCAACTTCGACCCCGCCTTCCTCTCCCTGCCCGAGGAAGTCCTCGTCACCGTCATGCGCGACCACCAGAAATACTTCGCCGTCGAAGACGCCAACGGCAAGCTCGCGCCCCACTTCCTCGCCGTGCTCAACACCGCCACCGATGCCGAAGGCGAGGCCATCATCCGCCACGGCAACGAGCGCGTCCTGATCTCCCGCTTCAAGGACGCCCAGTTCTTCTGGGACTTCGACCAGAAGACGCCACTGACGGAGCGCATCGAAAGCCTCAAAAATGTCACCTTCCAGAAGGACCTCGGCAGCTACCACTGGAAGACCGAGCAGAATCAGGTCGCAGCCGATAGACTTGCTTTGAAAGCCAGATCTGGCGGAGCCACGTTCAATTACGGTGCACTTCTTAAAGCCGCCGAACTTGCCAAGACCGACCTCACAGCCGAGCTCGTGAAGGAATTCACGGAGCTCCAGGGCATCATCGGCGGTCTCTATGCCCGCGCCCAGGGTCTCGGCGAGCACGTCGCCCTCGCCATCTACGAGCAGTACACACCAGCATCCATTGAGGACGATATTCCCGTCTCCGTCGAGGGCCAGTTGCTCGGCCTCGCTGATCGTATTCAGACCATCGTCTCGATGTTCGGTATAGGCCTCGAACCTACAGGTTCGAAAGACCCATTCGCATTGCGGCGTGCCGCGAATGCGATTGTGAAGATTCTCGCTGAGTCAGAGTTGCCGTTGACACTGAGGGATGTACTGGAGGCGTATACCGGCGCAGTGCATAAGGATGGACTCATCACTCGATCCCTGATGAGAGACCCAGATACTGACAAAACGCTAGTGGCAGTCTCGGCCTTCCTCCGTGAGCGCCTGCACTTCTACCTCAAAGATGTCCGCAACTTCGCCTACGACGTAGTCAACGCTGTCCTCGCTGCCGGAGCCGACGACGTCCGCGACGCCATCGCCCGCGCCGAGGCTCTCACCGCCGCCCGCGAATCCGCCGACTTTGCCGCCATCTCCGCCGCCTTCAAGCGCATCAAGAACATCCTGCGCCAGGCCGAAGAAAAGAAGTACGCCATTGGCTCGCCGAAGAACGCGAAGCTTGCACCCGAAGCGAAGCAGCTCGCCGATGCCGCCGCGGCCCTCGCGCCCAAGGTTGCCGCACTCCGCGACCAGCGCAACTACACTGAGGCCCTTGCCCTCATCGCCACCCTGCGTCCGGCCGTCGACACCTTTTTTGACAAGGTCATGGTCCTCGACCCCGACGAAGCCGTGCGCAGCGCAAACCTCGGCCTCATCAGCCAGGTGCTCAGCGGCTTCTCCGGTATCGCCGACTTCAGCGAGATCGTAACGGCCTAATTGCCGTCCAGAAAAGCGCGCGTCTGCTCGCCCAGCGCTGCGCTCTCGCACGCCGTCGAAATGTGTCCGCAGTCGCTCTGCAGGATGAACGTCTTCGCGCCCGCCAGCGCCGCAAAATCCAGCGCCGGCTTGGGATTCACCAGGTGATCCTGCGCCGCGTTCACCACCAGCAGCTTCGCCTTCACGCGCTTTGCGGCCTCTTCCATGCTGCCGCCGTGCGCAATATCGAGCCCCATGACCGCGCTCAGTTGTGCCAGCCAGTCGTTCGCGTCGAAGGGAAGAATGCCTTTGTCCCGTATCCGCGCCCATTCGCCCGGAAACTTGTCCAGCGGGTGCGTTGCCACATAGTTTGCCGGACTGGTGAGCTGCATCTGCAGAATCGCCTCGGCCACCGCCATCGGCGGCGGCGTGGTGTACCGGCCACCGTGGAAGTCCGGATCGCGTCGGATCGCATCGGCATCTGCGTGGTAGATCAGCTCATCAAAACTCGACGGCCGCGGAGAACCCACCATGGGTATCGCCACATCCATGAAATCCGGATAGTCCGCAATCCACTCGAAGGTCTGCTGCCCGCCCATCGAGATGCCCATCACCGCATGCAGATGCTTCAGGTGCAGCGTCTCGGTCGCAAGCCGGTACTCGCTGTTCACCATGTCCTGCATCGTGATGGCTGGGAAATCCGGTCCGTGCTGTGTCTCAGAGTTTGAGGGCGACGATGAGACACCGTTGCCCAGGGCATCCACCAGAATCACGAAGTCCTTTGCCGGGTCCACCAGCCCCTGCGGGCCCACAGCGCTGCGCAACTGGTCGGAGGTTCCGCTGAACCAAGAGGGGAACAGCACCGCATTCGAGCGCTCGGCGTTCAGTGTGCCCAGGGTGCGGTAGCCCAGCCGGCAATGCTCAATCTGCTGGCCGCTCACGAGCTTGCAGACACCCAGCTCGGCAAACTGCAGCGCTCCGCCGGCAGGCGTTTGTGCGGAAAGCCCCGCAATGCAAACCAAAGCACAGAAAACCGCAGCAGGAACCACTCGATTCGGCATGGCACGAGTGTAGCGGACCGGCCTTACTTTGCATCGGACGCCGCCGCCAAACGTCTAAAATAACGAGAGATGGCCGATTCGCTTTATCTGAGCCTGTGGTATCCCAACCTGCGCCTGGCCGCGCTGGCAGACAAGCTCGTGTCCGTTCTCGGCGGCTTTGCCGCGCATGGCGGCGAGCCCCGCGTGTACGCGGTCACGGTGTGGCCCGTAAGTTGGAGCGAAGCGCCGGTCTTCCAGCGCGTTTATGGCTACGGCGAGCGTGGCGCGGAGCCCCGCGAGGCTGTCGAAGATGCTCTCGAATTGTTGCACGATGACTATGCCTACGAGTTCCAGATCGGCTGGAGCCTCTGGGAGCGCGAAACTCCCGAGAGTGGCCTCGATCCTCAATGGGCGCGCCGGCCGCGCCTGGTACGCGTTACCGGCTATGGCCCGCTCTTTGACGACGGCGCTTACGAGCAGGATGGCCACATCCGCATCGATTTCGGCTCGGACGCGCCCTTTCTTGAAGAGGACACGGAACTCGACGCTGCCGCCGCGCGCCGCGTGGAAGAGAATGTCCGCCAGCTTGTCGAGTTGACCGCGGCGCTGGAGAAGGACTCCGGCGCAACGGCGCGCCTGCTGTGGAGTGAGATGGGCGAGAGCCTGGCCCAGCGGCTGGCGGCCCGGCTCGGCATGGGGAACTGACGCGTGCGGTTCACCATTGAGCGAATACGAACCCTGGTGCTGGTGGCCGGTGGCCTGCTTGTGGTGGTGCTGGTCGCCTTTCTTGCCATCGGCAAGTGGAAGCACCGCTTCATTAGCCACGACCTGCCCAAGCGCCTCGGCATCGACATTCAGCAGGAGGCCAACGGCTTTACCCACGCCGAATTCCGTGCCGGCAAAGCCCTCTTCAAGATCACCGCCTCCAGGGTCGAGCAGCTCAAGAACGATCACTTCCGCCTCCACAGCGTGACGATCGAGATGTACGGCGCCGATGGCCGCAGCGTCGACCGCATCCAGGGCAACGAGTTCGAGTACGACCAGAAGGCAGGCATCGCCCAGGCCGCAGGGCCGGTTGAGATCACGCTCTCGCGGCTCGGCGATGCCTCCGGCATGCTGCAGGGCAAGGCGCAGGCCCGTGCGCTCGGCGGCATGCCGAAGAACAGCCCGCTGGCTGCGGCCGTGAAAGATGCGAAGAGCGGCGAGATTCAGGTCAAGACCAGCGGCCTCACCTTCAACCAGAAGACCGGCACTGCCACGACCGCGCAGTATCTGGAGTTCGCGCTTGCGCAGGGCTCGGGCAGCGCCATCGGCGCCACCTATGACTCGCAGAACGGCACGCTGGTCTTCGATCGCGCCGTCCAGATGCAGACCCGGCATGGAAACGATCTGGTCACGCTGAAGGCGGCGCACGGCCAGTACGACCGCGACGATCAGATCTGCCATCTGAACGATGCCACCGTTGCCTATCGCGATGGCACGGCCCAGGCCGCGCAGGCGCAGGTCGCCTTTCGCGACGATGGCTCCGCTGACCGGCTCGACGCAAAGCAGTTCGCGCTGACAACGGCGGCGGGCGATCATCTGTCCGCGCCCACGGCAACCCTGCTCTTCGATGCGCACAATCAACCCAGCCATGGGCACCTGGAAGGCGGCGTTGCCATGGACGACGCAAGCAACGGCCGCACCACGCATGGCACCGCGCCTTCGGCGGAGCTCGAATTCAACGCAAAGGGCGAGTTGCACCGCGCGCATCTCGAGCGCGGCGTTTCTATTGCAAGCGATGAGCAGACCGGCGCGGCGCATGTGCACCGGCAGTGGAATTCGCCCGTGGCCGATCTCGACTTTCACGATGCAGGCCGTGGCCAGATGGAGCTTGCGTCGATTCACGGCACGGGCGGCGTAACCGTGGCCAGCGAAACCCGGCGCGGCGCGGAGCCGGCTACACCGGATCGCTTTGCCGCGGATGAGGTGACGGGCATCTTCGGGGCCAATTCGGCGCTCACCGCCATGACCGGCACGGGCCACGCGCACATGGAGCAGACCGCACAGGACGGCACGCGGCAAACGACATCCGGCGACCGGCTCGATGTGCACATGGCCGCGCAGAACGGCTCGCGCAGCCGTTCCTCCGCCGCACAGATTGATTCGGCCATCGTCACGGGCAATGTGACGCTCGTGCAGCAGCCAGCGGCAAAGCCCGGCGCAGCCGCACCGGCAGAGCTGCGCGCCATGGCCGAGCGCGCCGTGTACGAAGGAGCGGGCCAGTGGCTGCATCTGTTCGGCAGCCCGCGCGTGGAAGACGGCAGCCTGCAGCTTACCGCCGCCAAAATTGATGTTGCGCAGGCCACCGGCGACGCCTTTGCTCATGGCAACGTCAAGGCCACCTGGTTCGGCGCGAAGTCTGCCTCGGGCCAGAGCCAGCCGCTCGGCGGCCAGGGCCCGGCACACATCGTCGCCGCCGAAGCCCAATTGCACAAGGCCACCGGCGAGGCAGCATTTCAGGGGCAGGCGCGCCTGTGGCAGGGCGCAAACTCCATCTCCGCGCCAGCCATCGTGCTCGACCGCGACCGCCGCACGCTCACGGCGCATGCCGCTGGCCCCGGCGATCCTGTGCGCGTGGTGATGCTGAGCAACGGGGCCGCTGACACGCCCGGCAAGCCGCATGCATCCGCGCCCTCCGTGGTCCGCGTGCGCGGCGGAGACCTGAAATACTCTGACGCCGAGCGCAAGGCGGTGATGTGGGGCGGCGCGGCCGGCGGCGTGGTGGCGGAGACGCCCGATGCAACCACGCGGGCCAGCGAGGTGGAGCTTGTGCTGTTGCCGCCCGGCAACCATGCCGGGCCCAACGGCGGCGCGGCTCAGGTGGACCGCATGACGGCCCGAGGCCACGTCGTCATTGAGTCACAGGGCCGGCGCGGCTCCGGCGAGCAGCTCAGCTACTCCGGCGAGACCGGCAGCTACACCCTCACCGGCACGGCCGCCGCGCCGCCGCGGATGACCGATCCGCAGCGCGGCGTCATTACCGGCGGGGCTTTGATTTTCAACAGCCGCGATGATAGCGTCAATGTCGAAGGCGGCGGGCGCGCAACCTCGGCGGAGACAACCGTTCCCCGGCGCTCGCGTTAGCGCCGGCACGTTTTTGTGAGCTCGATGGATACACTGATCGCCGAGGGCATCGGCAAGAGTTACAAGGGCCGCCAGGTGGTCCGCGGAGTGGACCTCAGAATCTCCCGTGGCGAAGTTGTCGGGCTGCTGGGCCCCAACGGCGCGGGCAAAACCACAAGCTTCTACATGATTGTCGGCCTTATCCCGCCGGAGAGCGGCCGCATCCTCGTCGACTCCACCGACATTACCCGCACGCCCATGTATCTGCGGGCCCGCAACTTCGGCATCAGCTACCTGCCCCAGGAGCCCTCGGTCTTCCGCAAACTCACGGTCGAGGAAAATATCCTGGCCGTGCTGGAGGCCCAGCCTCTCGACGTGCGCGAGCGCAAAATGCGGGCCGAGCGGCTCATCACCCAGCTCAACCTGGCCCATATCCGCACCACGCGCGGATACGCGCTCTCCGGCGGTGAGCGCCGCCGCGTGGAGATCGCCCGCTCCCTCTGCATCCAGCCCAACTTCATCCTGCTCGACGAGCCCTTCAGCGGCATCGACCCCATTGCGGTGCTCGACCTGCAGAAGATTATCTTTGACCTCAAGGCCAGCGGCATCGGCGTTCTAATTACCGACCACAACGTGCGCGAGACGCTGAGCGTGACCGACAGGGCATATATCATTGCAGAAGGGAAGATCTTCTTTGCGGGGACGCCGCATGAGCTGGGCAACAACGTCGACGTGCGGCGGCTTTATCTAGGGGAAGGATTTTCTCTCGGATGAGGCGGATGCAGCACGTTTGTCGGTGAAGCGGACCCGGTTCGCGGTCAACTACGCAAAGGTTGTAGAGGCTGTGCATCCGGCAATGCCAAAGGTGACCGGCGAGCAAACGGCCCAAACCGGGACATCCATGCATGAAGTTGAGACACCGGGCTCGCTGGCCTTGTGTCATCCGATTACACTTGGAACACATTTCTAGGGAAATCAGGGTTTTTGGTTATGGCGTTGCTGCAGCCCAAGTTGAATCTCAAGGTCGCGCAGCGCCAGGTCCTGACTCCGGGCTTGATGCAGATGGTGAGCGTGCTGGCGCTCAACAAGCTCGAGCTGAAGGAGATGATCGATGCCGAGATGGTCGAGAATCCCGTTCTCGAGGAGATCGACGAATCGGTTCCCATGCTGGATGAGGTGGCCGGCCAGCAGGAGCGCCAGGAACGCGAAGAGCGGCTGGAGCATCTGGAGGCGAGTACCGCGGAGCCTGCGGCGGCATCCAGCGACCCATTCAATGAAATTGACTTCGGCTCCTACTTTCAGGAGTATCTCGACCCCGGCTACCGCACACAGCAGGAGTATGAGGAGAGCGAGCGGCCCTCGTTTGAGAATTTTCTTTCCCAGCCGACCAGCCTTTCCGATCATCTGGCGTGGCAACTGGGAGCCTTGAAGCTTGATGCGCAGCTTGAGCATGCCGCCGAGTTCATGATTGGGAACCTGGATGAAGATGGCTACCTGACCGCCACGGCAGAGGAGCTGGCCCACGCGCTGCGCGAGTTTCCTGAGAACAGGGAACTGGAAGAGGCCGCGCTTCTCGATCTGGTGCAGCGCGCCGTGGACCTCGTGCAGCATCTCGATCCGGCCGGCGTAGCGGCACGCGATCTTCGTGAGTGTCTTCTCATTCAGATTGCCGCCCAGCAGAGTGAGTTCGCGCAGGTGTATGCGCGCCGCGCCGAGGATGACGCGGACGAGGCTCATCGCAGTTTCCGCGCCGAAGCCGAGGCGAAACTTGAAGAGCGTCGCCGCGCCATGGAGGTGGCCGCGCTGATCGTCGACCGCCATCTGCATATGGTGCAGAAGCGCGATGTCAAGGACCTGGCCCGCGCCGCGCAGGTGACGCCTGCGGAGGCCCACGCGGGTGTGGAATTCATCCGCACCCTCGACCCGCGGCCGGGACGCATCTACAACCGCGAGCAGACAAGGCTCATTGAGCCCGATGTGGTCTTTACCAGGCGCGGCGGCGAGTGGGTCGTCTCCATGAACGAGGAAGACCTGCCCAGCCTGCGCCTCAGTCAGCGCTACCGCCGCATGCTCGTCTCCCAGGAGACCGACAAAGAGGTCAAGGACTACGTCAAGGAGCGGTTCCGTTCCGCGCTCCAGCTCATGCGCAACATCGCCCAGCGCAAAAGCACGATTCTGCGCACCTGTGAGGTGATCGTGCGCCGCCAGCAGGAGTTCCTCGATCAGGGGATCGAGGCGCTGCGGCCCATGATGATCAAGGAAGTGGCCGAGGAGATCGGCGTGCATCCCTCCACAGTGAGCCGCGCCGTGGCCAACAAGTACGCGCATACGCCGCAGGGTGTCATCGAGCTGCGCTTCTTCTTCTCCGAGGGGTCGAACGGCCCCGAGGGCGCGGACACGCCGCTGCTCGTGCTCAAGCGCAAGGTACGCAAGCTCATTGAAGACGAAGACCCGCGCCACCCGCTGACCGATGACCAGCTCGCGGCCGTTCTTCAGTCCCAGGGCATACAGCTCACCCGGCGCACGGTGGCCAAGTACCGCGAAGACATGAACATCCCCTCGACCCACCAGCGCCGCCGCCGCGACGCCTGAGCCTTTTGTGTCCGCGCTGGCGGACAACCTCCCGTATTCCCTGCGCATCTTTAATCAGTAGCGTGCAGACTTAGGTGGCCGCTTCTCGGGGGAGAAGTTCAGAGGCGCTCCACTCGCACAGTTGTCTGAGTTGCGACTGCACATGCATCCTTCAACGCCTGCATCCGCAGCTTTCTGGCTTGCGCCCGAGAGTGTGCCTTGTCGTGAACCCTGTTCGGTTGTGTGCGATGGGGCTCAGCGGCGTGAGAGGGGCGGATTTTATATTCCAGGACTGTTATCGATGGGTGTTGAGGGCAAGTCCACAATCCTGATCGTCGAGGATGATCCCGGCCAGCTTGCGGGTTATCGGGAAATTCTTGCCGGTCTGGACGCCGAGATTCTGACGTCTGCTTTTGCGGCTGAAGCGCTGAGCCTGCTGGCGAAGAACGATGTCGCCGTTGTGCTGGTGGGCGTGAGCCCGCACGGCGATGATGGTTTTGAGCTGGCCAATCGAATCTGCGGCAATCCCCGTCTGGGCGAGACTGCGATTCTCTTTCTCTCCCGCACGCCTCTGGCCGATGCGGAGCAGATGCACCGCTACTCCGGCTGCCTGATCGATTATCTTCCCGTTCCGGTGATTCCCGAGGTGCTGCACTCCAAGGTGCGCACCTTTGTTGACCTGCATGCCAAGACACGCATGCTGGATGGCCTGAATGGCAAATCCGAACGGCGCGTACACAAGCTTGATCAGGAGCCGCAGCCCGGTGAAGCGGAGTTGCGCACCAGGGCTGACCTTCTGGAACTGGCTTCCGAGGCGATCATCGCGCGCGATCTCAAGGGCAGCATTCAGTTCTGGAGTACGGGCGCGGAAAATCTGTATGGCTGGAACCAGGGCGAGGTCATGGGAAGGAACATGCACGCCCTGCTGCAGACCGTATTTCCCGTTTCGCATGAAGCTGCGGAGAGAGAGCTTCTGGAGACCGGGAACTGGCGCGGCAATTTGGTGCAGCGCACGCGCGGCGGACAGGAAATTGTGGTGGCCTGCCGCAAGACCCTGAATCGCGATCGCGATGCGGTGCTTGAGGTAAACCGTGACATCACCTCCCAATTGCTTGCCGAACAGGCACTGCGCGAGAGCGAGAAGATGGCGGTGATGGGCCGTATGGCAGGCGTCATCGCGCACGAGATCAACAATCCGCTCTCCGCAGTCACCAATATTCTGTACCTGCTGCACAACCACTCCTCGCTCGATGAGGATGCCCTCCACTACCTCGAGTCCGCGGAGAAGGAGTTGGCCCGCGTTGCGCAGATCACGCGGCAGACGCTGAGCTTTTACCGCGAGGCCCGCGAGCCTGTCCCCATTGACATGCACGAGCTGGTGGAGGATGTGCTGGAGATGCAGAAGCCCGCGATTCAGGCGGCAGGCATCACCGTGTCGAAGAAGTTTCTGGCGACCAGCACGATCATGGGTTTCCCCATGGAGCTTCGCCAGGTGCTGCTGAACCTCGTCACCAATGCGATCCAGGCCATGGCGAAGGGTGGCACGCTGCGCCTGTATGTGCACGAGGCTACGGACTGGCGCAGCGGCCTGCGCGGCCCGGCAATCTCCGTGCTCGATACCGGCGCGGGTATCCGCCGCGAGGACGCCAAGCACCTTTTCGAGCCCTTCTTCAGCACCAAGGCGGCCAAGGGCAACGGGCTGGGTCTGTGGATCAGCAAAGGGATTCTGCAGAAATATAACGGGCGCATCTCCTACCGCAGCCACAGCCTGAACGGCCGCAGCGCCACCTGTTTCCGGGTGGTTCTGCTTGGCGCGCCGGCCGCGGGCTCCGTCGCCACGGCGGAGGCGCCTGCTCCCGATGCGGCACAGCAAAGAATGCGGGGCGTGTCCGCCGCTGCCGGAGCGGGCCCGTTGAGCGAGCCGATCTTCGCTCCCTGCCGCTGATTCCACTCTGAAACAACCTGCCGTTTCGCTGCCTGCATCCAGAAGTCATGCTCCCGTTTCGCCGAACTCCCGCCCGCGCCGCTATAATCCCCTTCATGCACGGCATTGGCTCTCCGCGCGGCGGCATCCGGGCGTTGACCGAGCGGCAGTGTGTCCCACATACGTACTTTCTTCTGCGCCGGCCGGCGGGCGCTCCTGTCCGCGCCGGAAACGGTGTATGGTGATGAATCCAGGGCTCGCAGAATAACCGGAAGCGGAGGCTGACCATGGAAGTGGAGTTGACAGCCAGACAGGTAAAGATCTCCAGGGCGCTGCGCACGCAGGCCGAGGAGGGAATGGACCGCATCGCACGCATCCTGGGCAAGACAACCAGCGCCAGCGTGATCTTCCGCGTGCAGCGCCATCTGCAGATTGCCGAGCTGACCGTGAAGGCGCGGCTGCAGACGATTGTGGCCAAGGGCGCGGCGGATACGATGGAGTCCGCGCTGCGCGCCGCGCTGGCTCACGCCGAGCATCAGGCGTTGCGCTACCGCGACCGCAATTTGACCCGCAAGCGGCTGCCGAAGGAAGAGAAGGTGATGACCGCGCCGCCTGTGACCCGGCCCAAGGCCCGCGCCGCTGCGCCGGATGCGGAGTCCAACGGACATACCGCCGCGCCGCGCCCCCGTGCTGCGATCGCCGTGCATTCGTTTCCCGCCAAAGCGGCTGTAGTGGAGCCGCACATCGTCTCGAGCGCGGAGGCGATTGCGCTCCGGCCGATGACGATTGAGGAAGCGGTGAAGGACGCCGAATTCCGCGATCGCGACCTGCTCATCTTTCGCAATGCGGGCGGTGACCTGTACGTGCTGCACCGCCGCCGCGACGGGCAGATGGAACTGGTGGAGATTCCGTGATCGCTGTGCGCTGGGGCACGAACGTTAGGATAGGCGCATGAAGAGTGCGAAGCGAGCCGGAGGCCCGGCGCATCCGGGCAGGGCAACGCGGAAGCCGGGCAAGGAACTGGTGATTGTCACTGGCATCTCCGGTGCGGGCAAGGCCTCGGCACTCAAATCGTTTGAGGATCTCGGGTATCACGCCGTTGATAACCTGCCCCTCGAGCTGCTGACGGAGTTTGCCGGGCTCGTCGGCAAATCCACGGAGATCGAGCGCGCGGCCATCGTGGTGGACGTGCGCGAGGGGCAGACGCTGGACCGGCTGCCGGAGATTCTCAAGCGCGTGCGCCAGATTCTGCCCACGCGCGTCGTTTTTCTCGACGCGCAGGATGGGGTGCTGGTGCGCCGCTACTCCGAGACGCGCCGTCCCCATCCGCTGCGCCGTTCGGAGACCGTCGAGCGCTCCATCGTCGAGGAACGGCAACTGCTCGACCCCATTCGCAACGTCGCCGACACGCTCGTCGACACCTCGAACTTCAACGTGCATGAGCTGCGCGCGCACATCCAGTCGCGCTTTGGCAAAGGCGAGAAGTCCCAGCGCATGCTGGTAAGCTGCCTCAGCTTCGGCTTCAAGAACGGCGTGCCTCTGGATGCCGATCTGGTCTTCGATGTGCGCTTTCTGCCCAATCCTCACTTTGTGCCGGAGTTCCGTAAAAAGACGGGGAAAGATCCGAAGGTAGCCGCCTACGTGCGCGGCTTTCCGCAGACACAGGAGTTCCTGGACCGCGTGACCGAGCTGATGCTCTACCTGCTGCCGCACTATGTGGAGGAAGGCAAGAGTTATCTCACCGTCGCCTTTGGCTGCACCGGAGGCCAGCATCGCAGCGTGATGATGGCCGAGGAGATGACGCGGCGGCTGCGCAAGGCGGGGTATCAGGTAAAGGCCCTGCACCGCGACATGCCGCGTTAGCGGCGCACGCTGAGTCCATCCAGCCATCGGGCCACTGCCGCGGCCTTATCGGCTTCGCCGCCGCCGGGCGGCAGCCACACCACCATCTTTTGTGACGACGTGCGCTCCGCCGTCTGCGCTTCCGCGGCGCGGCCTGCGGGTGTATTGCGGCAAAGCCAGAGAGATGAGATGCGCAGGTCGGTAGCGGGCGCTGTCATCTCCCAGCGGTCGCGCACCAGCAGATAGGCGGGCACAAGCCGGGCGCGCGGATCGCCGAAGATGGCGTTTGCGGGCGCATTGAGCGGCTCGTCGAGCAGCACGCCGGCCAGCTCCGGATGTTCGGCGGCAACTTCAAGCGCAAGATTCGCGCCCAGTCCGCGCCCCGCAAGCACAATGGAACCTGCGGCGACATGGCGCGTGCCGGTGAGATACTGGAGCGCCCATGCGGCATCCTGCTTCCAGCGCTCCTCGCTGGGATGCGCGTGCTGGCTCTGGCCGTAGCCGCGGTAGTCGAAGGCGAGGATATTGACGTTGGCGGCATGGAGCTGTGCCAGGGCGTCGACGGTGTCGCTCAGGTTGCCGTCCGCGCCATGCAGGTAGATGACGGTGAGCCGCGGCTGCGTCGCGGGAATCCACCAGCCCTTGAGCCGCGGGATGCCGTCCTCGGTTGTGGCGAAGGCAACCTCGGTGTAGGAGAGGCCTGTACTTGCGGGCGTGCGTGTGATGCCCGCGGCAGGATGGTAGAGAAGCTGCCAGCTCCCCTGCCAGAAGAGAATGCCGAATGCGACCCAGACGCAGAACACGGCTCCGGCTAGCGCGAGCAGCCCCATGGCAAGCAGCCAGCGCCCGGAGACGGTGGGCGGCGCGGCATTTTGCACGACGCGGATAGTTTCTTTCTTGCCTGCGGGCTGCGGCATACCTCTATGCTAATTGCGTGCGCCGGCGCGATGCTGGCGCACGAGGAGGGCGCGGCATGGCTGAGCTGGTGCGTATCTGCGCGGAGTCGGAGTTGCCCGGCATGGGCAAGGTGAAGGAGTTTGCGGCGGCGGGCCGCGCGGTGTGCGTTGCCAACGTGAACGGTGCGATCTGTGTGACGGACGCGGTGTGCCCTCACGAAGGCGGACCGCTGGGCGAGGGAACCATCGAGGACGGCAAGCTGGTGTGCCCGTGGCACAGCTTTGCCTACGATCCCCGCACGGGTGCGACGGAAAGCGACCCCGAACTCCATCTGGATGTCTTCGAGTCGCAGGTAGCGGGTGGCGAGCTGCGCGCCAGGCTGTAAGCGCCTCTACGTCTTCTTCGCTGGAACCTTCTTGCCTTCCTTGCGCGCCTTGGAAAGGCCGATGGCGATGGCCTGTTTCGGATTGGTGACCTTTTTGCCGCTGCGGCCCGAGCGGAGTTTGCCTTTCTTCATCGCGCGCATCTCGGTCTCCACATCCCTGCCCGCCGAAGGCGAGTATTTGCGCGTTGAGGGCTTGTTCGAGGCGGACTTGCGCGCGGTGCTTTTCCTGGCGCTCGTGGACTTTTTCTTCGTTGCCATCAGGTTCCTCCTCGGAACTCAGATGACCTATGCCGCTGCGGCAGTTGCCTTCGCCGGCGGCTAGACGATGCGCCGCAGGCCAGGCATCCGCACGAATGGATCGGCGATGAGCCACGACGCGACACAGGTGAGAGCGCCCGTGACCGCGAACTTGACGAGCGCCGGTGCAACCCACGGATGGAACGCGAGACTGAGCGCGACCAGAACCGGCGGATGAAGGATGTAGACCGCGTAGGCGCGGCGGTTGAGCCATGTCCAGAAGGCTGAAGGCGCATTCATGCGGGCGCGAAAGAGCAGCAGCCATGCAGCGATGAGGCCCCATGCGACGAAGGGCTCCCACAGCGCGTAGAAGATGGCGGGCCATGAGAGACCGCCGGAGAAGTTGGACTTTCCCGGGCCATTGAGCGCGCGCGCGAGCATAATGGCGGCGGGCATTGCAGGCCATGTAACGGCGAGGCCAATGATCCACGGGCGCGCCCGTTCCCAGTCGAGCCGGCGGAGCCAGTCGTGGCGCCACGCGGCGATGCCGAGAGCGAAGAGGAAGATGTAGCCGGCGAAGTAACCGAGCTGCAGGCCGAAGACATTTTTGCCGACGGGCGCGAACTGCCGGATGGCGAGCGTAGCTGCGCCGACCAGAAGCGCGCTGCCGAACCACCAGCAGAATGCGGGCACCGGGCGCTGAGACCTTTCAACGCGTGCGAGCGAGGGATCGAGGCGCCAGCGCCACGCGCAGTAGGTGAGCGTGAATATGAGCAGCGCCTGCGCGAACCAGAGCGGGCCGTTGATGAATTCCTTGTGGTTCCAGAGGAAGGCGATTGTGGGCCAGAAGCCGTGGCCCTGTGCGGCCGTGACAATCGCGGCAGTCAACGGTCCCAAAAGCAGGCCGAAGGCGAGCAGTGGAATGCCGAGGCGCAGAAAGCGGTCGCCGAGAAAGTGCGCATAGCCCTTGCGCTCGAGCGAAGCCGGCGTGAAGTAGCCAGCGAGCAGAAAGAAAAAGCCCATGAAATAGGCCTGGTTGGTGGTGACAAAGAGCGTAAGCAGCAGGCTCGATGGCGTGCCGGAAGGTTGCAACTCGCTCCAGAACCAGCCGCCGGGCGCGCCGTAGGTGATGGCGGTGTGATGCAGCAGGACGAGCGCGGTCATGACGCTGCGGAGCCGGTCAATATAAAGATCGCGCGAATCCATGAGCCATCATACGCAAGGCCGCGAAGGTTGGTTCGCTACTTTTCTGATGTGTGGTTAACAACTCAATGCCATTTGGCTTCTACCTAGGCATGCTCATCTTTGTCGATGTTTTCCGCGCGCGGAACCACATGGAGCGATTCCGGCTGTCCAGCAGACATTTGTCCAGGTTTCGGAATCCAGAGCACAAGCAGGCACAACCAGCAAAACCCAAGACCAATCCAGTTCGCTGCCCGACCCAGAATCGCATTCATCAGTTGCTGATGGCCCCACCAGGAAGCACGATACCCCCAGTACACTAACACCGCAGTGAGCGCAATTGCAGTTGCAGCATAGGGAACCTTGGCTCGGAACTCGACGTGCCCATTTATAAATCGCGGAGTTCGCCGCGGAAACAACCACATCATCATTAGCACGGCCGCCAGCAGTGCCCATAGCAGCGCAGAGATCACTACCCCAATTGCTGCTAGTACCCCGGCCGGTGCGCCCGTCATCAATTGCGCCCAGGCATGTCTCTGCGTTACAGCTTGGACAGCGAAGACATTCATTGCGCAGAACATGATAATGCGCAGTCTCCAGCGTATAGCGTTCGAGATTGGCCCAGCGTGTGACCGTCTGTCGCTTCCATGTTCGCTCTGCAGTGAATTGCCCTCTGGCGAAGGCGTAATATGTGGGACTTCAATGCGGTTCATTTGCATCACGATCCGCGACGCCAGTTGAAAGGGGAGAATGATCGCCAGTCGAACTGCAAGCTCACGCAACATGAAGGGCCAGGATTGGAGGGCTGCGGGGTCCAGTGGCACGAGGATTGCGCTGAAGATGAGAAAGTAGATGGTCTGAGCACAGAATACGAGCCGACGGATCATTCAGCACCCCGAGGAATGAAGAATAACTTTGATCCAGCCTACGTCGCCTGATCTACAGCGACAAGTAGTTCTGAGTGCCTTAGTGTCAGCCGCACCGTGTGCCTTACTAATTCGCTGTACGCTCATTCTTGCGCTCAAACCAAAGACCGCGAACCGAAGTCCGCGGCCTTTGGTTTGCGGGTGAAGAGTGCTAGTACTTCACGATCGCCGTGAAGGAGTCGGGCTTGAGGCTTGCGCCGCCGACGAGTGCGCCGTCGATCTCCGCCTGACTCAGCAGCGCCGTGGCATTGTCGGGCTTCACGCTGCCACCGTAGAGGATGCGCATCTTCGCGGCGATATCCGTTCCAAGCAGCTTGGCCACTTCCGCGCGGATGATTGCGTGGGCCTCGGCTGCCATCTCCGGCGTGGCGGTTTTGCCGGTGCCGATGGCCCATACTGGCTCATAGGCGATGACGATGGGCGCGGCTGCCTCCGCGGTGATGCCCGCGAATGCGCCGGTGACCTGGGTCTTGAGCACATCGGCAGTCTTGCCCGCTTCGCGCTCGGCGAGCACCTCGCCAATGCAGACCACGGGCACAACGCCATGCTTGAGCGCGGTGTGCAGCTTCTTGTTCACAATCTCGTCGGTCTCGGCGAAGTACTGGCGGCGTTCCGAATGGCCGATGAGCGTGTGCGTGCCGCCGACGGCCTTGAGCTGGCCGATGGAGGTTTCGCCGGTGTAGGCGCCTTCCTCCGCAAAGTGGATGTTCTGCGCGCCGATGGCCACGTTCGAGCCTTTGGCGGCGGCGATCGTCGTGGGCAGCAGCACGGGCGAGGGAAACAGGGCGATCTCGTCGCGGGTGTGGCCGGCCACGAGGGGCAGAAAGGCATCGACGAACGCCTGCGCTTCAGCCGGCGTCTTGTACATCTTCCAGTTGGCTGCAATGAGCTTGGTGCGTGACATGTTGTATGGGAATCCTCATGTCGATTCTATCGAACAGGATTCCGGCGCAGGGTGACAGCGGGCACACCGGCCGTGATGATGCGGCTAGCGGGCTTTAGGCAGCGGCTGGCTATCCGCGTGGCCGCCGCGGCCCCAGCGCATGCGGCTGGCGGCGCAGGCCGCGCCCACAAAGGCGATTCCCGCAAAGAGCGCAGGCAGCACGCCGCGCACGGTGTGCAGGCGCGCATCGAGCAGGTAATCGGAAACGCCGAGAACAAGGTGCAGAACCAGCCAGGCAACGCCCAGCACGGCCGCAAAACCGGCGGCGGAGAGCAGCGCGACAGCGAGAACCACGAGAATCTGGCGCGTCATAACGCTCACCTGGAGGAATGCCGCTTGCATGTCCCCTTCGCATCGGCATCTCTCTTGTTTGAGATGACTCTAACTCCGGTTGCGCAGCGAGACAAGTAGCTGGGATGAGCCGGCTTCGATGGACTGAAAGCCAATCCCCACGTGTGTGCGCCCTGCCCTTGACTCCGGAATAAAAGCGAAGAAAAAGAGAATCGAAGGGGGGAGGGGGGTACTTCGCTTTCAGCCCGCTCTGCAGATTCGGCGAAGAGGGCGCAATTCCGGCGAAGCTGATGACTGGTGCTGCTCCCGTTCGCTGCTGTATCGCTTGCCACACAGTTCCATTGTGCCTGCAGGGAGGGAAATACTCTGCAAATCCACGAAAAGTATTTGCACAGTGGAATGAAGGGTTTAGCTCGGTGCGCCGACCGGGTGTGCTTGACGGCGGCTGGACGGTCAGATGGACGGGCCGATGGTGCGGAGGACGGACATGTCGGCGGGCATTTCTCCCTTGAGGAAGGCGGCGCGATGGCCGGGATCGCCGAGGTCCATCCGGAAATGGAGCCAGATGCCGTCCTGGAGGACGCCCATGTTCCACGGGCCGGAGACAGAATCGGAAAACTGCCAGACGATATGGAAGCCTTCCTCGTTGGTAAAACCCTCGTTGTCGGCCTGGATGATGGCATCGCCGCGCTCCCAGAGGTGCGCGCGCAGAGCATGGAGGGCGTTGCCGCCCTCGACCAGCTCGGAGCCCTGCAGGTGCTGAAAAGCGTAGATGGTTTTTGCGGATTCGAGGAACTCGGTAAGCCAGGCCACGCCGCTTGCGGGCTTGCAGTCCTCGAGGTCGAGCAGCAAGTCGGCGATCTCGTCCTGGCCGACGGAGCCGTCATAGACGGGATTGCGTTCAAGTACGGCGACTTCGATCTCGTCCTCGGAGGAGAGCAGCAGCGACTCCCACTCTTCCTCGGAGCCTTCTTCGAGGGTGAGCCTGTAGCCGGGATGCTCGGAGCGGAGCCACTGCGCCAGCTCGTCGAAGGGCGGGAACTCCTCGTCTTTGGAGATGACGCGGGTGTAGTAAGGCACAGCCTGCTCCTGATTGCAGTATCCCATGGGTGCTTGAGGGCAACGAGACAGGGGAAAATGCTAGAATATGACCATGGTCAGTGACTATAGGAGAAATATGATGAGCGCGACAATTCCGGCCGGGGAGTTCAAGGCGAAGTGCCTGAAGCTGCTGGACGAGGTGGCTGCAACGCGCCAGCCGCTGGTGATTAC
>DASZRQ010000079.1:0-5727 GCA_035549115.1 Occallatibacter sp. | reverse complement strand
GGCCGTGGCTGCGCTGGTGCGGCAGCCGCAATGGAGCTGGGACAATCTACTGGACGCGCAGGTAAACGGATGGCCTCTCATTCTTGTGCTCGCCAGCCTGCAGGACCCCGGCAATCTCGGCACAATTCTCCGCTCGGCGGAGGCTTTTGGCGCGCGCGGCGTGCTTGCCTTGCCCGGTACCGTGAGTGCATGGAATCCGAAGGCCGTCCGCGCCTCCGCAGGCAGCGTTTTTCGCGTGCCCTGCCTGTATGCTGGTGCCGACCAGGCATTTTCTTCGCTGCGCCGCGCCGGTTTGCGCATTCTGGCAACCGCGGTGCGGGATGCGTTGCCCGCTACAGGTTTGCGTCTAACCAGCCCAACAGCCCTGCTGATCGGCAACGAAGGCAACGGCCTGCCGGATGATCTCGCAGCACAGGCCGATGGGGTCATCACGATTCCCTGCCCCGGTGCGGTCGAAAGCCTGAACGCGGCAGTCGCCGCCAGCATCCTGCTGTATGAAGCTTCTCGCCAGCGAGGCAACGGAGATCCATCCAGGCGAGGTGCCCGATGAGTCTCTTCGATGGCGAGCCCGATGGACCACGCGCGGTTCCAGCATCCGCGCCGCTCGCCGAACGCATGCGCCCGCGCACGCTCGAGGAGTATAGCGGCCAGGAGCATCTCCTCGGCCCTGGCAAGCCTTTGCGCATGCAAATTGAGCACGACGAGCCCGGCTCCATGATCTTGTGGGGCCCACCCGGAGTGGGCAAGACCACTCTTGCCAAGATCATCGCCGAGACCACGCGCGCCAACTTCATCGAGTTCTCTGCGGTTTTGAGCGGGATCAAGGAGATCAAACAGGTGATGGCGGCCGCCGCGCAGGCTGCGGAGCTGCACTCGCGCACCATCCTCTTCGTCGATGAAATTCATCGCTTCAACAAGGCGCAGCAGGATGCGTTTCTGCCCTATGTCGAGCGCGGCACCATCCGGCTGATCGGCGCGACGACCGAGAACCCGTCGTTCGAGATTATCTCCGCGCTGCTCTCGCGCTGCCGGGTCTATGTGCTGCAGCCTTTGAGCGAAGATCGCATCGCACAGCTTCTGCGGCGAGCTCTCGAAGACCGCGAGCGGGGCCTCGGAGCCATGGAATTATCCGCGGAGGACGAAGCGCTCGCACTCATCGCCGGTTACTCCAGCGGCGATTGCCGCAGCGCCTACAACACGCTTGAGGTCTCAGCGCAACTGGCCGCACAAGGCGCAAAGCATATCGACAAGGCCATCGCCGCCGAGGCCGTGCAGCAGCGCGTGCTGATGTACGACAAATCCGGCGAAGAGCACTACAACCTGATCTCAGCCTTGCACAAGAGCGTGCGCAACAGCGATCCCGATGCGGCGCTCTACTGGCTGGCACGGATGTTCGCCGCCGGAGAGGACCCTCTTTATCTCGCGCGCAGAGTCGTTCGCATGGCGGTCGAGGACATCGGCCTCGCCGCGCCGGAAGCGCTGAACCTGTGCCTCTCCGCCAAGGAAACCCTCGATTTTCTCGGCTCGCCGGAGGGTGATCTGGCTCTGGCCGAGGCAGTCGTCTACCTGTGCCTTGCGCCCAAGTCGAACGCGGTTTACACGGCCTACGGAGCGGCGCTGCAGGAGGTGGAGCACTCCCGCCAGGAGCCTGTCCCGCTGCATCTGCGCAATGCGCCGACGAAACTCATGAAGGCGCTCGACTATGGCAAGGGTTACCGCTATGCGCATGATGAAGAGGGGCGCGTGGCCGACATGGACTGCCTGCCGGATTCCCTGCGCGGCCATGTGTACTACCACCCCACGCAGGAAGGCCGCGAGAAACTGTTGGCGCAGCGCCTGGAAGAGATTCGCCGCATCAAGACCAGCAAGCGCAGCAGCTAATTCCTACATTCAGCAATCTGGATACTTTACTTGCGCAGGCCGGCAACAGCATCCATGATGATGCCCGGCGTCAGCACCTCCGGCAAAATGCGTGGACTTGCCTCTCCCGGCACATAGAGAACATAGGTTGGCACGCCGCTGCGGCCAAGCCGCGTGAGCGCCTGCGTGATCGCATCGTCATGCTGGGTCCAGTCGGCGCGCAGCAGAGCAACATGCGCATCGGCAAAGGCCTTCTGCACCTCAGGCTGGCTCAGCGCCACACGCTCATTCACCTGGCAGCTCAGGCACCAGCGCGCCGTAAAGTCGACAAAGACCGGTCTGCCCTGCGCCTGATAGCGGCTTACAGCATCAGCCGACCAAGGCTCCCAGCCTGCCTGCGTGCTGGACTCATGCTCCGGAGCCGCGGCCAGATGTGCCGGTGCCCAGACACATAATCCAATCACCGCCAGCGCAAGAACACCGACAATTACGGTCGCCCAGCGCTGCGCCGGCCAGCGTCCCAGGAACCATCCCGCGACAGCAAGCAGCAGCAATCCAACCAGCAGCGCAGCCAGAACAGCCGCACCATACGCCTGCGCCAGCACCCACGCGAGCCATATAACCGTGCCAAAGACCGGCACCGCCGTTGCCTGTTTCAGAATCTCCATCCACGGCCCCGGCCTGGGTAGAATGCGCGTCCATGCTGGCTGCAGAGTCAGCGCCACATACGGAGCGGCCAGCCCCAGCGCCAGCGCGGTGAACACGGCAAAGGTCACCAGAGCGCTCGCGGTCAGTGCATACCCAATGGCTGCGCCCATGAATGGCGCAGTGCACGGCGTTGCCACAACCACGGCAAGAACGCCGGTGAAAAAGCTGCCTGCATATCCCTGCTTTGCAGCCAGTGAGCCGCCAGCGCTGGTCAGCGACAACCCGATCTCGAACTGTCCGGCGAGCGAGAGGCCGAGGAAGAAGAGAAGCGCCGCCATCAACGCAAGGAAAACCGGCGACTGGAACTGGAATCCCCATCCAAGCGTGGAACCGGCCGATCGCAGCCCCAGCAGCGCGCCCACAAGCACCCAGAATGAAACCAGAATGCCCAGTGCATACACATAACCATGCCTGCGCAGGGCAGTGCGCTCTTCCCTGCCCGACTGCACTAGTGCCAGTCCCTTGATAAAGAGAACCGGGAAGACACAGGGCATCAGATTAAGAAGCAGTCCGCCGAGAAAGGCAAAAAATGCGGACCTCAGCAGCGAGCCCGAAGAGGATCGCGGCTTCGATGCGGGTGCGCCGGTCGCAGATCCGGCGGCGCCGGACTGCGGTGTCCCTGTCTGTAGCGCGGTCGCGACGGCTGCAACCGGGCCGGGCTTGGCGGAGATTGCAAAGATGCGCCCGCCCGAAAGCTCGACAATTCCATTCAGCACCGCAGGGGCAACCGTGTAATAGGGCGACTTCTTGAGATCGAGAACAAAGCCGCTCGGCGTGGCCCCCAGCGGCTGCGAGGCTGCGTTGTCAATAAAGTCCTGATCCGCTGGAAAGAAGAGAGCCGTGTGCTCACTTTGGCCCGTATCGACAGAAAGACGAAAGCCCTGTACGGAAGCCTGAAACACGGCCTTGTCCGTTGCGGGCAGGGGTTTGGGCAGAAGCCCAATGAACTTGTCGATGAGCGGGCTGGCGGCAGCGGCTGGCGGTGTCGCGCTCACTGGGCGAACCAGCTCAAGCTCGGTGTGACCGGGGATGCACGAAGCCTGGCAGACAATCCAGTCGATCTTCGCGTGGAGTGTCGCCGGACCCAGTGCGGCAGTCTGCGCTGCAGCAATAGTGAACGGGAAGACAACCTCGTCCTCGTAGCCGAAATCCATCAGCGGGCCAAGCGGAAGGCGCTTGGGCGCGGGAAACTCGATCGGAGTTGCCGCGATTCCTCTTGGCATCGTCCATTGAATGTGCGGCGGGTCGCCGGCATCGCCGGCATTTTTCCAATAGATGTGCCAGGAGGGATCAAGCTTGAAGTGAAGACCGGCCTGGACTGGAGATCCGCCGCGCTCAAGGCTCTGCGCGGGCACAAGAAGCTCCACACGCAGATGCGGCGCGCTGGCGGACGCATGCGCATCCTGCGCTTGAGATGCGGCCGGAGTAAAAAGCAGCGCCGCGGCCACAACAAAAGCGAAGCTCAATCGGAAGTAACGCACAAAAATTGATGACACCATGTTGCCCAGCCAGTGTACCGGACACTGAGACCCGGTTTTCTCATGCTCCATATCAGGCATCGCCGCGAAGCTGCGCATGCTGGCGGAAGATGCAATCATCTTCCACACACTTCACTCCAGCGACGCGCGCCTTTGCCACTGCCTCTTCATGCACGACCCCATCCTGCAGCCACAGATACGGAATTCCAAGACGGATCACATCGTCCACAATCGGCGGCACGTGCTCCGAAGCACGAAATACGTCCACCAGATCGATGCCCGCGCCTGTCCCTTCTTTCGCCGCGGCCTGCGCGGACTCAAGATCGGGATAGCACACCATTCCGGCAACTTCCTGCAGCGCCGGGTTAACCGGCATCACACGGTAACCATTTGTTGCAAGGTACTTGCCAATGTGGTGGCTGGCCCGCTGCGTCTTGTCGCTCATGCCAACAACGGCGATCGTGCGCGCGTTGGTCAGCATCTCCTCAATGACTGCCGGATCGTTGCCCATGTCTTCCTCTATACATCTAGATCGTCGCTGCCCGTTTCGGTTACAGCCGTCCCGCGCCTTTTTGCCAGCAGGTAGCCGCGCAGGAAGGGCTCGAGATACCCATCGAGCACCTTGTCCACATCGCCGACTTCCACCTTGGTGCGGTGATCCTTGGCCATGCGATACGGCTGCAGCACATAAGAACGAATCTGCGAGCCAAAATTGATATCGAGCTTGGAGTCCTCGAGCTTCTTGGTCTCGGCCCGCTTCTTCTCAAGCTCGTACTCGTAGAGCCGGGAGCGCAGCATCTTCATGGCCTTCTCGCGGTTCTTGTGCTGCGAGCGCTCGTTCTGGCACTGCACCACAATCCCCGTGGGCAGGTGCGTAATGCGCACGGCCGAGTCCGTCGTATTCACATGCTGGCCGCCCTTGCCGCCGGAGCGGTAGGTATCCACGCGCAGGTCTTCCTGCTTCACGTCCACATGGATCGAGTCGTCGATCTCCGGCGAAACAAAGACTGAAGCAAAGGAAGTGTGCCGCCGCTTGGCCGAGTCAAACGGCGAAATACGCACCAGCCGGTGCACACCGCTCTCGCCTGCCAGCCAGCCAAAGGCATATTCTCCCGTGATGGTAAAGGTGGCCGATTTGATGCCCGCCTCTTCGCCATCCTGGTAGTCGTTCATCTCGACTTTGAAGTCCTGCTGCTCAGCCCAGCGCGTGTACATGCGCATCAGCATCTCCGCCCAATCCTGGCTTTCTGTGCCGCCGGCGCCGGGGTGCACGGTCACAATGGCATTCAGCGGGTCGGCTTCGCCGGAGAGCATGGTGCGCACTTCAAGGTCTTCACTGAAGCTGGAGAGATCCTTGATGTCGCGTTCGAGGTCGGAAAGCACGTCTTCGCCTTCCCTGGCCAGTTCGAAGTAGGCCTCGATGTCGCCGGTGCGGCGTACAAGCTCGTCGTCGGCCGCAACCAGTGCCTCCAGGCGCTTGCGGTCGCGCATCATCGGCTGGCTGGCAGCGGGATTGGACCACATGGCAGGATCGGCCAGTTTGGTTTCTATGTCGGAGAGTTCCCTGCGGATGCGGGCAGGGTCAAAGATACTCCCGCAGGTCGCGGACTTGGTCGCGCACGGGAGCGTATGCGAACTCGAGATCGTTCAAGGACATTGTGCTCTTCAGGACCTGACTTTG
>DASZRQ010000078.1:0-6620 GCA_035549115.1 Occallatibacter sp. | reverse complement strand
GGCGTTTATCGGTGCGAATCCAGACAGCTCCGAGTCAACCGGAGCTGCTGTTAGCAATGTCATCTAACAAAGGCGTTCGGCTTTGCCCCTTCACGGCTTACGCGAAACATCTACGTTTCAGTATGATGTCACTCGACATGGCTCGATACTACCTAGAGTTGTTGCTTATGGGCGCTGCTGCCATTAGCTGCGTCTGGTTCGCAACGCGATCACATGTTTGGTGGCGGCGGCTCCTTTATATCGTCGTCTCCGAGTTAAGCTTGTTTTTGCTCACGTTCTCTGGTTGTAGTGGGATGAGCAACTTTCCAGGGCAGACTCGCCCGGTGTCAGCCATTCGGAATTTGAGCGTTAGTGAGCTTAGGTGGAGCTTCGGACTGATGTTTGCAGCCGCAGCATGCCTAACGCTTGTTAGGTATATGCAGAATGTGTCACAACCCTGGCTAGCCCTCGGAAAGATTGCTATCTACGGTTTCGTTTCGCTCGCCGGATTCTTCATATGGCTACAAGGGTGTGATGAAGGATCAACACGCCTGTTCCCTATCATTTACGCACCAGGCGGGCGATGTTTTGCTCGAGTCCAGGAACTCGACGGAGGAGCTATGGACTCCTTCCATACTGTGGTGATGCTAAGGACGAGTGATCGGCTGATAGGTAGACAGATCTTTGGAAGCCAAGACGCGCCGGATGAAGTGCATTTGACTTGGGTCGACGCAACACACCTGAAAGTGGATTATGACCAGTGGATACGAGATGGAGTCGCACTCCCTGATGATGACTTTTCATGCAACGGCGCTCTTGGTGTATCTGTGAACTGTGTCCCTCATGTCTTGGAGCAAAAGTAATCAAACGACGGATTGAATAGAGGGTTTGAACGAACGTCCATCCAGACAATTCGCATTGCTGAAATCGGAGTGTCAGCACCCGCACGATCACTCCTCATAAGTCGGCTTCGAGTCATTGACCTCTGGCAATCTGCTTCATAGCTGATGCCAACTTGCCGATGCCCTCACCGTTTCACCCCCGCTTCGCCTCGCCCCGGCTCCCCCTCCGCCAGGCTGTCAAGCCCCATCCCGCGCCTCTATTCCTCAACTCGTTGAATCCAAAGCGAAAATTCCTCCCCCCGCATTTGCAGATTAATTCGCGCAAATCGCCAAACTGGAAACAGTAGCCGCACGGGAACTTCCGGCTCGGCCGCTCGCGCTCCGTTCTCCTGGCGCGGGCGGCCGTTTGCGGCCGCGGCCTCGGCCTGCACTGCGCCGCAACCACGGCATGCAGGCGGGCCGCACATCTACGCAGAAAAAAGGAATCGCCATGGCCAACATTCTTGTCAGCATCGAAAAAGGCATCGAGATCGGCGCGGAAGACGCGCTCAAGTGGCTCACCGGAGCCAGCAAAAGCCTCCAGGCCGCGCCCGCGGTGGTCGCCGCGCTGGCCACGCTCATCGGCGCGGTCGATAAGCCCCTCGCCGACATCGCCGGCGTCGCCGCCAACCCGCTCAACATCCCGCTCGACGTGCAGACCGTCACTGACCTCAAGGCCGTCTGGCCTCAGGTCAAGGCCTTCCTCACGACGCTCGGCGTCAAGTTTTAGCCGCAAACGCAAAAGGGCCGCTCTGCAAAGAGCGGCCCAGCTCGGTTGGAGAAGAGGGGGTACCCCCCTCCCCCCCGGAGGAACATGAAACTACGTCGTCGCCTCGGCCTCGCCCAGCGTCAGCTTGAAGGTCATCTGTCTGCGCCCGCGCAGCACGGTAATGCTGATCGTGTCGCCGGCCTGGTGCCTGTCCATGATCCTGCTGATGTCCTGCGTGTTCGTTACCTGCTGCCCGTCGATGCCCACAATCAGGTCGCCGCCCAGCATGATCGGCATGTTGCCCAGGTAGGCCTGTTCGTTGCCGCCGTGCAGGCCCGCGCGCTCCGCCGCTCCGCCCGGAAGCACCCGCTCGATCAGCACGCCGTAGTCCGCCGCCAGGCCCATCTGCTCGGCCAGGTCCGGCCCAATGGCAAACGAGACGATGCCCAGCGACGGCCGCCGCACCCGCCCATAGCGCATGATGTCCGCCAGCACGGCCTTGGCCGTGTTGATGGGAATTGCGAACCCGATGCCCGAGCTCTGCTCCGCGCCGTTCGAGGCAATCATCGTGTTGATGCCGATCACCTCGCCATGCGAGTTCAGCAGCGGCCCGCCGGAGTTGCCGGGATTGATCGCCGCATCCGTCTGGATCGCGTCCTCGATCGGCGCGCCGTCCTCGGTCTTGATCGAGCGGATCGAGCTGATGATGCCCCGCGTCATCGTCCCATTCAGTCCGAACGGATTGCCGATCGCGTAGACTTCCTGCCCAACCGCAAGGTCGGCGGAGTTCGCCAGCGTCACCGGTGTCAGGTTCGGCGCGTTGATCTGCAGCAGCGCAATGTCGTGCGCGCGGTCCTCGCCCACCACGTGCGCCGAGTAGGTCTTCTTGTTGCTCAGCATCACCTGGATGCCGCGGTTCGCGCCCGCGATCACGTGATAGTTGGTCAGCACGTGCCCATCCGAGTCGAGAATGAACCCGGAACCCTGGCCTTCCTGCGGCACCGCGCCGTAAAAGAAGTTGAAGACCACCTGCCGCGACGTGATGTTCACCACCGAGGGCAGCACCCGCTTGTAGACGGCGATGTTGTTCAGCTCTTCGGCGTTGTAGGCCGGCGCGGCGTCGGCCTCGGTCAGGTGCAGCGGCGAGTTGCCGCCGCCCTTGTGGAAGATCGCCAGATCGCTCAAATGCGACGGCAGCTCTGTGGTCAGAATCCAGAACCCGCCCACAAAAAGAACAATCAGGAGGAGCGTGCGTAATTTCATGCGCAAAAAACCTGAAGAACCTTTCTCAGCAGATACGTTCTTGCCGCGCCGGGGTTCCACGAGCGCGCCCGCGGCCGCAGTCTCTATTTTAGAGAACCATCTGCGGCCAGTTTGTTGCTTTCGGTCTTCAGCCGCTCCCACAGCACCTGCACATCGCGGCGCAGCGTCGCGCGATCTCCCGCGTTTTCCAGCACATAATCCGCGCGCGCTGCCTTCACCGCATCGGGAATCTGCACCGCCAGCCGTGCTCGCGCATCGGCCTCGGCGGCCGCGCGGTCCACAGCGGGGCCAAGCCGCGCCACATACCGCGCAATCTTTTGCGCATCGGGAGCCGTCACCACCACCACGCGGTCCAGCCGCCTGCGCCAGTCGGCCAGCACGTTCTCCCGCTCGCCGCGCGCCCGCGCATCGCGCTCCACCTCAAAGATCAGCGCCGACACCACCACCGCCACCGCCGCCGGATCGCGCGCAAACACTGCGCTCGCCCACTGCCGCTGCGCCTCGATCACTGCTGGATGCACGATGGCATTCAGCTCCTGCACCCGGCCGCCTCTGAAAGCCATCTCCGCCAGCCGTGCCCGATTCAGCCGTCCATCCGCGCCCACAACCCCCGGCCCAAAGACGCGCACAATCTCGCTGAAGCATGCCGTGCCCGGCTCCATCAGCGCGCGGCCGTGCTCGTCGGACTCGCTCACCTCCGCGCCCAGCTCGCGCAGCATCGCGGCCACGGTGCTCTTGCCGCTGCCCAGCCCGCCGGTGAGCCCAACCCGCAGCATCGTTCACAGCCCTCTGCGCATCTTCGCTGCGCGCACCGTGTTCGCCATCAGCATCGCGATGGTCAACGGGCCCACGCCGCCGGGCACCGGCGTGTACGCGCCCGCAATCTCAAAGGCCTTCGGATGCACATCGCCCACAATCGTCGAGCCGCGCCGCAGAAACGTCGCCTCGCGTTTCATGTCACCCGCGAAAAACCTGTCCACCTCTTCGCGCGTGGTCAGCCGGTTGATGCCCACGTCGATCACCGTCGCGCCCGGCTTCACCATCTCCGCCGTAATGAATCCAGCGCGCCCGATCGCCGCCACAAGAATGTCCGCCTCGCGCGTAATCGCACCCAGGTCGCGGGTCTTCGAGTGGCAGATGGTCACCGTCGCATTCTCGTTCAGCAGCAGCATCGCCGCCGGCTTGCCCACAATATCGCTGCGCCCCACCACCACCGCATGCTGCCCGCTGATCGGCAGGCCGCTGCGCTTCAAAATCTCGATCACGCCCGAGGGCGTGCACGGCGCCAGTGCCGGCCGGCCCGCCTGCAAACGGCCCGCGTTCACCGGATGAAACCCGTCCACATCCTTCTCCGGCATCACCGCATCCAGCAGCACCTTGGTCTCCACCTGCTTCGGCAGCGGAAGCTGAATCAGGATGCCGTCGATGTCGTCGCGGCCGTTCAGCGCCTGCACCAGCTCAAGCATCTCCTCGGTCGTCACCTCCTCCGAGGGCGTAATCAGGTCGCTGGTAAGCCCCAGTTCGGCGCAGGCCTGCACCTTGCTGCGCACATAAATCTCCGACGCCGGCACATGGCCCACCAGCACCGCGGCCAGTCCCGGCCGAATGCCCTGCGCGGCCAGCGTGCGCACCTCTTCCGCCACTTCCTGCTTGATTGCCGAGGCAATCGCCGCTCCGTCCAATACTGTCGGCATCCCTGTCTCCCAGGTCCCATCCTATCGTGCCGGTCGCGCCGCCCGTGCTGGCCGTTTCCCTGCGGAGAACAGCCGTGAAGATTCTTCTTTACGGCCCTTTGCTCCCTGGCGCTATGCTGGGACATGTCTCATTCCCCGCTGCATCTGTTCCGGCTCCTGCTGGCAGTGTGCTTCGTGGCGTCTCCCATGCTGGCGCAGGAGACGCATGCCATCACCGGCCTCGGCAACGATGCAGTTGAGCTGGCCAGCGGCTGGCAGTTCCACACCGGCGACAACTCGGCCTGGGCCTCGCCCGAGTACAACGACTCGGGCTGGCGGCAGATCGACGGAGACAACACCTGGGGCGCGCAGGGCTTCCCCAGCTATACCGGCTACGCCTGGTACCGCTATCACGTCACCCTTGATCCGGTGAAGGGCGGCCCCAAAGACCTCGCGCTCCTCATTCCGCTCATCGACGACTGCTACGAGGTCTACTGGAACGGCCTGCTCGTCGGCAAAAACGGCGAGCTGCCGCCGCATCCGGAGTGGTACGTTGCGCAGCCGCCGCAGACCTACGGCCTTGGTCCGATTCGTTCCGGCGTCCTCGCCATCCGCGTCTGGAAATCCCCGCTCTCCTCCACCGACCCCGATACCGTCGGCGGCTTTGAGGGCACGCCCGTGCTGGGAACTCCTGAGGGCATCGCCGGGCGCAAGGCCCAGATGGACTTCAAATGGATGCGCAGCCAGCAGCTTGCCTTCAGCCTCAACCTGCTCAATCTGCTTGTCGCCGTTCTCAGCGTGCTGGCCTGGCTGCGCGACCGCAAGCAGTGGATCGTGCTCTGCATGGGCGGCTATACGCTCATGCAGGTCATCGGCGTGGTCCTTGGCGGCTTCGAGATTCCCTTCAACTTCGCCGTCGCCGTGGGCGTTCTGCAGCCCGTGCTCATGCTGCAGGACATCTCTCTCTGGCTTCTTCTGCTGCTTCTGCTCCGTCTCGACGAGAGCCCCGCCATGGTCCGGCTCACCCGCTGGTGGATCCTGGTCTTCTGTCTCGCCTTTGGCATCGATGGCATGGTCACCTCCGCCTGGGGCCGCTGGCCCGACGCCTTCGTGCAGATCATCGACGCGGCAACCACCATCGTCTTTACGCCGCTGGAGACGCTGCCCATCGTGCTTGCCGTCGTGGCCATAGCGCAGCGCAAACGGCTGGACTCCACCCGCTGGCTGGTGGCCATCGCGGCCATCATCTCGGAGATGATCTTCGTTGTCCGCAACGCGGCCTCGCAGTTCGTCCGCTTTACCCACTGGACGCTGGCCGACAAGATTCGCGCCCCGCTCTTCACGCTTTACGGCAACCCCATTAGCCCGCGGCTCGCCGCCGATACGCTGCTGCTGCTCTCCATCGTCTACGCGGTCTACCGCTTCTCCATCGAGAACCGCCGCCAGCAGGCCGCCCTCGAGCAGGAGTTCAAGAACGCCCTCGAGATTCAGCAGGTGCTCATCCCCGAACAGTTGCCCGCCGTGCCCGGCTTTACCGTCACCAGCGCCTACAAGCCCGCGCAGCAGGTGGGCGGCGACTTCTTCCAGATCATCCCCGTCGAGGGCGGCTCTACGCTGGTCATCCTCGGCGACGTGAGCGGCAAGGGCCTGCGCGCCGCCATGGCCGTCTCGCTCATTGTGGGCGCGGTGCGCGCGCTGGTCGAGAACGACTCGCGCCCGGCACAGTTGCTCACCCAGCTCAATCGCCGCCTGGCTGGCCGCCTGCATGGCGGCTTCGCCACTTGCATCATCGCCCGCATCAACGCCGGCTCCGAGTGCATTCTGGCTACGGCCGGGCATCCGGCGCCCATCCTCAACGGCCACGAGATCGACCTGCCCGGCGCGCTGCCTTTGGGCGTCTCCGCCGCGGCTGTCTACGAGGAGCGCACCCTCCAGCTTCAGGTGGGCGATCACTTCTCGCTCTATACCGACGGTCTGCTCGAAGCCCGCAGCCCGGCCGGCGAAATCTACAGCTTTGAGCGCCTGGAGAGCCTCTTCGCCTCGCATCCCAGCGCCTCCCAGGCCACCGAGGCCGCCGTCAGCTTTGGCCAGAACGATGACATCACGGTTCTGACC
>DASZRQ010000077.1:0-5288 GCA_035549115.1 Occallatibacter sp. | reverse complement strand
GGCGCGGAGAGCGCCACGAATCCGAGAATCGCATACTGCCGCGGCGAGAGTGTATGGTGCGCCATCTGTCGAGAGCCAGTCTTTAAGAAGAGAGACGGAAGAAAAACGAGGGCGGACTCAAAATGAGCGCCGCCCTCGCTGGGTATAGATCGCGAGGCTTATGCGCCCGCGCCCACCGCTGCCGGCGGATCGGCCTGCTTGGCGCGCGCTTCCTTCACCATCTTGTTGCGCTGTGAGCGCAGCTTCAGGAAGGCCTTTGCTTCCACGTAAAGGCGCGGCACGTCGCGATTGATGATTGCCTTCCAGATCACGCGGAACGCCGCCTTCGGACGGAAGTAGTACTCGTCGTAGAAGCGGTGCACCATCTCCATCACGTAGTCCGTCGGCAGGCCCGGATACTCGATGTGCGCCATCTGGTGGCCGCCGCCGTCTTCCATCTTTTCGTTGGTGATGAAGCCGCCCGCCTTCGCGTACTCGTAGAACTCCGTGCCCGGATAGGCATGCGCAATTGACACCTGGATCGTCTCCACGTCCAGCGTCTTGGCAAAGCTGATCGTGTTGCGGATCGACTCCTTCGTCTCGCCCGGCAGGCCGAGAATGAAGTCGCCGTGAATCACCAGGCCGAGGTCGTGGCAATCCTTCGCAAAGGCCCGCGCCCGCTCCACGGTCGCGCCCTTCTTGATGTTCTTGAGAATCTGCGGATCGCCCGACTCGAAGCCCACGATCAGCAGACGGCATCCGGCTTCCTTCATCGCCTTCAGCGTCTCGCGGTCCGTGGTCACGCGGCTGGTGCAGCTCCATGTCAGGCCCAGCGGCTTCAGTTTGGCGCACAGCTCAATGGTGCGCGCCTTCTGGATATTGAACGTGTCATCGTCGAAGAAGAACTCCTTCACCTCGGGGAAGTTCTCCTTGGCCCACTTCAGCTCCGCGGCCACGTCGTCGGTGGAACGCTTGCGCCACGCATGCCCGCTCAGCGTTTGCGGCCACAGGCAGAAGGTGCACTGCGCCGGGCAGCCGCGCGTCGAGTAGAGCGCGATGTACGGATGCAGCAGGAATGGCACGTTGTACTTCGTCACGTCCAGGTCGCGCTTATAAATCTTCGTCGCCCACGGCATCGCGTCCAGGTCTTCCACCTGCGGGCGGTCCGGGTTATGCACGATCTTGCCGTCCTGCTTGTAGCTGATGCCGAGAATCTCGTTCAGCGGCTTGCCCTGGGCAAACTCCACAATCGAGTGGTCGAACTCGCGCCGGCAGATGAAATCCAGCGCCCAGCACTCGTTCAGTGCCCGGTCCGGGTCGGTCGTCACCGGCGGCCCTACAAACGCGATGCGGATCGAGGGATACTTCGTCTTGATCGTCTCGGCCAGCCGCTGGTCGCCCTCCCAGCCCACCGTCGAGGTAAATAGCACCAGGAACTCGTAGTCCTTACAGATCTCGATGGTTTCCTGCGCCGACACATGATGCGGAGGCGCGTCCAGCAGCCGCGAGCCCTCCAGCAGGCCGGCCGGATAGGTCAGCCACACCGGGTACCAGTAGGACTCAATCTCGCGCGTGGCGGGCCAGCGCGAACTCGCTCCGCCATCGAAATTCTCAAACGACGGCGGGTTCAAAAACAGCGTCTTCAAAGGCATAGACATCCCTTCAATTTTACCATTCTCCGGGTTTTCGTCCTGCATTTTGAGCAGGTGCCTTCCGGGGTACGGATCACTTGCCGTGCAGCTCGTTCAGCCAGTCCTGCATGTGGCCCAGCGCCCGCAGCAGGCCCAGCCGCGCCCTGGCCAGCTCAAAGCCCGCATCCAGCGCTTCCTGCTGCTTTTCGCTCGCGTCAATCTGCGCCAGTTGCTCCGCTTTCGGGGAAAGCTGCGGCGTCGATCCCGGCCCGCTGCCCGTTCCGTTGCCATACTCAAGCTGTGCGGCCACGGTCTTCAGGTTGTTGGCCGCAATCTGCTGCTTCAGCGTCGCAATCGCCGCCTGCGCCTCAAGCTCGCGAATGCTGCCCGTCAGGGTGGCCACCTGAATCTCGTTCTGGTGCTCGGCCTGCTCGGCCTCCACCCGCGCGCGCAGCGCCTCCGCGGCAGACTCCCGCGCCTTGGCCCGGTGCCCCATGTCGAACAGCGGCACCTGGATCGAAAATCCCGAGCTGAAGTTGCTTGCCGGCAGGTTATGCGCGTAGTAGTAGTCGGCGTTGTTCAGCAGCGTGGTGTTGCGGTTGTACTGCGCAAAAAAGCTGAACTGCGGCAGATAATTTGTCTCCTCGTCGCCCGCCGCAACCGACTGCCGCGACTTGGCCGCCAGCCGCGCCGACTCGATCCCCGCCAGCGGAAGCGGTTTCACATCGCCGCTGATCGCGGGAATCTCCGGAATGCTGCCATGGTCCGGCGTAATGGAACTCTCCGGCAGTCCTGTCAGCGTGGCAAGCTGCTCCGTCAGCGTCGCCGCGCGCGTTTCCAGGTGAATGCGCTTCAGCTTGAGCTCCCATGCGTTCAGTTGCGCCTGCAGGAAATCGTTCAGCGAGTCCACGCCGGCCTCGGCTCTCTGCTGCTCGATCTCCACCATGCGGCCTGCGTCGGTCTCCTGCTGGTGAGCCAGCGCCAGTTCGCGGTTCACCGTATCCAGTTCGATATACGCCGTTGCCGCATCCAGCGCCGCCTGTTCGCGTGCATCTTTCAGGTTTGCCTGCGCGGCGCGGACTCCCGCGGCCGCGCCGCTAATGTACTGCTTTTGCGAAATGCTGAAGACCAGCGACTGCACCGTTCCACTCCAGATCGACGAAGGCGATCCCGTAAATCCCACTGAGGGAAGCGCGGGCAATCCCGAGCCAAACAGCAGCGACGGAATGTAAACATCCTTGGTCTCCGACAGCGCTGCGGCCGCTTTGCGCTCGTCGGCTTCCGCCAGCCGCACAGCCGTGCTCTGCCGCTGCGCCAGGTCCACCACCGTCAGCAGAGAAACCTGCGCCGGGCTGCATGCGGGCAGCAGCAGCGCCGCCGCAAGAACGGCCGGAACAGCACAGCGGATTGGAGAGATGCGTCTCATCGGGAAGCTGTCAGAATTTCAGGTCCAGCGCAGGCTTGTAGTCATGCGCCAGCGCCAGCGCCGCCGCGCGCTCCTGGGCCGCGCCGGCCTTGTCGCCCAGTTGCGCTTTGATCTTTGCCAGTTGCGTGTGCGCGGCAAAGGCCGGAGCTTCTTCGGTCTTCGAACTGCTGGCCAGGTAGTCTTCCAGCATCTGCTCGGCCAGCTTCGGATTGCGGTTCGCTTTGATCAGCACCGCTGCGCCGTTGTAGAGCGCAACGCCCGCCTGCCGGTCCCGGCGCGCCGCCTTGATGCCGTTTTCAATCGCGCCGTCGATATCGTTCCACCGCTGCCTGCGGCGATAGAAGCTCGCCAGCGCCATCCAGGCAAAGGCCGGATGAGGATCGGTCGTGATCGCCGCCTTCAGCTCATTCTCGGCCGTCGTGTAATCCTTGCGCGCCTCGGCCGTCCAGCCGCGCAACTGGTGCGCGCGCGTGGGGTCGACCTGGCCCAGTTGCCCGGCCATGGCGTCGGCCTTGTCCATGCCCCCGCCCACAATGCCCGGAGCCGAGTGGTAAAACTCGCCCAGGTCGGCCATCGCGTCGGCGTTGCGCGGGTCCAGCCGCACCGCTGTCTCGAACTCGATGCGTACCTGCTTGCCCAGCGAATATGCCGACAGGAACGAGGCCCGGTCCGCCCGCTCGCCCAGCACCCGCGCCAGCCACATGTGGTCCACCGAGCTCTGCTGGTCCATCTGCACGGCCTGTTCGCATTCGTTCGAGGCCGCATCCCAGTGCTGCAGCGTCATCAGCACGCGACAGCGCAGGTTGTGCGCCTCCGCGCTCGCGGGCAGGGAACTGAGCAGCGCCAGGGCCTTGTCCGCCTCGCCATTCTGCAGCGCGGCATTGGCCTGCGCCAGCCCGTTTCCGGCGGGCTGCGCATAAGCGCCAATTGCCAGCATCGCTCCCAGCGCGCTCGCTGTCAGCCTGCGCCTCACTCCACAACCTTCACGGGAATGCCCGTCTGCAGCGGCTGTCCGGTCGTCGTGCCCGTAGCCACCGAGTCGCCTTCGTTCAGGCCGGAGAGGATCGATACCTGCGTCAGGTTCAGCGTGCCGATCGTCACCGGCGTCTTCACCAGGCCCGATCCATTCTTCGCGAGCTTGAAGACGTAAGGCTTGCCATTTTCCGTGTAGAGGGCCTCGCGCGGCACGCTCAGCACATCCGGTTCGCTGGCAATCGTCACCGTCACCGTCACATCCGTCTGCGGCAGCAGTTCGCCGTCGGCGTCGTCCAACGCCACCAGCACCTCGCCCACCGTGCGCGTTCCATACGTGGTGACCGTGACTGGCGTGCGCACAATGTGCCCGTGCCACATCTTGCCCGGCTTGGCATCCCATTTCACTTCGATCGGCTGCCCTACCGCCAGCCGCCCGATCTCCGGCTCGTCGAAGTAAGCGCGCACCCGCTCGTGGTGCAGGTCCGCCATCTGCAGCAGCACCTTGCCCTCTTCGGTAAACTCCGTCGCACTCGCATCCACGCTGTAGACCGTGCCCGCAATCGGCGCGCGCATCTGCGTCTGGTCCAGCACCGCGCGTGCTGCGGCCGCATTGGCCTCCGCGTCGGTCAGCGCCGCCTGGGCCCGCGCCATCTCCGCGGGCGAATACCGCGTTTTTGCGCTCTGCTGTGCCGCGCTCAGCGTCGCCTCGGCTGTCTGCAGTTGCTGCCGCGCAGCCGCCACCTCGCCGGCCGAGGCTGCGCCGCTCGCGTTCAGTTTGGTCAGCGCATCCAGATTCCGCTGGGCCTGGTCGCGGTCCAGTTGCGCCCGAGTAATATCTGCCGCGCTGGCCTGCCGTTGTTCCAGTGTGCCGTTATGCTCGGCCGCCTCCAGAGAGGCCTGCGCCGCCTTCACCGCGCTCACCGCCGTTGCCAGCCGTGCACGGGCCTCCGTGTCGTCCAGGGAAAGCAGCAGCTTGCCTGCCGGTACCTTGTCGCCCTGCTGCACATACACGGCCTTGATGATGCCCGCAATGGGGCTGGGAAAGGCGTAGTTGACCTCAGGCTCCACGTGCCCGTTGGTGCTCAGCGTGCTCGACAGCGTTTCTCGCTCAGCCTGCGCAATGTGAATGGGGAGTTTTGGCCGCGCCAGCTCGCGCACGGTGAAAAACACGGCGACCAGGACAAGGGCCGCCCCAATCCACAGCCAGCGGCGGTCCAGCTCTTTTCGTTCTCTCGCCATGCCTATGACCTGACTCAGTATATAGGACTCTCAGACAT
>DASZRQ010000076.1:0-2390 GCA_035549115.1 Occallatibacter sp. | reverse complement strand
GAGCCGCTGGCGTATGCGGCGGACGCGGCAGCACACCGTATGCACTTTCAAGCGTGTTCTGGTACTGCCGTGGCACAAACTCCGGGGAGAAACAACCACCTCGAGCGTCGGGCAGAAGGGTAAACAAAGCGACAAACATCGTCTCCTGGGCTACTCCAGTAAAGCCTGTGTCGGACCGGGTATGGTGCGGACACACGTCGGGCATCCGGGCGCCCCGGCCCGCGTGGTTGGCCAGGAGAAGGGGGTCCTTAGGAACTGTCCGGTTCAAGTGGCTGGCAGAGCGACCGACGTCGCAGTTCGCGCGGCACGATCACCTCGACGGTTTTGACGGCCCCGCCGCAACGCGGACACCGCTTGGCCGGCCGCTCCCTAATCGCCGGCAGTCCCCCGGCAGCCAGCAGCACGCGGCATCGTGCGGTGCGCTCGTTCCGGCAGCGGCTGGCCATCCAGCCGTAGTAACGAATGCGCACCAGACCCTTGGGCAGCACGTGCAGCAGAAAGCGTCGGATGAACTCTTCGGCTGCCAGCGTCATCTTGCGCTTCTTGCCGCCGTGCGCGTAGTCCTTCCAGCGGAACGTCACATTGCCATCTTCCATGCCAATGAGCCGATGATTGGAGATGGCAACCCGGTGGGTGTAACGAGCGAGATAGTGCAGCACATGCTCCGGACCGCCGAACGGCTTTCTCACGTCGACGATCCACGTATGGCGATGCAGCAGGTGGAGGAAGCGCGCGAACGCGCGCGGCTCCGCCAGCCACGCCAGCGAGCCGTGGAAAGCGAGTTGTCGCCGCCGAAACAGCGACTTCAACCCGTCATAGAACTTCCCGCGAAAGACCGTCGCGAGGATCTCCTTGGGCGCGAAGAAGCCCGCCGCTTTGGGCCGCACCCACGCGTCGCCACCGGGGGCGAAGCCCCCGGCCGGCACGACGCAATGCAGATGCGGATGATGGATGAGCGTCTGTCCCCAGGTGTGCAGAATCGAGAGAAAGCCGATGTCCGCGCCCAACCGCTTGGGGTTGGCCGCCACTTCCAACAACGTAGCCGACGCGCAACGGAACAGCAGGTCATAGAGCAGCCGCTTGTTCTGCAGCATCAGCGGGGAAAGCTGATGGGGGACGGTGAAGACGATGTGAAAGTAATGGACTGGAACCAGTTCGCGCGTGCGCGCCGCTACCCAGCGGTCGCGCGCCGCCGTCTGACACTTCGGGCAGTGGCGGTTGCGGCAGGAGTTGAAGGAGAAGCCAAGGTCTTCGCCGCAATCGACGCAGCGGTCGCGATGCCGGCCGAGCGCCGCCGTCCGGCAACGCTCGATGGCGCGCATCGCCTTGTGCTGCGGCCAGGCGAGGCGCGCCCGGCTGCGTTCGACGAAGCGCGCGCCGTAGGCGCGGAAGATGTCGGCCACCTCCAGGGTGGGCCGGCTCATGACTGGGCCGGCTCCTCCTCGCCGGCGAGGCGAATCGTCTCCAGCGGATTGGGCGCGACATTCAGAGCGCGCGTGGAGAGATGGAGGTAGACCATCGTCTGACGCGGGTCAGTGTGGCCGAGCAGCGTCTGGACGACGGGCAGGTCGGCGCCGTTGTCGAACAAGTGGGTAGCGAAGGAATGCCGCAGTGTGTGCGGGTGAATGGGCTTGGTGATGCCGGCGCGGCGGGCGCTGACACGGCAGGCATGCCAGACCGTCTTGTCCGTGATGGGTTCGTCCGGGCGTTTCACCTGCCGGCTCGGGAACATCCAGCCGTTGCGGTGTTTGACCGAGCGGTAGTAGGTCCGCAGTTGATCGAGCAGTTTCTGGCTGAGGGGAACCTCGCGAGGCCTGTCCCCTTTGCCGTGCGGGATGCGGAGCATTTTCCGCTCCTTGTCGATGTCCTCGGGGCGCATGAGGCACAACTCGGCGCGGCGCATACCCGTGGAGTAGAGCGTCATGAGGATGGTGCGGTAGCGAAGGTTGGGGGCCGCATCGATGAGGCGGGCGACCTCCTCGGCGCTGAGGATGATGGGAATCTCGTACTTATGGATGCGGGGTAACGGAAGATCATCGCGCGAATACCGGCGACGCAGGACCTTGTTGTAGAGGAAGCGCAGCGCCGAGATCTCGATGGCGATGGAATGCGGCTTGATCTTCTGTTCGAGGCGGTGGAGTTGGTACTGTCGGACGTGCTCAATGCTGAGCTTTTCAGGCGAGCGATGGAAGTATTCGGCGAACCTCCGAATGGCCGACACGTAGGCGCGTGCGGTAGCTTGAGAGTAATTACGGCGTTCGATCTCTTCGAGCAGCCGTTTACGAAGTGGGGTCACAGGATCTCCTGTGACCCACGCTATTCGCGCGCGCGGTAAGCCGCATCCGTCGCGTACGCGTAGCGTCCGCCGCGCCAGCGGCTCGGTTCAAACG
>DASZRQ010000075.1:0-5060 GCA_035549115.1 Occallatibacter sp. | reverse complement strand
ATGCGGGCAATCTCCGTCTTCAGCTTGGAAGCCGGCACATCCAGCTTCTGGTGACGCGCACGGATCGCATTCCGGATGCGCGCCAGAAAATCCGCTACAGGATCGGTCAGACTCATTCCTTCTCCTTCATTCCCCGTTCGTCCCTCCGCCATAGCGGAGCGGAAACCAGCGGGAATGCCTTAAAACAGTTCTCAGTGACCAGTTGTCAGAGATCAATCAGCTTCGTGCTCAGTTGAGGAATCTGCGTCTTAACAGCCCGCCGATCCCTGATCCCCGCTCTCTGATCCCTGCCGTTCTTACCAGCTCGACTTGACGACGCCGGGAATCTCACCCTTGAGCGCCAGGCCCCGGAAGCACAGACGGCACACGCCGAACTTCCGCAGATACCCCCGCGGACGCCCGCAGAGCTTGCACCGGTTGTGCTTGCGGCAGCTAAACTTCGGCTTCCGCGCGTCTTTCACTCTCTTTGCAGTGGTTGCCATAAATCCTCAAATCCCTCGCTTACGCGCCCTGGCGGAACGGCATGCCAAAGGCTTTCAGCAGCGCCCGCGCCGAGTTGTCGTCCTCGGCCGTGGTCACAATCGTGATGTTCATGCCCTTCAGTTTCTCCACCTTGGAGTAATCGATCTCCGGGAAGATCAACTGATCGCGCAGGCCGAGCGTGTAGTTGCCGCGGCCGTCAAAGCTCTTGGTCGATACGCCGCGGAAATCGCGCACGCGGGGCAGCGCCGTCGAGATCAGGCGGTCCAGAAACTCGTAGGCCTTGTCGTTGCGCAGCGTCACCATGGCGCCAATCGCCATGCCCGCGCGCACCTTGAAGGCCGCAATCGACTTCTTGGCCTTGGTGGTCACCGGCTTCTGGCCGCTGATCGCGGCAAGGTCGGCAACGAGCGGATCGAGCAGCTTGTTGTTCTGCGTCGCCTCGCCCAGGCCCATGTTGATCACGATCTTCTCAAGCTTCGGCACGGCCATGGCGTTCTCGATGGCCAGTTCCTTCTTCAGGGCCTGCTTGATCTCCTTGTTGTACTTCTCTTTCAGTCGCGCTGCCATTTCGTCTTTGCTCTCTTTCTTCCGGTCTTCGGAGTGGCCGGGGCCGTATACCGTTGCGGAAGGGTGCTGGCCGCACGGGCGAAGTTTCCTTCTCCCGTACCGGCTCGAAAATCTGTTACTTCTTCGTCGGCAGCTCGCTGCCGCACTTCTTGCACACGCGGGTCCTCGACGTGCCTTCGACCTTGAAGCCCACGCGGGCTACGCCGCAGGTGGGGCATACCAGCGCCACGTTCGAAATGCTGATCGGCGACTCCTGCTCTGCGATGCCGCCCTTGGTGCGCTGCCCGGTCTTGGACGAGACCGTCTTCTTGACCACGCGCACGTGCTCCACCAGCACCGTTCCCTTGTCCGGGAAGGCGCGCAGCACGCGGCCCGTCTTGCCGCGGTCGGCGCCCGTGAGCACCTTGACCGTGTCATTGCGATGAATACTCAAACTCGGCATCAAACTCTCCCATTGCAGTTCGTCATTCTCAGTTCTCAAAGCAGTCCCTGTGAACTGCGAACCATGAACGGTGAACCGCTAAACAACTTCCGGCGCCAGCGAAACGATCTTCAGAAACTTCTTCTCGCGCAGTTCGCGGGCCACGGGGCCAAACACGCGCGTACCCACCGGCTCGTGCGCATCGTCGATCACCACAGCCGCATTCTCATCGAAGCGGATGTAGGTGCCGTCGCGGCGGCGATACTCCTTGCGGGTGCGGACAATGACGGCCTTGACCACCTTGCCCTTCTTCACCGTGCCGTCGGGCGAGGCTTCCTTCACCGCGGCGGTAATAATGTCGCCCAGCGAGGCCTTCTTGCCCAGTCCGCCGCCCAGCGGCAGGATCATCTGCAGCTTCCGCGCGCCGGAGTTATCGGCCACCGCGAGCATGGTTCTCATCTGCACTGCCATGATTCTTCTCCTTACCCGCTTGCTCTACTTGGCGGCTTCCGCACCGGCCACAGCGGCCGTGTCCTCAATCTGGCTCAGCGACGAGCGCCGCACGATCTCCTCGAGGGCCCAGCGCTTCAGCTTGCTCGTCGGACGGGTCTCGCGGATGCGGACCACGTCACCCACGCGCGCCGAGTTCTGCTCGTCGTGCGCGTAGAACTTCTTCGAGCTCTTCACGATCCTCTTGTACTTCGGGTGCGCCTTGCGCATCTCGACCTCGACCACGATGGTCTTCTGCATCTTGGTCGAAACCACGTTGCCCACCTTCTCATTGCGCCGCGTCGCCGGCGCCTGCGTCGTCTCTGCTACCGCCGTCATTTACGGGCTCCCTTCTTGGCCTTCGGGGCCGCGGCGGTCTCTGCCACGGCATCCTTTTTAGCGCCGCCGATGCCAAGCTCCCGCTCGCGCGCCACGGTCTTGATCTGGGCGATCTCCTTGCGCAGTTGGCGGAGCTTCTTCACTCCGTCGTTCTGCCCCAGCGCCACTTGGAAGCGCAGCCGGAAAAGCTGCTCGGCCGCCGTCTTCTCCTGGTGCGCCAGCTCGGCGTCGCTCAAATTGCGAATCTTCTCGAGTTCCATCTCTGTGTCTCTCCTGCGCTCTCTCTGGCCTCAGCGGCCCGGTCAGCGCATTCCTCAAAAAACTTCCGGCCGTCCCTTACTCGGCGGCCGCCGCTGCCGGCTTTTCCACGCCCGGCCGCTGCACGAACTTGGTCTTGAGCGGCAGCTTGTTCGACGCCAGGCGCATGGCCTCCTGCGCGATCTCCGGGGCCACGCCCTCCATCTCGAAGAGGATCTTGCCCGGCCGCACCACCGCAACCCAGTGGTCCAGCGCGCCCTTGCCCGAGCCCATGCGGACTTCGGCCGGCTTCTTGGTGATCGGCTTGTCCGGGAACAGGCGCAGCCAGATCTTGCCGCCGCGCTTGATGAAGCGGGTCATGGCAATACGGCTGGCCTCGATCTGCCGGTCGGTGATATAGCCGCACTCCATCACCTTCAGACCGTACTCGCCAAACGCAAGCGAGGACCCGCGCCACGCCTTGCCGCGCATCTTGCCCTTCTGCTGCTTGCGATACTTCACCTTCTTCGGCATCAACATAACGAAACCCTCAAAACCAGTTCAGAGTTCTGAGTTCTCAGTTCCCAGTCCCCCCATCCACTCGGGCTCTATCGCCCTCTGTGAACTGCGAACTGCGAACCGTGAACTCCTTAAAATACCGACGTGCCGACCGCGGGCGCCTGACGGCGCTTCTGCTCGTAGATGTCGCCGCGGTAGATCCACGTCTTCACGCCGATCACGCCGTAGGTCGTGCGGGCCTCGGCAAAGCCGTAGTCCACATCCGCGCGCAGCGTGTGCAGCGGCAGGCGGCCCTGCAGATACCACTCCGACCGGGCGATCTCGTTGCCGTTCAAACGGCCCGAAACGCGCACCTTGATGCCCTTGCAGCCGAAGCGCAGCGCCGAGTCGACGCTCTTGCGCATGGCGCGGCGGAAGCTGACGCGCTTCTCAAGCTGCAGCGCGATGTTCTCGGCCACCAGTTGCGCATCCAGCTCCGGCTTGTTCACCTCGATGATGTCGATGAACACGTCGCGGTTGGTGCGCTTGCCCAGCTCGGTCTTCAGCTTCTCGATCTCGGCGCCCTTGCGGCCGATCACGATGCCCGGACGCGCGGTGCGGATCAAAAAGCGCAGCTTGTTGCCAGGGCGCTCGATCTCCACCGAGCTTACGCCCGCGGACTTCAGCTTCTCGCGCAGCTCGGCCTTCAGCTTCACGTCCTCGACCAGGAGCTTGTCATAGTCGCGCTCGGAGAACCAGCGCGAACGCCACGGCTTGTTCACTCCCAGCCGGAATCCGTAAGGATGGACTTTCTGTCCCATAATTCTTCCCTCAAACCCCTCGTTACGCCTTCTTGGCGGCCTTCTTTTTGGGTGCGGCCGCCTTCTTGGCCGCCGCCGGCTTTGCCGTCTTCTTCGCGGGCTTTACTTCCGCGGCCGGCTCCTCGATCTTCGTCACTACCGCGCCGTTGTCGCGCTCGGCCACTGACACCACGATGTGCGCCAGACGCCGCTGATAACGGTAGGCGCGGCCCATCGGAGCGGGGCGGATGCGCTTCATGCGCGGCCCGTCGTTGGCCAGGGCCTGCTTGACGTAGAGGCTGTCCACATCAAGGTCGACGCCCTTTTCGTCGGCCACGTACTTCGCGTTGTCCAGCGCCGAGGTGAGCAGCTTGTGAATCACCGGCGCAATGCGCTTCTTGGTGAAGGCCGCCGTCTCCAGCGCCTCCTGCACTCCCCGGCCCTTGATCAAATCGAGCACCAGCCGCGCCTTCTGCGGCGACACGCGCTGAAACTTGGCCTCGGCCCGGTATTCCTTTGTCTCGACTGCCATTGGTCTGCCTTCCTCAATCCTGCGGCGCTCGTCTCAGGCGCCGAATCTCAAAACTACTTCGCCTTCGCGGCCGCCTCGGCCTTGCCGCCGGCGGTGTGGCCCTTGAACGTGCGCGTCGGCGCAAACTCGCCCAGCTTGTGGCCCACCATGTTCTCGGTCACGTACACGGGAACGAACTTCTTGCCGTTGTGCACCGCGATGGTGTGCCCCACAAACTCCGGGAAGATCGTCGAGCGGCGCGACCAGGTCTTCACAACCTTCTTGTCGTTGGCCTTGTTCAGCACCTCGATCTTCACGGTGAGGTGCTCATCCACAAACGGACCCTTTTTCGTCGAACGTGCCATCTCTTCTCCGCTCCTCTACTTCGCCCGGCGGCTGACGATGAATGCGTCCGTCCGCTTGTTGTTGCGTGTCTTGTAGCCGCGCGTCGGCTGGCCCCACGGGGTCACCGGGTGACGGCCGCCCGAGGTCTTGCCCTCGCCGCCGCCGTGCGGGTGATCCACAGGGTTCATGGTGACGCCGCGGTTGGTGGGGCGAATGCCCTTCCAGCGGTTGCGTCCAGCCTTGCCGATGGCCACATTCTCATGATCCGTGTTGCCGACCTGGCCGATCGTCGCCATGCACTCGGTAAGAACCTTGCGCGTTTCGCCGGAGGGCAGCTTGAGCAGTGCGTAATCGCCTTCCTTGGCGATCA
>DASZRQ010000074.1:0-6816 GCA_035549115.1 Occallatibacter sp. | reverse complement strand
CTTCCATGACCCACACCATCACATCCTTCGGCTGAACGCCGATCAGAGTCGCAATCAAGCCTACGATGCCGCCCAACTCCGGATGTATGCGAAATACGGCGGCCTTGAAGGTTTTGCCCGCCATCTGCAGCGATTGCTCGCCCTCTTGCGAGATCGAAATCTGAATCAGCCGTCCTCCGCCGACCGGCGCCAGCATTGGCACGCGGAAAGGCTTTGCATCGTGCGGTGCATTCAAAAGCAGCACGCCAACGAGTCCATTGGCGAGATCGTCCGGCAGCTTCAGATGTCTGCTCTCGACGTTGACCTTGCCATTTTTATCTGCAGTGCGGATCGTCGTGGTGCCAGCGGCAGAGTCGACGGTAAAGTCGACTGGCCGGGTGAAGAACGGCCCCTGCTGTATGTGACGGTCGCGGATTAACCGAAACGTGCCATCCTGCGTATAAGTCGCCACTTCATCATCAATCGATCCATCCACAAAGTAGTAGGCCAGGTGCATTGTTACCTCATTGCCCAGGACGGTCTGCGAAAACTCATGCCTCGCGATAATCGCCCCGGATTCCGAGCGCGTCACCATCGTTCTGTGTACAGGTCGTTGGACAAACCTCACCGGAATTGATTCCGCTGCCGCAGCGGCGGCAAATGCGATCGCGTAAAAACCGGCGAGAAGAAAATAAGCTCGCTTCATCCAATACCTCTTCAACACTCGAAGATGCCCAGTCACCGCGGCGTTTTTCATCGTTTTTTCCATGCGTGGCAGTGCCTGATCGCCGTCAAACCCAGTGTGCATGAAGGCTGATTTACAGCTTGCAGCCTTAAGATGACGATTTGTTCACAATCACGCGCCAAACTTCTTTTCTGGCGTCTACTTAGACATGTGAAATCGGGTTATAGGTTAATCAGACATCCGGCAAATGAGGAGCAATGTCTTGCAAGAGGAAGTTCTGATCGTTGGCGGTGGAGTGGCGGGCTGTGCTGCTTCCATCGCGCTTGCTCGCAAGGGGAGAAGCGTTACGCTCATCGAACGCGAGGCGACGCCGCGTCATAAGGTCTGCGGAGAGTTCCTGAGCGGCGAAGCTCTTGAAGACCTGCGCGCGCTCGGCATCGATGTGGTTGCACTTGGCGCAGTGCCCATCCCCAACGTTCGTCTCGCCGCCGCCAGGCGCGCCGCGGAAGCCCCCTTGCCGTTCCCCGCCATGTCGCTCACGCGCAAAACGCTGGATACGGCGCTCATCGCCGCTGCTGGCGCTGCCGGAGTCCGCGTCAGGTGCGGTTGCGCGGTCCGGTCGCTCAGCCGCACGGCAACCGGCATGTGGCAGGCCACGCTCGACGACGGCTCTGTCTGCGAAGCTCCCACGGCCTTTCTCGCTACGGGCAAGCACGATCTGCGCGGCCACGCGCGTCCGAAAGACCCGCAGCGGTGGGTCGCCTTCAAAATGTACTATCGGCTTGCGCCCGCACAGGCCGCCGAGCTCGAATACGCTTCTGAGTTGATGCTCTATCCCGGAGGTTATGGTGGCATCCAGCCGGTTGAAGGCGGCATTGCGAATCTCTGTTGGGTCGTGCAACAGCCCTATCTTGCACGCGCAGGCCATCAGTGGGAAAAACTCCTCGCGAAGATGCAACAGGACTGTCCGCACCTCGCGATGAGGCTGGCCGGCGCAGAGCCGCTGCTCGACAAACCGATTGCCGTTACCCATATCCCCTACGGTCACATTCGGCGCACAACAGAGGACGGCCTCTATTGCATTGGCGATCAGGCAGCCGTCATCCCCTCGTTCACGGGCGATGGCATATCGATCGCGCTGCATACTGCCCGCTGTGCTGTCGCTGCCTGTCTTGCAGGCGAGCCAGCGCCGCTCTTTCAGGCTCGCCTGCGGCAGGCGCTGCTGCCCCAGATGCGCCTCGCCGAGTTCGCCGCCGATGGTTTGAACAACGCACTCGCGCGCGCCGTGTTGCCGTTTTGCCTCAGGGTTTGGCCCGGCGTGATGCGCGTGACAGCAAAGCTCACGCGCGTTGCTGCCCAGCATGCAGAGGTTGCTCCACAGGCACTCGCTGTCTAAATCAATCCACTCGCAGTAGTTACTGTCTGAAGAGAGGTGCGATGAAGTCCTTCCCAGTCTTTGCCCTTGCCGTCATCCTCGCGCCGGCTGCGCTGGCCCAGCATCAGACCTTTGCCGTCAATACCGATGCCAGCGAGGTCAGGATGACGCTCAACACCACCCACGAGGTCGTCAACGGCACATTTCATGTGCAATCCGGATCGATTGAGTTTGACCGCAATGGTTCTGAGATGTCGGGCTCGGTGGTCGTGCTGGCCGGCAGCGGGAAGACGGGGAACGACAGCCGCGATAAGAAGATGAACAAAGACATTCTCAAAGTTGATCAGTACGCGACCGTCTCCTTTGTCCCCAAAGCCTATACGGGCACAATTGCACCCTCTGGCGACTCAACTATTCAGGTGAGCGGAGTGTTCACGCTGCTCGGCAATCCTCACAACCTCACAATTCCGATGCAGATTCATCGGGAGAAGTCGAAGGCAACGGTGAAGGCGCATTTTGTTGTTCCCTACGTGCAGTGGGGGCTCAAGAATCCGAGCTTCCTGTTCTGGAAAGCTGAGAACGACGTAACGATTGATCTGAATCTTACCGGCCAGGTTTCTAACTAGCTATCCATCCGCATATCCGAATAGAGCCTTTCTCCCGCACTGCGCACGTTCTTTCCTTCCTTGAGTGGCCTGCGCAAGCGATCTCTGCAGTTTTCCCGGTTTGCTGGAATTCGGTCTCGAGAATCGTTCACGGAAAATTCGGCGCTGCGCCGAGCATCTAATGCTTTCGAGATAGGGTTGCTTTGGCGCGCAGCACGAAGGGCCTGTCGATCATTTTGCCATTCAGCGCGACAACTGCGCTGCCTGTGCGCTCAGCCTCTTCGGCTGCCGCGAGTACGGCCTGTGCATGCGCAATCTCTTGTGCTGTGGGTGTAAAGACGCTGTTCACGGCTTCAATCTGGCTGGGATGAATGCAACTGGCTCCGGCAAAGCCCAGTGCACGCGCGCTTCTTAACTGAACAAGGAATCCCTCGCTATCTCGAAATAGCGGATAAGCCGCCTCATAACAAGGCACGCCGGCTTCGCCAGCCGCCAGCCGCAGCATGAGCCGAATCTGCTGCCGCGCCATCGCATCTTCCGAAGCTATGCCAAGAGGCTCCAGCAGATCGGCGAAACCAAGCTGCAATCCAACGATGCGTTCAGAGGCCGTGGCCAGCGCATGAGCGTTGCGCAGGCCGCGCGGCGATTCCACGGTTACCAGCAGCGCGATGGGTGATGGAATGCCGCGCTCGGTTTCCAGTTGAGAAAGCAGCTTTACCGCATGATGAATATCCTCGGCAACTTCGACCTTGGGCAGCGCGATGGCGAAGAGCCCCGGCCTGACCACGGCATTCAAATCAGAAAGGAACTCCGGCGAGCCGGCAGGGTTCGTGCGAACCAGAAGATACTTTGTCTCCTTCGACGGCGATGCGCTGAACAGCGTCTCCAGGTAGCTGCGGGCCTCGGCCTTTCTTTCGGCCGGCACAGCATCTTCGAGATCGAAACAGATCGCATCGGCCGCTGTGCCAAGCGCTTTGACAAAGAGGTCGGGCCGTACCGCCGGCACAAAAAGCTTGCTGCGCATTCTAACCCTCCTGTTTCTCCGGCACTCTGCGGACGATCCCCTTGTCTTCCATCTCCTTCACCTCTTCAGGCGAGAAACCAAGCTCTCTGAGCACGGAGTCCGTGTCTTCACCAAGCTGCGGAGCAGCGCGGCGGAAGACACCCGGAGTATGAGAAAGGCGCGGCGATATATTGTGCACCGGCACCGTGCCCATCTCCGCATCGGGCAACTCCACAATCACATTGCGCTCATGGAAATGGGGATCGCGCTCGATATCCGCCATGTCATAGATAGGAGCAACGGTAATCCCGGCATGTTGAAAGTAGGCCAGGCAGTCCGCCTGCGAAAGCGCGCCAATGTAATCCGCAAGAATCGCATTCAGCTCGCCAACATTCTGCAGGCGAAGGCTGTTGGTGGCAAAACGCTCGTCTGCGATCATTTCGGGGCGGCCTATCGCGTGAAAGAGCTTCTCCGCCATGGTCTGCGTCGAGGCAGAGAGGCAGATCCATTTGCCATCCGCGGTCTTATAGATATTCCGCGGTGCACTATTCGTCGAGCAGCTTCCCGTGCGCGGCTTCACCTTTCCCGTGAGCCTGTAGTTTGCCGCCTGCGCGCCAAGGATCGAAAATAGCGGGTCCAGGAGCGGGATATCGATGACCTGCCCTCGTCCGTCGCCGGTTTCAACATTGCGAACCGCCGCCAGAACACCGATGGCGCCATAGAGGCCGGCGGTCATGTCTGCCAGATAGATGGGTGGAAGTACCGGCTCGCGGTCCGCAAAGCCGTTCATGGATGCGAAACCGGACATGCCCTCGACAAGTGTTCCAAAACCGGGGCGATCGGCATAGGGACCATCCTGTCCCCAGCCTGAAATGCGGGCAATCACCAGGCGCGGATTCGCCTTGAAAAGAATCTCCGGCGAGAGGTCCATTTGCTCAAGCGTTCCCGGCCGATAGCTCTCGACAAAGACCGAAGCCTGCGCAACCAGCTGCAGCAGCACGTCTCGCGCAACCTGGCTGCGCAGGTTCAGGCAGAGGCTGCCTTTATTGCGGCTGTATGTCTTCCATACGGTTTCGATTCCGTTGGCGCGCCACTCCCGCAGTGAGTCACCCTGCATCGGCTCAATCTTCAGCACATCCGCGCCCAGATCGGCAAGCGCCATGGTCAGCGTGTTGCCGGCGACAAGCCGCGAGAGATCGAGCACGCGAATGCCCCGTAGCGGGCCTGGGTTATCGTCACTGAACTGAATCTGAGTAAACATTGCGGAACTCATGGGTGTTCCAAGAATCGCATGGCCAGTAGGGCCAGCGTAACGGTAATCGCGCCGCCGATGCGGGTGGCAATCTGCGCAAAGGGCATCAGCTCCATGCGCTCGGAGGCGGTGAGAATGGCCACGGCTCCCGTGCCTCCGGAGCCGCTGTGGCAGGCATTGACCAGGGCGGCCTCCACAGGGAAAAGCCGCATGAGCTTGCCCGCAAAAAAGCCCGTGACAGTCAGAGAGGTGACCACAAGGATAATGATCAGCAGGTTCGCAGGATGAAGAGCATCCATGATCGAAGACCATGGCGTAAGACTCACCGCCACCGCGAACAGCAGCGGGTAAGTGACGGCCAGTGCGAAAAAGCGGCCCACCGCCGATGCGGCAGCCTCAATCCGATGCGGAATCAGATTGATCAGCTTGAGAAGAACGGCGAGCGCCAGCATCACAACCGGAGCAGGCAGCGACAGGAAGCGATGGCTGAGCACGCCGAGGAGATAGAGGGAAATTCCGAGAAGCGTTGCGGCAAAAATGGACTCAATATCCGGCGATGCGCTTGAAGCGTGCTCATTGAGAGCGGAGCTGTGCGGCAGGATCGCGCTGGAGGCAGGTTGCAGATTTCCGTTTCCCGTGAGATGCGGATAGCGTTTGCCGATCATATTCAGAACGCCGGCAGAGACAATCGCGACGAAGTTCGCGAACAGCACCACCGGCAGCAGGCGCGCGAGAAAGATGCCCGCATTGAGATGGCGAATCTCCGCATAACCGACAGAAAGCGGAATCACGCCTTCTCCCACCCCGCCGGCCATCACCGGAACAACCACAAAAAGCATTGCATCGGATAGACGCATGCCAACCGCCACCCCGCCAATGGAGCCGAGCACAAAGGCAATCAGCGAACCGGCCAGCAGGGGCACGAAGATCTTGAAGATCCCATTCACCAGTTGTGAGCGATTCATGCCCAGGATGCTGCCCACGATGATGGCGGTAATGAAGAGGTAGATGAAGTTGGTCGTCGCGGTGAAGGAACTGATGCCCGCAACCAGCTTCGATGGCAGCCAGTGGCGCGATACAAGATAAGAGGGAAGGAAGGCCGCAACCAGAGCGGGGCCGCCCAGCCGCTTGATCCAGGGAACCAGGCCGCCAATCCACGCGCAGGCAAAGCCGCCCACAGCGAGAACGGCAACCATCAAAGAAACTTCCTGCGTAATCGCATTGCTGAGAGTCAATACGATGACGATGGCGGCAAGCGTTGCAAAGAGCGGCAACGGGATGATGCCGAAGCGGTAGCTGGTCAGCCGTTCTCTCAGGCCAGGGCTCGGTGTGGATTGGCTCGATTCGAGCGGCATCAGCTCACGACCTTCTTCAAGCGGGTGTTGTTCCCTTGCGCACATCGGTCTGTCAGGCTATCTCGCACGGATAGAAGAGAAGAATTGCCACACCATATCGGTAAAGTTGAGAGGCTTATCGGGCCTGTGCTTCTGGTTCCAGTTGGAGTCAATGCTTCCGGGCCATTCGTGTCCCAGCCCGGCAACAAAATCTGCGATCACGGGAACCTGCTTCCTGCAGTCCTTCCAGGAAAACTGCACGCCCCAATCGGTCTTCTTGGCGGTCTGCACCTGGCAGCCATCCAGGTAGCCCCAGGTCACCCAGTTTCCATGCGGCGTTGTTGCAAAGGTTGGACTGTTGACTTCAAAACCGGAGAACGGTTCATCCTCATCGCCATGCAGATAGAGCACAGGGACAGGCCGGGCAAGCTTTGCCGGCGGCTGCATGAGCGGCGTGGCAGCCGCGGCAATCGCAGCAATCTCCTTGGCGTGGCGTGAGGCAAAGAGCTGCACCATGCCGGAACCGCTCGAGAAGCCCGCGAAGAAGACACGATGCGGATCGGGTTTTTCCTTCCGCAGAACT
>DASZRQ010000073.1:0-5895 GCA_035549115.1 Occallatibacter sp. | reverse complement strand
ATGAGGAGGCCGCGGTCGTGGACCTGGTTGAACTTCGGTGAGTACATGCGTGCTCTTTCTCGATGTTATCCGCCCGATGGAATTGGTCCGATGTTACTGGATGCGCTCGAAGCGGAAGCCGGTTTCGCGCAGCGCATGGCTGATGGCGGTGATGTGGCTTGCGCCGCGGGTTTCGAGAGTGACATCGATGACGGTTTCGCCGAGGCTGACGCCGTAGTACGCACGATTGTGCACGGTCTCGACGATGTTGGCGCGCTCGCGGGCGAGGATTTCGGTGAGGTAGAGCAGCGCGCCGGGGCGGTCCTGCAGATAGACACGCACGCGCAGCAGGCGGCCGTCTTTCACGAGGCCGCGCTCGATGATCTTGGCGAGCAGGGTGACGTCGATGTTGCCGCCGCAGACAAGCACGACGGTGCGGCGATGGCGCAGATTGGTCTTGGCCTGCATGACGGCGGCCAGGGCCGCGGCTCCGGCGCCCTCGGCGAGGGTCTTTTCCTGTTCGAGAAGCGTGAGGATGGCGCTGGCGATCTCCTCATCGTCGACGGTGACGATCTCATCGACGTACCGGGAGACGAGCGGCAGAGTGAGGTCACCGGCGCGGCGCACGGCGATGCCGTCGGCGATGGTGGCCTCCGGACCGATGGTGACAGGCTTGCCCGCCTCGCGGGCGCGGAGCATGGAGGGCAGCTTCTCCGGCTCGACGCCGATGACGCGGATGCGGGGATTGGTTTCCTTGAGAGCGCAGGCGATGCCGCTGATGAGGCCGCCGCCGCCGATGGGGACAACGACGGCTTCAAGGTCGGGAACCTGCTCCAGCAGCTCAAGGGCGATGGTGCCCTGGCCGGCGATGACATCGGCATCGTCGAAGGGATGGATAAAGGTGCAGCCCTCTTCGAGACGGCGGCGCAGAGCCTCGTCGCAGGCCTCGTCGTAGCTGGCGCCGTGGAGGATGACTTCAGCTCCATAGCTGCGCGTGGCGGCCACTTTGACCAGCGGCGTGGCGAGCGGCATGACGATCTGCGCGCGGATGCCGCGCGCGGCGGCATGGAAAGCGACGCCCTGCGCGTGATTGCCGGCGCTGGCGGCGATGACGCCGCGCTTGCGCTCCGTCTCCGACAGGGTGAGGAGCTTGTTGAGCGCGCCGCGCTCCTTGAAGGAGCCGGTGCGCTGCAGGTTTTCGAGCTTGAGGTGCAGGGGAAGGCCGGCGAGCTGCGAGAGATGATGCGAGAGCTGGCAGGGCGACATGTGAATGGCTTCGCCGATGCGCGCGCGCGCAACCTGGATGTTGGAAAGCGTCACCGAGTGCAAGGCAATCTCCTCAGAAAAGGACGAACGGTAAGCAAAAATGTGAAGGCCACCTGCCGCGTGTGCGGGAGGTGGCCTGGAGGGTGACTCAGTATCTCGATCTGAAGGTCAGGCTCAACTTCCCGCGGGCGCGTGAGGCATGCAAATTCGCGCGGGAATGGTGGGCGCGGCAATCCGCACAGACGGACACGGATTCGGACATGCGCCAGGGTGTTGCATAACGTTGCTTCGAGTACAGCAGAGATGCGGGGCGCGCGTCAAGAAACTTGCGCTGAAGCGGGCAGGTCAGTCGAGGAAGCCGGACAGGACGAATTCGAAGCCGCCGCCCATGGAGCCGTGACGGACCATGCGGGAGTGGACAGTGATGGCGTCGCCGGGCTGGTCGCCGCTGGAGCCGGTGCGCTGCAGCGTCATGCGGATGATGGTGCCGGGACTCCACAGGTGATCGGTATGCATGTAGAAGCCGGTGACGCTGATGTTATCCACGTGGTAGGGCTGGGGCGGGCCGCCTGTGAAGAAGTAGGCGATGAGGCCGGGCTGATCGAGACGGAAGGCCGCGCGGCGATCGCGCCGGCGCAGTTCGCGCTCCTTTTCCGTGCGCGGATAGAGCCAGCGGATGACCCGCTCGCCGAGCGTAGCAGGCTCAGGCTCGCTGGCGTACTCGGGATCCGGCTCTGCCGTGCGCGGTTTCGGCACGGATGCCGCGGGCGCGCTCTCCGGAGCAGGAGCTGCGGGAACAATCTCGGGCTGAACCGGATTTGGCTGGAGATTCGGCTGGAACGGGGCTGGCTGGGCCGGCCGCGGCGTAGCAGGCGGCGCCTCTGTGAGGATCGCTGCCGCAACGGCGGGCGCCTGCGCAAGGGCGATATGCTGGCGCGGACCCGAATCCATATTGCGCGCGAGGAACGGAGCAGGCATGGCAGGCGCAGCGGGCGCTGGATGAGGCGCAACCGGATGCGAAGCCTGTCCAGGTGCGGGGGCAGGCGTGCGCGCGGGAACAACTCCGGCCTGCGGCGCGGTGACGACGATCAACTGATCGCCCGGCTGTGTCTCAGAGAGGGCGATGGTGCCCGCAGGCAGAACGAGGGCGCTCGAAGGGTCGCCTTTGAAAGGCAGAAAATCGCCATCGACGGTGAGAGCGACAGCATGCACGACGCGGTAGTCGCGGTCGAGATAGATGAGGTCAAAGGGGGTGAGGGCCTGGGCCACCGGCACGGCTTTGAAGCGCTGCAGCCAGATGCCGCTGCGGGCATCGTCCGTGGGGCCCTCGATGAGGATCTTGAGGACCTTGAGGGGCTCCAGAGCGGCGTCCAGCACGGAGACGTCGAGGCTCAGGAAGATTCCCCTGCTCTTGTTGAACGCGCAGTACCGCGTGCTGTCCATAGGCCGTCACCTTGCGGTAAAACGTTCGGGCCGAAGTTCGACGCCGAAGAAACCAGCCGGGAGCGATTCGTTCTTGCCGGCCTCGCCCGCCGAGCCGCCGGATAGGAAACAACGTGACATGAACAAACGGCTTAGCCGGTAACTAATTCGCCAACCGGGAGCCGGGAAATGTTGCAATCCGGATAGGGAGATTCTGCATGGGCGCAAGAGAAGGCGTCAAGGAGATTCCCCAGGGGCTTTCTGTGGATGAGGGGGCATTTTCTACGGCGGCTCAAGAGCGCGGAAGGATGGCCAGAGTGGGACCAGAGTGGGAATTGACGGGCAGAGCTACTCGGGCCCGGCTTGTTCGCCCGCATGCACCAGCGCGGCGGCGGCCCGCTTGGCCAGGGCAATGCGGCGCAGGTGGTACTGGAAATAGGCGAAAGAGAAAAGAGCCGAATAGACCACGTTGAGACGCAGGCCGATGGGCTCGCGGCGGTTGAAGTGGTCCAGAAGGTCTTCGCGAATCTCAAAGACGACGACGATCCAGAGCAGCCACGAGAAGAGGAAGCCGGTGGCGAAGGAGGCGATCGTCCAGTAGAGGGCCGTGGAGCGCGGATCGACCTTGCGGAGCCAGAAGCTGAGATAGGCAGGCCAGACCGCGATGATGAGGTTGATGAGGAAGTCGCGCCAGGGGGAGTGAATCCAGAGGAAGGCGGCTGTCTCAGCGATGCCGATAGCGAAGACGATCCAGAACCAGTGAACGGCTGGCGGTGGCGGGTAGGCTCGCCGGAAACGGGTGGGCGACAGATTGGGAGCGCGGCTCAAGGGGGAGCTTCTCCTCGCGGTCCAACGTGGCGGTCCTGCGAACGCTCAAATTACTGCAAATCCAACTGGCTAGAAGATAGCACAGAGTTTCGAGAAGGCATCGAGTTCAATGAGCTGCTGGCCCGGCGCGGGCGCGGCGATTTCCGCGTGCTCAAGAACCCATGTGTCCTTGTGAAAGAGAAATACAGCATGCAGACCCGCGGCCAGCGCGGGGTTGATGTCGCTTTTAGGGCTGTTGCCGATCATCCAGCTCGACTGCTGGGCAAGGCCGTTGCGGGCAACGACGGCGTGGTAGGTCGCGGGGTCTTTTTCGGCGACGATCTCGACGGCGGCAAAGTGCGGCGCGAGGCCGGAGCGGGTGAGCTTGTCTGCCTGCTCAACCGGGTTGCCCTTGGTCATGAGGATGAGTCTGTGCCGCGTGGCGAGCTCGGCGAGAGACTCCGCGACACCGGGAAGCAGCTCGATCTCCTGCTCGGCGATGGCCTGGGCAAAGCCGATGATGCTGCGGCGCTTCTCTTCTGTTACCGGCGCGGAGCTGAGCCGCTCGTAGCAGGTGACCAGCGAGCGGGTGAAGCTCGACAGGCCATAGCCATGCGCGCGGATCGTCTCGTGCTCAACAGCATTGAGCGCCTGGCGCACCTCGGCGGGGGAATACGTGTGGTGGTTGAGATAGCCGATGAAGGCGGCGATGGCGCGCTCGAAGTAGACGTTGTTCTCCCACAGCGTGTCGTCCGCGTCGATGAGCAGGGTCTGGCCGGGAGGGAACTGGGGCATGAATCCATGGTAGCGAACCAGGGAAAGTGCCTGTGGAAAGCGCGGCGCAGGCGGAAAAATCTCTGCTCGGGCGCAGATTTCTCCAGGGCCGTTTCCGAGCTAAGTGCTTGAAAACAGGAGTAACGAGTTTCCTAAGTGGTTGGAAATAAATGAGTGCAATTATTTGATTGACAATCGTATTTTGCTCGTCGTAAATTGGTGCTGGTCACTCCTGACCAAACGGAGACTCTACATGCGCAGAATCCTTGTATCCAGCCTCTTTTTGTCCACCGTGCTGCTCCCCGCCCAGACGGTCACGAACGGCCAGGGGGCCACACTGATTGCCAGCAACAACAGCGCGCCTGCTGTTGCGGCAAGCGATGTACCAACCACTTCAGCTCGCCGCGTCACCACTGGCGTGACGGCTCCGAAGCTGATCTCGAAGCCCGTTGTTCGCGTTGCCCTGAGCGATTTTCCGGCTGTCGATCTCGCCACGCAGCACATGGTTGTCAGCTTCCGCGTGGATGAGAAGGGCGTTCCGCAGAATGTTCGCCTGATGAAGTCCGTGAATCCCACTGTGGATGGGCGCGTTCTGGCTGCTGTGAGCTCGTATCGCTTTGAGCCGGCGATGCTCGACGAGCAGGCGGTTCCGATGGATGTGAACCTGGCCATCAACTTCGCCACCAAGTAAAAGCTTTCCGCAGGGCCCCGCTCCGGGGCAAGCAAAGGCCGCAGGACATTCCGTCCCGCGGCCTTTGTGTTTGCGCTGAAGCTGCTTTACAGGCCGGGCCGTGTTGCGAGCCAGCTCTTCAACTGCGGTTCCTGCTGGGCGCGCAGCTCAATGCAGCCGTTGATGGCCTCGATGGCGTGGCGGAGATAGACATCGGCGGCCTCCACCGGATGCGTGGCGAAGAACTGCTGCACGTTGTCGCGGGAGGGTGCGGTGCAGAAGGCATCGGTGGCGCCAACGAGGCGCTGGCCCATGTCCATGGTGAACTGCGCCTGCACCTGATTCCAGTGGGTCTGGATGAACTGCCAGGTTTGCGCGCGGTTATGCGGAATGGAGAGCGAGATGGCGATCTGCCGGGCCGCATCCTGGTTGCGGACCTTGCCGGAGACGGCGAACTCAAGCGCGCGCTGGACGAGGGACGGGTCACGGAACTGAGCAAGGCTGCGCAGAGCGCTGTTCTGCAGCTCGGGATCGGCCGTTGTTTCGTAGACGTGCAGGAACTGGTCGAAGAGTTTTGCATCGCCATTGCGCGCGGCCACGGTGAGCGCGGTTTCGCGCAGCGTGGGATCGACCGAGGTGGGATCGGCGAGGTACTGCTCGGCGAGGGTACGCGCTTCAGCGGTGATGGCGGGGTCCTTACCATAGAGTCCGAGGACATCGAAGAGTTGGGCGCGCAGTTCGCGCTTGTTGTCCGAGTCCGCGGATGAGGGCGCACCGAGCCGCGCATACTCGGGCGAGAAGGTGACACGAATCCAAGCGGAGAGAGCCTGTCTCTCGCCGGATGAAGCCGCGATGCGGTTGTAGATGATACGCACGCCGTCGATGGCGGTGGAAATGACCTCAGCATTGGAGTCGCTCTTTACGCCAGCCACCAGATTGAGATAGTCGCCGGTGGAGAGCTTGTTGGCGTGGAGCTG
>DASZRQ010000072.1:0-9079 GCA_035549115.1 Occallatibacter sp. | reverse complement strand
GAGCAGGTGTTTGCGCAAACCCTGCTGGGCTTTATGACCGTGCAGGCCGCCATGGACGCGCATGACGACACCTGGGTGGGCATCAACTTCGTGCAGCCTGAGGATGGCTTCATCTCCATGCGCGACTACACGCTGCAGATGAAGATGATCCAGTATCTGCACTCGGTTTATCCCAGGGTGCACATCACGCTGCATGCGGGCGAACTGGCTCCGGGCATGGTTCCGCCGGAGGGCCTGCGGTTTCATATCCGCCAGGCGGTGGAGCTGGGCCACGCCGAGCGCATCGGTCACGGCGTCGATGTGATGTACGAGGACAACGCACAGCAGTTGCTCAAAGAGATGGCGCAGAAGCACATCATGGTCGAGATCAATCTCACGTCCAACGAGGGCATTCTCGGCATCAAGGGCAACATGCATCCGTTCCCCATCTACCGGGCAGCCCATGTGCCCGTGGCGCTTTCGACCGACGACGAAGGCGTGAGCCGCATCGACCTTACGCACGAGTATGTGCGCGCCGCGCTGGACTACCACCTGAGCTATGCGGACCTGAAGCAGCTTGCGCGCACCGGCATGGAGCATAGCTTTTTGCCCGGCGCGAGCCTGTGGGCCTCGCCGGATGTATTTACTGTGGCGGCCTCGCCCTGCCATGGGCAGGCTCTTGGTTCAGACCATCCGGCGGCTGCCTGCAAGAGCTTTCTGGAGGCCAGCCAGAAAGCCGCGGCACAGTGGGAGCTGGAACGGCGCTTTCACGCCTTTGAAGCCCAGTTCTAGCCGCCGCAGAAAAGAAATCGGGAGAAGCGCGCGGCCGGATATATGCTTCTCTTGATGCCATCCCCATCCTTGCCCTTTCTTCTCCGGGTGCAGCGCGGCCGCCGTTGGCTTGTGTGCGTAGTGTCGTGCGCTGTGCTCGCAGGCGCGGCGCAGTCCGGGCATGCGGCCGCTCAGTCAGGGCCGGCGCCTGTGCTGCATCAGGAGCTGGGCAAGGAAGCCATTCAGCTTGATGGCGCATGGCAATTTCACCTTGGCGATAACCCAGCCTGGGCGCAGCCAGACATCGACGACGCCACGGGCCACAACGGATGGGAGCAGCTCACGGCCGATGCGCCATGGGGTACCCAGGGACATGCCAACTACACCGGGTATGCCTGGTATCGCAGGCACATCGATCTGACGATGGCGCCCGGCGCGCCGGCAGACGTGGCGATGATGATTCCCGCCATCGATGAGGTATACGAGTTCTATTGGAATGGCCAGCCGATGGGGCATTACGGATCGTTTCCGCCGCGCCTGAATTACTACTATCTGGTTCCCCCGCAGACCTGGGGTCTGGGGCAGGTGCGCAGCGGTGTGCTGGCTGTCCGGGTCTACAAAATCCCGCTTGCTTCCAATGACGATGGCACGGCGGGCGGGTTCGAGGCCCCTCCGGTAATCGGCAGCCCACGCGCCATCGCGGCGCTCAAAACAGCCGCAGACTATCAATGGCTGAGCCAGGCGCAGTTTCGCTTCGGGCTGACCACGCTGTATGCGCTTATCGCGATTCTCAGCCTGGCGGCGTGGCTGCGCGACCGCAGGCAGTGGCTGCTCTTCTGGATGATGGTGTTTACCTTCATGCCTGTGAGCGAGCTGCTCCTTAATGGGATGCGGCTGCAGGTCTCCGGCATCTGGCTCACCTTCATTACCCAGTTCTCGATTCAACTGCGTGAAATTTCGCAGTGGTTCCTGCTCATCTGGCTGCTGCAGTTGCATGAGAACGCGCGCTTGGTGCGCTGGGTGCGAATCGCTGCCATCGTGAGCACCATTGCCGGTACGCTCGATGGTGCGCTCGGCTTCTTTTACTCCTGGCTGGGCGTAGTTCCTTTCCAGATCTCCGACGCGGTCCTGACGTTTTTCATTCTCCCCGGAGAAGCCATTCCAATACTTCTGGTTCTGTATGCCGTCACGCGCCGCCGGCATCTGGACTCCGCAAGCTGGCTGGTGGCTGGCTTCGCTCTTCTCAGCGGAACCTTCTACGCAATCTCGAACATCGCCGCGCAGGGCGTCCGGTTCACGCACTGGACCCTGGCCGCCAGCATGACCAACGGGCATGTGACCATCTTCGGCATACCGTTTACGGCGCAGCTCATTCTCCGCACCCTGCTGTTCCTCTCGATCGTCTACGCGGTTGCCGGTTATGCCATGCAGGAGCGGCGCCGCCGCGCCGCGCTGGAGCTTGAATTTCAGAACGCACGCGAGATTCAGCAGGTGCTGGTGCCGGAGATTCTGCCTGCCATCCCCGGCTTTACGCTTTCGAGCTCTTATAAGCCCGCGCTGGAGGTGGGCGGAGACTTCTTCCAGATCGTTCCGCTGGGCGATGAGTCCACGCTGATCGTGCTGGGCGATGTGAGCGGCAAGGGTCTGCGCGCGGCCATGGCCGTCTCGCTCATTGTGGGCGCGGTGCGGTCAATCGCGGAGACAATCTCCAGCCCGGCCGCTATTTTGAGCCACCTGAATCGCAACCTTTTTGGGCAGTTGCAAGGGGGCTTTGCCACCTGCATCGCGCTGCGTCTGGGCCGCGATGGAAGCTGCGTCGCCGCCAGCGCAGGGCATCCCGCGCCACTGCTCAACGACCGCGAGATCGAGCTGGCCGGTGCGGTGCCGCTGGGCGTGGTCGAGTCCGTGGTTTACGAGGAACGCGGCCTGCAGCTCAGTCCCGGCGACCACCTCGCGCTCTACACGGACGGCCTGCTGGAAGCCCGCGGCCCCAACGGCGAGCTCTACGGATTCGAGCGCCTCTACTCGCTCTTTGCCGCCAGGCCCGGAGCCAGCAGCGCGGCAGAGGCGGCCGTGGCCTTTGGGCAGGAAGACGATATCACGGTGCTGACCCTGGAGCGGGCCACCGCATAAGAAGCAGCCATGGACAACGAGCGCATCCGTGCCATCTGCATGGCTTTGCCCCACGTGAAGGAGACGGTGAACTGGGGTCACCACCTTGTCTACTGGGCCGGCGACCGCGACCTGGGCGGCAAGATGTTCGCCATGACCGATCTCGATGGCATCGGAACCGGCGTGCTCTGGTTCCACTGCGGAGCGGAGCGCTTCCACGAACTGCTGGAGATCGAGGGCATCATCCCCGCGCCCTACCTTGCCCGCGCGCACTGGGTCACCATGGAGCGCTGGGATGTGCTGCGGCCCCGCCAAGTGGAGGACGAACTGCGCCGGGCCTACGATCTGGTCTTTGCCAGGCTGCCGAAGCGTATGAAAACCATGCTTGCTTTGCCTGAGAAAGAGCGTGCCAGGCTCATCCGCGAACAAAAGAAGAAAATGCAGGCGAAGCCCCGGACGAAGTAGGGCGGGAACCATGCTCAGGGTTTCTGCGTAATGCAAAGCAGGCGCTGTCATGCGCCCGGAGAGAGCCAATCATGATCAAGTTTCTGCTCTTCTGCATCCTTCTGGTCTTGTGCTGGCCGCTGGCCCTGCTGGCGCTGGTGCTCTATCCGCTCATCTGGCTGGTGCTGCTGCCATTTCGCATCGTCGGCATCGCGGTGGGCGGCGTGCTGGAGCTGATCGGCGCTCTCTTTACCTTCCCGGCTCGCGTGCTCCGCGCCATCTGATGGTTCGTCCTTCCCTGTGCGACGATGCACAATAGAGGGAAGGGATACGAAGACGAATGGCAGGTCTGTTGTGCGCGTTCATTCTGGCAGCTCTGACTCCGGTGTGGGTGCCGGTACTTAAAAGGCAGGACCGTTCTACCAGGCAGGTGCTTGCCACTCTGGCCTGCACCATCAGCGCGCTTCTGCAGTTTCTCCTGGTCTATCTGTTCCATCGCGGGATGGTACCGCAGAATGTTTCGTTCAGCCTGGCTGGCGTGGGCATTCCGCTCTGCCTGGGATCGCTGGTTCTCTCGCGCCGCATCCTGATTCCCGCCGGGGCAAAGATCAGCGGCTCTGTGGGCATCGTGCTGTGGGTTGTGCTGGTCATCGCGCATTGAGCGCTCATCCCTTTGGCTCGACATACCGTCAAACGATGCAGTAGCGTGGGCCTATGGCCGGTTTTTCCCTCTCTCTCGACGGTAAAGTCGCTCTGATCACCGGCGGATCGCGCGGTATCGGTGCGGAGACGGTCCGTCTCTTCGCTGCCGCGGGCGCGCGTGTCGTCTTCAACTATCGCCAGGCCCGCGAGCAGGCCCATGCCCTTATGGCCGAGTGCGGCGGCGCGGCGCAGTGTATTGCCGTGGAGCAGGATCTCGGCTCGCCCGCCGATGGCCGCGCCCTGGTGCAGGCCGCGATCGAGGCCTGCGGGCGGCTGGACACGCTGGTGGTGAATCACGGCATCTGGCCGCCGGAGGATATGCCCATCGAGCGAATGACCGATGAGCAGTGGCGGCGCACAATAGGCGTCAATCTCGATTCCGTCTTTGGCCTGGTGCAGGCGGCTGTTACCCAGATGGAAGTGCAGGAGCCGTCCGCGGCGGGCGGCGACGGCGCAAGGGGCCATATCGTCCTCATCAGCTCCACGGCCGGGCAGCGCGGCGAGGCCAACCACGCGGACTATGCCGTGACCAAAGGCGCGCTCATCAGTCTCACCAAAAGCCTGTCCAGCGAGCTTGCGCCGCGCGGCATCCGCGTAAACTGCGTTGCGCCGGGCTGGGTATCCACCGAAATGTCCGCCGCGGCGCTGGACGATCCGCAGCTTGGGCCGAAGATCAGGGCGGGCATTCCCGTGGGCCGTCCGGCCACAGTGCGGGAGATCGCCGGGCCGATTCTGTTTTTGTGTACGCCGTTCGCCGGCTTCATCAGCGGGGAAGTGCTGAACGTGAATGGCGGCGCGGTGCTGGTGGGATGACAACGATGCGCATGAAGACACCGTTTGCTGTGGTCCTGATTGTTTGTTTCTGTGTGCCGCAGGGAATCCGCGCGCAATCCGCGGAGGATGACGCTGCGCAGAATGCCCAGCAGGCCCGCGCTGTGCTGGATGCCATGGTGAAGGCTCTGGGCGGCGATGCCTGGCTCAACATGAAGAACCAGATGCTGCATGGTCACGTGGCCGCGTTCTTTCAGGGCCAGCCGGACCTGGGCACTACCGAGCTGTGGCAATACCACGCATGGCCCGACCGCGACCGCACCGACGTGACCAAGCATCGCGACGTGGTGGAGTTCTACCTGGGCGACAGCGGCTGGGAGGTGACCTACCGCGGCAAGAAGGCCATGCCCAAGGATGCGATCGACGAGCATATCCGCCGCCGCGACCACTCGCTGGAGACCGCGGTGAAGGTGTGGATGAAGGACCCGAAAACCATTCTCATTTACGAGGGCAAGCGCATGGCCGAGCGCCACATGGCCGACCAGGTGACGCTCATCTCCGCGCAGAACGAGGCCATCACCATCCAGACCGATGCCGAATCGCACCTGCCGCTCACGCTCAGCTACCAATGGCGCGATCCTATTTATAAGGACAAGAACACCGAGACAGAGGAATACGCCGATTACCACGTGATGGATGGCTTTCCCACGCCCTTCAGCATCACGCGCCTGAAAAACGGCGACATGGAGCGTCAGTACTACATTGACAAGGCCGAGTACAACCGCGACCTGCCCGCCGACTTCTGGGACGTGGACGCGACAGCCCGCCGCATCAAGAAGTAGCTGGCCGGGCCGCGCAGCCGCTCCGCTATAATCGCTGACGTGTGCGATGCAGCGCGGCTGCACGCTGTATGGAGCCAGAGAATGACGTTCGACATCCAGGAGATCATGGCGTATCTCCCGCACCGCTACCCTTTTCTCCTCATTGACCGGATCGTCGAATTCGAGCGTGCCAAGCGCGTCGTCGCGCTCAAGAATGTCAGCATCAACGAGCCGTATTTTCAGGGGCATTTTCCGGGTGCGCCCATCATGCCTGGCGTGCTGGTGATTGAAGCCATGGCCCAGGCCGGCGCGGTGCTCATGCTGAGCGAGATGCCCGACCGCCACAATAAGCTCGCTGTCTTTACCGGCATTGACAATGCCAAGTTTCGCCGCCAGGTCGTCCCCGGCGACCAGCTTCGCATCGAGGTCGATGTGCTCAGCTTCCGCTCGCGCGCCGGCCGCATGGCGGGCAAGGCTTATATCGGCGACAAGCTGGCCTGCGAGGCCACGCTCACCTGCATGGTGGTGCCGCGCTCGGCGGAGAACAAACCGGCTGAGGGCGAGCAGTGAGCGGCATCCATCCCAGCGCGATCGTGGCCGAGGGCGCTGTTATTCCTGCCTCGTGCACGGTCGGCCCGTATTGCACCATTGGTCCCCACGTCGTTCTCGGTGAAGACTGCACCCTCATCTCGCACGTGGTGCTTGACGGCCATACAAAGATCGGCGCGCGCAATACGTTTTATCCCTTCTGCTCGGTCGGCGTGTCCCCGCAGGATCTGAAGTACAAGGGTGAGCCAACAGAAACTGTTCTCGGCGACAACAACACCATTCGCGAGAGCGTGACCATCAGCCGCGGAACAGTGGGCGGCGGCGGCATGACGCGCATCGGCTCGGGCAATCTGCTCATGACGAATGTGCACATTGGGCACGACAGCGTCGTCGGCAGCCACTGCATCCTCGCGAATGCGGCCACGCTTGCCGGCCACGTCATTGTCGAGGACTACGCGACGGTTGGCGCCTTCTGCCCGGTGCATCAGTTCTGCACCGTGGGCAAGTACGCGTTCATCGGCGGCGGCACAATTGTGACGCAGGATGTGCTGCCTTTTTCCAAGACCTCCGCGCGGCGCGAGAACAAGGCCTTCGGCGTCAACAGTGTTGGCCTGGAGCGGCGAGGATTCAATCCCGACCGGATCAAGGCGCTGCAGAAGGCGTTCCGGCTGCTGCTGGTTTCCCGGCTCAACACCACGCAGGCGCTCGAAAAGATGCGCGAGCTTGAGGGCGAGGACGTGGCGCTTCTCGCCGAGTTTATCGAGCGCAGCCAGCGCGGAATCATTAAATGAAACTTGGCCTCATCGCCGGCAACGGCCGCTTCCCGTTTCTGCTCCTTGATGCGGCGCGCGCCCAGGGCTTCGCCGTAACGGTTGCCGCTATCCGCGAAGAGACCGATCCGGAGATCGACCATCGCGCCGCGGTGGACGAGAAGGTCACCGTGCATTGGCTCTCGCTCGGCGAGCTCTCGCGGCTCATCGAGACCTTTCATAAGGAAGGCGTGACGGCCGCCGTGATGGCAGGCCAGGTGAAGCACAAGCAGATCTTCAGTTCCATCCGGCCCGACTGGCGGCTCGCCAAGCTGCTACTGAACCTGCGCACGCGCAACACCGACATGCTGCTGGGCGCGGTGGCCAGGGTGCTTGCCGATGAAGGCATCGAGCTGATGAGTTCTACGGCATTTTTGGAGCCCATGCTCGCCGCCGAAGGCGTGCTGACCGAGCGCGCTCCAAATGAGGAAGAGCGCAGGAACATCGACTACGGCATGCAGGTAGCTCGCGCGGTTGCCGGATTCGATATCGGCCAGACCGTCGTTGTCGCGGCGCAGGCCTGTGTCGCGGTGGAGGCCATGGAAGGCACGGATGCCGCCATTGAACGCGCCGGACAGTTGCTGCGCTCGCTCGAAGAGGAGGCGTCTACATTAGAGCGCCGTCTAACTGTGGTGAAAGTCGCCAAGCCCAACCAGGACATGCGTTTCGACGTGCCAGTCATCGGCATCCGCACCATTGAGACCATGATTGCCGCCGGCGCAAGCTGTCTTTCCGTCGAGGCGGGGCGCACGCTGCTCTTCGATCGCGAGTCGCTGCTGGCGCGCGCCGCGCAGGCGGGTATTGCCATCGTGGGCATCGCGCGCTGATACTGTTTGCGGTGTCCCGGCCTGTTACGCAGGCCTCTTCTTTTCTCGTCCCAAATCGATTTTCCACTCACTCCTCGGAGGTTCTTCCGTGAAAAAGCTTGCTCTTCCCCTTCTTGCCGCCGCGCTCACCGGCGTGCTTGCGCTTGGCACTGCGCGTGCCGCTGATGATGCCGTGCCAACAGTCGGTCAGGCTGCTCCCACCTTCACTCTGCCTTCGCAGACCGGCGCTCCCATCTCGCTCAAGAGCTATCGCGGCAAGTGGGTGGTGCTCTACTTCTATCCCAAGGACATGACCACCGGCTGCACCATCGAGGCGCACAACTTTCAGAACGATCTGCCGAAATTCGAAGCCGATAATGCGGTCATTCTCGGAGTGAGCGTGGATACGGTGGACAGCCACAAGCAGTTCTGCACCAAGGATGGGCTGACCTTCCATCTGCTCGCCGACCCCGAGCACAAGGTTGTGGATGAGTACGGCTCGCTGGGCCACTTTGGCGCCGTGACCATCGCCAACCGCAACACCTTCCTCATCAATCCGCACGGCAAAATCGTGAAGGTGTGGACCAAGGTCGATCCCTCGCACCACTCCGAGGAAGTGCTAGCCGCGCTCTCCGAGCTGAAGAAGTAGGCAGCCGGGTACGACCGTGAACGATCTGGGGCCGTGGTTTCGCGCAGAGCTTGAGGACATCCGCGGCACGCTGGCGGCAGTGCCCGCGCTGCTTGCGGATGTTCCGTGGCGCGAAGGGGGATGGACGCGGAAGCAGATCGTCGGCCATCTCCTTGACTCAGCGATGAACAATCGCCACCGCTTTGTATTTGCCTCCATTGAAGGCAGCTACAACGGCCCGCAGTATGGGCAGGACACATGGGTCGCGGCGCACGGCTATGCCGGGCAGCCGTGGCCCACGTTGCTTGCCTGGTGGCGCGCGGAACATGAGATCCTTGCCGCGGTTGTCGAGCGGATCTCCGCGGAGCGGCTTGAAGCAATCTGCGTGGTTGGCGGCGAGCCGCCAGTAACGCTGCGCTTTCTCATCGAGGATTACATTGCTCATCAGCGCTGGCACTTGAAACAGATCGCGGAAGGCCGCACGGCCTGAGTCCAGACGCAAAAAAGCCCGGCGCGATGCCGGGCTCTTTTGCTTGCCTTGTACTTCGGTTGCCGGGTGGTTACTTCTTCTTCGCAGGAGCCTTCTTCTTCGCTGCCTTCTTGGCTACTGCCTTCTTCGCCGCCTTCTTGGCAGGAGCTTTCTTCACTGCCTTCTTGGCTGCCTTCTTTGCTGCTTTCTTAACGGCC
>DASZRQ010000071.1:0-2406 GCA_035549115.1 Occallatibacter sp. | reverse complement strand
ACGGCAGCGCCCTGAAAATGATCGCGCCCGGCCTGACCCAAACCCAGGTCGAGCTGCTGCGCGGACGCGCGGCAGTCGAGGTGGACGAGATTTATGACGAAAACGACCTCGAGGTGATCGTCGACGGGGTTTCCACGCAGTTGTTGAAGCGGGGATATTACGAGTTCGGCGCTGCGCCTCCATCCGCCATGGTCTTCAGCGGCAAGGCCGCCGTTGAAGTTGCCGACGGCAAATACAAGGTCGTCAAGGCGCATCATGAAATCGCGCTGGCCTCCGGCGGAAACCTGCACTCTCCCGCGCTCAAGCCCGCCGGCTTCGACACCGACAAGGCGAAGGGCGACTTCTACAACTGGAACAGGCTGCGCTCGCAGTACATGGCCGAAGCCAACAACGAGCTCGCCGAGGAATACGAAGGCGAACCCGGCTTCGCGGCGGGCTGGTACTGGAACCCCTACGCGTGGGATTACGCCTACCTCGGCGCTGGTCCCTTCTGGAGTCCGTTTGGCTGGGGCTACTATCCCCTGGGCTGGGGTGGCTGGTATGGCGGCGGCCTCTACTATGGCGGCTGGGGCCATGGCTGGGCCGGTGGTGGATTCCACGGAGGGGGCGGGTTCCACGGCGGTGGCGGCGGACGCCGCTAACTGCCGGTCAAGCCCTGCGGGCCAGGAGGGTTCCTTTCTCCTGGCCCGCTTCGTGTGCGTGAACAGGTGCTGGCCGGAGCGGCTCATTGTTGCCTATATTCTATTGATTTTTAATGACTTATATTCGTTTACCCTCCCCAGCTTCGCCATGGCTTTCAATCGGTAGAAAATAAATCCACAAAAACCACAAATTTGTGTATTCTGTGGTTGTTCGGCTCAACGTCCTCCCAAAGCGAGAAAACCTATGATTCGGAAGACCCGCCTCTTTACTCCAGGCCCCACCCCCTTGCTCCCCGCCGCTCAGTTCGCCATGGCCGCGGCCGACATGCACCACCGCACCGCCGAGTTCCGCGCCCTTTATCAGAAAGTTCTGGCCCAGTTGAAGGTCTTCGTCGGCACGCAGAACGACGTGCTGCTCCTCTCGAGCTCCGGCACAGGCGCAATGGAGGCGGCGGTCTCCAACCTGACCTCGCCCGGCGACAAGGTGCTGGTGCTCACGGCGGGCAAGTTCGGCGAGCGCTGGGTGGACCTGACCAGGGCCTTCGGCTGCGCGGTGGAAGTGGTCGAGGCACCCTATGGCCAGACCTTCGACCTGGCCGCCGTGAAGGCGGCTCTCAAGCCGGGCACCAAGGCCATCTACATGCAGGCCAGCGAAACCTCTACGGCCGTGAACCACGACGTGCAGGCCATCGCCAAGCTGCGCGACGAGGCCGCGCCCGAAGCGCTGCTGGTCGTCGATGGTATTACCGGCCTCGGCACCACCCACTTCGACGTGGATGGCTGGGGCATCGACATCCTCATCGGCGGCTCGCAGAAGGCGGTCATGCTTCCGCCGGGTCTGGCTTATCTGAGCGTGAGCGAGCGGGCCTTCAAGGCCATGGACGCCTCGAAGAATCCCCGCTACTACTTCGATCTGCGCAAGGAGCGCAAGAATGCCGTGAAGGGCGAAAGCGCGTACACCCCGGCCGTCGCGCTCATCGCCGGCCTCGGCGCTGCGTTGGACTACATTGCCGGGCAGGCCAGCGGCGACCTCGAAAAGGGCCGCATCGCGCTGGTCAACAACGCTATCGTGAACGCCGCCGCCACGCGCGCCGGTCTGGTCGCCCTGGGCTTCACGCTCTTCGCGCCCACCGCGCCCTCCTCGGCCGCCACCGCCGTCGCCGTGCCGGAGGGTCTCGACTCCGGCGACGTGGTCAAGGCGCTCAAGACGCGCTTTGCCGCGGTCATCGCCAACGGCCAGGGCACGATGAAGGGCAGGATCTTCCGCGTGGCGCATCTCGGCTTCTTCGACTACCTCGACACCATCGCCCTGCTCGGCGCCATGGAGCACATCGCCAAAGACACGCTCAAGCTGCCCGTCGAATACGGCCAGGCCGTCGCCGCGGCGCAAAAGGTGTACGCGGAAGCGAGTCGATAGTACGTTAGCTGCGCTCCGCGCATAGAGCAAGTTCGCGGGTTAGCAAAAAGCTAGCGAACTCGCGACACGCGCGAAGCGCGGCTAACTCGCAAAAAAGTGGCTGCAGGAAAAGGAAATATGGCAGAGCTAACATTCGCGGAAAAGCTGCTGATCGCGCGCAGGCAGCTCGACCTCTACCAGTACCAGATGGCCGAGCGGCTGGGCGTGCATCCCAATTCGCTCACCAAATACGAGCGCGGCGAGGGCAAGCCCCACGCCGCCGTTGTGCGCATGTTCGAGCTGCTGTGCGAGCAGGAGGGGATTCGTTTCGACGAGTACGAGTCTGCCGCGCAGCCCAGGGGAGAAAAG
>DASZRQ010000070.1:0-7678 GCA_035549115.1 Occallatibacter sp. | reverse complement strand
TGTTCGCCCTCTTCCTGCGCTTCGGACGTAAGCATCGACATGGGTTTAATGCGAAGCAGCCTGGACATGAATGCGGGCTTCCTCCTCGAAAACTAGATCGAATGACTTGCATCAGCAGACCGCGCGGAAGTGCGCGACCAGAACAGGTAAACCGGGATGCCAAGCAGGACGAGCACCAGCCCCGGCCACGTGTATTGAGGCTTGTATCGCAATAATACGATACAGATCCACGCTGCCATCACGATGTAGAGAGCGGGCAGCACGGGATAGCCCAGCGCCTTGTACGGCCGCGGCGTATCGGGCTGTTTCACGCGGAGAACAAAGAGCCCTGCGATGGTGAGGATATAGAACACCAGCACCGCGAAGATGATGTAGTCCAGCAGTTGGCTGTACGAGCCGGAGACGCACAGCAGCGCCGTCCACGCCGCCTGCACCAGCAGCCCCACGGCCGGCGTGCGATAGCGCGGGTGCAGCTTGCCGACAGATTTGAAGAACAATCCATCCTGGCTCATCGCATAGTAGACACGCGCCCCGGCCAGCGACATGCCATTCGCGCAGCCAAAGGTCGAGATCAGGATCGCCGCGGCCATCAGATACGCACCGGCTGAATGAAAGATCACCTGGAGCGCCGCCGTGCCCACGCGATCCTCCGACGCATACTGCAGACCCCGCGCCAGCGCCGTTGCGCCATGCGGATCGCCGTGCATCGGCAGCACCAGCAGGTACGCCACTGTCGCCATGCAGTAGAGCGCCAGCACGCCGCCCGTGCCCAGAATCAGCGAGAGCGGAATGTTGCGCCGGGGATTCTTCACCTCGCCCGCCGTGAACGTGATGTTGTTCCACGCATCGGCGGAAAACAGCGAGCCCACCTGCACCACGGCCAGAATCGTGATCACATTCACCAGCACAATCGGCCCGCCGATGCCCACCTGCACCGGATGCAGCGAATGCCAGCCCGCATTGCGCCAGAACGCGCCGAGCCCCGCGCCGAAGTTCGCGTTCCACGCCTCGGCCGTGCGCCCCACCGTCCAGCCCAGCACCACCAGCCCCAGCAGAGAGAGCACCTTCGCGGTCGTGAAAATGTTTTGGATCAGCGCGCCCAGCCGCACGCCGAAGACGTTCACAATCGCCAGGAATACGACGATCAAAATGCCTGTCAGGTTCGCCGTGTTCACGCCGATCTCCATGTTGCCCAGCACCATGGGCCCCACCTTCAGCGCCGGCACATGCGCAATGTGCCACAGCCAGTGGGTCGTCGAGATCGTCGGAAAGAAGACGCCGAGAAACTTGCCGAATGCCACGCACACCGCGGCAATCGTGCCCGTCTGGATCACCAGAAACAGCGTCCATCCGTAAAGAAATCCCCACAGCGGCCCCAGCGACTCGCGCAAGTACACATACTGCCCGCCCGCCTTCGGCATCATCGCCGCCAGCTCGCCATAGCTCAGCGCGCCAATCAGCGTCATCACCGCCGTCACAATCCACGCCGTCACCAGCAGCGCGGGCGAGTCCGTGCCGCGCGCGATGTCCGCGTCCACCAGAAAGATGCCGGAGCCGATCATCGATCCGGCCACGATCGCCGTCGAGCTGAACAACCCGAGCGTCTGCACCATCCCTGTTGCGGGGCTGGCTGCCGGTGCTGCGGAGGAATGCAGGGAAGCGTGATCTGCCGTGGTCACTTTGCTCGGTTTTACTTGAATTGCGAGGGATTGTCTCCAAAAATCTTGCCGTGCGCAGAGCCGCTCACAGCCTCATCCAACTGCTACTCGCCAACGGCGGAACTCCGCCGCCGGATCGGCGCTCTTGAAGATCGCCGCAGCCACCACAAGCATTGTTGCTCCGGCCTCGATCAGCCGCGGCGCAAGCTCGAGTGTGATGCCGCCCGCTGCCGCCAGCACAGGCTCCGGCCCGGCCTCGGCGCGCAGCCTGCGCACGCCGTCCACGCCAATCGGCGGCTTCGTCGTGTCTTTCGTCGTGGTTGGCGCAATCGGGCCGATCGAAAAATAATCCGCAGGCGCGGCAAGAATCCCCGGCACCAGCGCCTCGCTGCCGCCAAAGGTGCCCACGATGCGCTCCGGCCCCAGCAGCGCGCGCGCCTCAGCTGGAGTGTGGTCGCCTGCATCCACGTGCACGCCATCGAATCCGGCCTCGATCACCAGGTCGGCGCGGTCGTCGAGAATCAGCTTCACCTGCCCTGCCGGCATCGCCGCGCGCAGCGCTGCCGCATCCGCCAGCAATTCGGCATCGGAGCCGGTCTTGTTGCGATATTCGAGCAGTGTCACGCCCGCATCGGCCAGTGCTCGGCCCAGGCCGTCGAGAAATGCCTCGCGGCCCGCAGCCGGAATCACCGGCGCATCGAGAATGGGATAAATCCGCGGAAACAGAAACGGCATGCCTTCAAGGCTAACGGCCCAGGCCGCGCACTGTCAGTGCGCCGTCCCGCTTTCCGGTTCTCGTGCATTACATCTCGTCGGCCGAGGGTCCATAGCAGCCCGGCAGCTTGCCGCCTAGCAGCCGGATATAGACCCCGATCTGCGCGCGGTGATGAATCATGTGGTTCAACACCAGTTCGCGAAACACCTGGTACCGCGGCTGGTCTATCCAAGTCTGTCCCCCGAAGATCAACTTCCAGTTGTCGTCCCACTTCTCTGGATTCGCCGCCGTCAGCGTCTCGCGCGTGCGCACCAGGTTCTTGTCGAACCGTGCCAGCATCTCCGCGTGGCTCGTCGGCACATAGGACTCCCACTTGTGATCCGGGCTGAACTCCAGCTTGTCCAGCGTCAGCGAATACACGCCCCAATCGCCGGTCATATCCGTTACATGGCCCGCCAGCGAGCCCAGCGTCATCGACTTCTCGTGCGGTTTCCAGTTCCAGTCGGCGTCCTCTGGAATGGCTTCAAGAATCTTGCGCGTCTTCGCTCCCTCGCGGTCGAGCTCAGAGATCAGTTCATTATGGATATTCATGCGGGGCTCCTCTCAACCCGGACCAAGCATACCGGAAACAAGATGAAAAGGCGAAGAAAAAGCGATAGTCAACGGGGATAGTTTTCCACAGCGCTACTTCGGCAGCGCAAACGCGATATACGCTCCGCCCACCGGCCCCTTCGGGTCGCGGCCGCCGCTGGCCACTGTCACCACGTACTGCCGCCCATCGATCATGTACGTTGAGGGCGTCGCCATGCCCGCAAAGGGCAGCGTCGTCTGCCACAGCACCCTGCCGGTGCGCGTATCAAAGGCCCGGAACTTCCGGTCGTATACCGTCGCGCCGATAAACAGCACCCCGCCCGCCGTCACAATCGGCCCGCCGTAGTTTTCCGTGCCCGTCTGCCGCATTCCCTTCGCCGCCAGCTCCGGATACATCCCCAGAGGCACGCGCCACAGATACTTCCCTGTCTTCAGGTCGATGGCGTTCAGCGTTCCCCATGGCGGCGCAATTGCCGGATATCCATCGGGGTCCAGAAACTTGCGGTACCCCGTAAAGGTATAAGGATCGTCCGGCGGCGCGGCCGCGTCTCCGGGCTCATCCTTGCCATCCCGCAGGTAGCGCAGCAGCGCGTTCATCCGCGCCTCGCTGATGTTGGGAAACGACGGCATCCGCCCCTTGCCCTGCCACACCGTCGCCCGGATGCTGTCCGGCGAAAGCCGCTCCTCAATCCCCACCAGCGATGGAAACGCATGCGAAGAGCCCTTGCGGTCGATGCCGTGGCACATGGCGCACTGCGAGCGGAAGATCTGCTCGCCCGCTCCCGCGCCCTTGCCCGCCGGCAGCAGTCCGCCGGTCCACGCCATCTCTGTTTCGTTCACAAAAATCACGTCCTCCGCCGGATCGATGGCCGGCCCGCCCCACTCCGCTCCGCCGTCAAACCCCGGAAACACCACCGTCTGCCTGCCCACCGAGAGCGGCACAAATTGCCCGTCGCTCACAAACGTGTGGAACGTCTTCACCGCCCACGCATGCGCGGCGGGCGTGCGCGTCGTCAGCATGTCTCCGGTCAGCCGCTGGCGTCCGTAAGGTGCAGGCGCGTCCGGCAGCGGCTGCGTCTGCGAGGCCGCTTCGCCCGGCACCGTGCTGGTCGGGAACGGATGCTCCTGCATGGGAAACAGCGGCTTGCCTGTCGCGCGATTGAAGAGAAACAGCCAGCCCTGCTTGCTGGTCTGCGCCAGCGCGTCGATCTTCTGCCCGTCCCGCTCCACCGTGAACAGCGCGGGCGGCGCGGGAAAGTCGCGGTCCCAGATGTCGTGATGCACGCCCTGGAAATGCCACAGCAGCTTGCCTGTCTCCGCGTCCAGCGCCAGCAGGCAGTTGGCATAGAGGTCGTCTCCCACGCGGTCGCCGCCATAGAAATCCATCACCGCCGAGCCTGTCGGCACATACACCACGCCGCGCGCGGCATCCACCGTCATCCCCGCCCAGTTGTTCGCCGCGCCCGCCGTCTTGTAGGCATCCTTGGGCCAGGTCTCGTAGCCCGGCTCGCCGGGCAGCGGAATCGTATGAAACTCCCACCGCAGCGCCCCGGTATGCACATCGAACGCGCGGATATATCCCGGCGGCGCCGGATGCGACTCCGGATCGCGCCCGCCTACAATGATCATGTCCTTGTAGATCGTGCCCGGTGTGGTCAGCACAGTGGACTGCGTGCGATAGTCGCCGCGCAGATTCTTGCGCAGGTCAATGCGCCCCTGCTCCCCAAAACTCGCGACAGGCCGGCCCGTCTTCGCATCCAGGCAGTAGAGGAAATTCATGACCGCGGCAAAAATGCGCCCGTCCGCGCCATCGTCGAAGTAGGTCACGCCGCGCACCGGCTGTGTGCCGCGAATGCCGGAGTCGAACCTCCACTTCAGCTTCCCCGTCGCTGCGTCCAGTGCAATCACCTTCTGCGTGGGCGTGTAGCCATACAGCGTGCGGCCCACAATCAGCGGATTGGTCTGCATGCCGCCCTTCTCGCCCGTGTCGTACCGCCACGCCTGCGTCAGCCGGTGCACATTGGCGCGGTTGATCTGCTTCAGCGGCGAGTAGTGGTCGCCATTGGCTCCGTTGTAGACAGGCCAGTCCAGATTCTGCGGGTGGGGCAAAGTCTGTGCGGACACGATGCCCGGAGCGAGGGCAAGCAGGCAGAGGCAGAGCCGACGAAGAGTGAAATTGACCATGAGCGCGAGAACCGGACAAGGATACACGGCGCGCTCCACCGCGTAAAACGGGGAAACTGCCGCCCGCTACGGCTTCCAGCTTCCGTCGGCGGTACCATAGGGGCTCGCCACCACAACCACGTAGCCATCGGGGTCGCGCATCCAGCACTCCCAGTGGTTCGGTCCGCCATCGCCATCCGGCGGGTTGCGATGCTTCGGCAGCACAATCTCGACCTTCATCTCCGCCGCCCGCGCCAGCACATCGTCGAAGTCGTCCACCTCGAACCACAGCAGCAGCCCGTTGCCGTAGGGCCTGTCATGGGGGTTTGCAATGGGCCCGTGATGATGCTCGGCCGCAAAGCTGTGCAACTGCAGCACGATCTCGCCGCCATGCACAAGCTGCTCGTACACGGGTCCGCCATGGTTGCTCGCGACGCCGAGCAGTCGCTGATACCACCGGCTGCTGGCTTCCACATCCGTGACGGCAATCAGGGGCTGAGGGCGCATGAGATTCGCTATTCCGCCTGCTTCGCCAAAAACCGCTCCATGAACTTCGTGTCGAAGTTGCCCGCGTGGAAGTCCTCATCCTGAAAGATCGCCTGATGCAGCGGAATCGAAGTCTCGATGCCCTGCACCACGAACTGCGAGAGCGCTCGCTCCATGCGAGCCATGGCCTCGGCGCGGTCCACGCCGTAGACAATGAGCTTGGCAATCAGCGAATCATAGTAGGGTGGCACCACACCCTCTGAGTACTGCGCCGTATCCACGCGCACGCCGTTGCCGCCGGGCACGTTGAACGCCGTAATCTTGCCCGCCGAAGGCGTGAACTTCTTTGGGTGCTCCGCGTTGATGCGGCACTCGATGGCATGGCCGCGTAGCTCGATCTTCGGCGGCAGAATCTCGCTCAGCTTCTCGCCCGAGGCGATGCGCAACTGCGCCTTCACCAGGTCGACGCCCGTAATCGCTTCCGTCACCGGATGCTCCACCTGGATGCGGGTATTCATCTCGATGAAGTAGAGCTGGCGGTCCTCGTCCATCAGGAACTCAATGGTGCCCGCGTTCTGGTAGCCAATGTCGGAGAGACACCGGACCAGGGTTTTGTGGATATCCTCGCGCATCTTCGGCGTCACTTGCAGCGAGGGCGCTTCCTCAATCAGCTTCTGGTGCCGCCGCTGGATCGAGCACTCGCGCTCGAACAGCGTCGTCACATTGCCGTGCTCGTCGGCCAGAATTTGGAACTCGATGTGGCGCGGCTGCTCGATGAACTTCTCCATGTAGAGCTCGCCGTTGCCAAAGGCATTCGCAGCCTCGGTGTTCGCCGCATGGAACAGGTTCGGTAGTTCCTCGGCCGTGCGCACGATGCGCATGCCGCGTCCGCCGCCGCCGGCCTTCGCCTTCAGAATCACCGGATACCCGATCTTCTTGGCCACCGCCAGCGCATCATCCGCATCCGCCAGCACGCCGTCGGAGCCCGGCAGAATCGGCACCTTGGCCTTCTTCATCGCCTGTCGGGCCTTTTCCTTTTCGCCCATCAGCCGCGTCACCTCCGGCGGAGGCCCGATGAACTTGATATTCGACGCGCGGCACACCTCGGCAAAGTTTGCGTTCTCGCTCAGCAGCCCATAGCCGGGGTGGATCGCATCCACATTCGCGATCTCCGCGGCGGAGATCACCGCGGGCACATTGAGATAGCTGTCCGCGGGCCGGGGCGGCCCGATGCAGATAGCCTCATCCGCAAAACGCACATGCAGCGAGTTGCGGTCGGCCTCGCTGTAGACAGCCACGGTGCGCACGCCCAGTTCACGGCAGGCGTTGATAACGCGCAGCGCAATCTCGCCGCGATTGGCAATCAGAACCTTACGAAACATGCAATTCCTTCAAGAGCGATGGGCGGCCGGTGCAGGCGCGCGGACTTTCCCTGACCTTTAGCTGGTGCGGATGGAGAACAGCGGCTGGCCAAACTCGATCGCCTGGCCGTTCGTCACCAGGCACTTCACAATCTCGCCGGAGGCGTCGGCCTCGATCTCGTTCATCAGCTTCATGGCCTCCACAATGCAGATCACCTGGCCCTTCTCCACGCGGTCGCCGGGAGACACAAAGGCCGAGGCGCCGGGTGAGGGCGAGCTGTAGAAGGTGCCCACAATCGGCGACTTCACAATGTGCAGGTTTTCTTCCGCCGCTGCAGGCGCGCTTGCCGCCGGCACTGCCGCTGCTGCGGCAGGCGCATGGGCCACGGCCGCGGGAGCCGATGTAGCCAGCGCACGGGCCAGTTCGCTGAGGCTTGCCGCCGGGGCTTCAGGCTGGCTGAACTTGAGCCGGATCTTCAGGTCGCCGCGGTCAAGGTCGAACTCCGCTACCTGATACTGTTTGAGGAATTCGATCAGCTCTTTCAGATCCTGGATGTCCTGTGGTTTCATTCGTTCCTTGTTTTCTCCGCTCTGCGGCGGGGTCTCGGTTACAACTCGATCAGTGCCTTGGGGGCGGGCGTCAGCACCTCGCCGCCGGTTCTGGTCACTGCCACCATATCCTCGATGCGCAGGCCAAACGCGCC
>DASZRQ010000069.1:0-4676 GCA_035549115.1 Occallatibacter sp. | reverse complement strand
GGCGTGGTGCCGGAGATGCGCAGGCCGCCGCCGGTGAGCAGAGGCTCGTACTCGCGGTTGAACTCGTAGCGGTGGCGGTGGCGCTCGCTGATCTCGGTGGCGCCGTAGGCCTTGAAGGCCAGCGAGTCTTCCTGCAGCACGCAGGTCCAGGCGCCGAGGCGCATGGTGCCGCCCATCTCCTCGACACCGAGCAGTTCGCGCAGCTTGTAGATGATGCGGTGCTGCGCGGCGGGGTCGAACTCGCTGGAGTTGGCATCCTTGAGGCCGCAGACGTTGCGCGCGAACTCGATGCAGGCGGTCTGCATGCCGAGGCAGATGCCGAAGTAGGGCACCTGCTTCTCACGGGCGTAGCGGATGGCGTTGAGCATGCCCTCGATGCCGCGCTTGCCGAAGCCACCGGGCACAAGGATGCCGTCGAAGCCTTCTAACTGCGCCTCGTAGCCGCGGTCCTCGGGCGACTGCGACTCAAGGCCCTCGGCCTCGATCCAGGTGACGTTGAGCTTGAGGCTCCGGAGCAGTGCGCCATGGGTCAGCGCCTCCTTGAGGGACTTGTAGCTGTCCTCGTACTCCACGTATTTGCCCACGATGGCGATGGACACCTCATCAACCGGGTTGTTGCAGCGGTTGACCAGGTCCTGCCACTTCGAGAGGTCGGCCTCGGGCGCTTCCTTGTGCAGATATTTCAGGATGAGCGTGTCCACGCCCTCCTGCGCGAAGCCGAGCGGCACTTCATAAATGGAAGAAACCGTGCGCGCGCCAATGACGGCGCGCTCTTCCACGTTGCAGAAGGCCGCGATCTTCTGTTTGATGTCGCGGCTCAGTGAGCGGTCGGAGCGGCAGAGCAGGATGTCGGCCTGGATGCCGATGCCGAGCAGCTCTTTGACGGAGTGCTGGGTGGGCTTGGTCTTGAGCTCCTGGGCGGCGGCGATCCAGGGCACCAGCGTGAGGTGCACGAAGACGGTGTTTTCACGGCCGAGTTCCTGACGCATCTGGCGGATGGCTTCAAGGAACGGAAGCGATTCAATGTCGCCGACGGTGCCGCCAATCTCGACGATGGTCACGTCCGCGCCGTTGGCCGAGACCTTGCGCATGGCGTTCTTGATCTCGTTGGTGACGTGGGGAATGACCTGCACGGTCTTGCCGAGATAATCGCCGCGGCGCTCCTTGAGGATGATCTGCTCGTAGATGCGGCCGGTGGTGAGGTTGTTGTCGCGCGAGAGGGGCGCGTGGGTAAAGCGCTCGTAGTGGCCGAGGTCGAGGTCGGTCTCCGCGCCGTCGTCGGTGACGAACACCTCGCCATGCTGAAAGGGCGACATGGTGCCGGGATCGACGTTGAGATACGGGTCGAACTTCATCATGTTGACGCGAAGGCCGCGGCTCTCAAGCAGGCAGCCGATGGAGGCCGCTGCAAGACCCTTGCCAAGACTGGACACAACTCCGCCCGTCACAAAGACATACTTTGCCGACATCGATGCGCTCTCTTTGTTGGATTGTTGAGGTTGGCCGAACCAGGTGGGCACGATCAAGTATGACAGAGATTAAAGCCGGAAGAAAACCCCTAATCGCCACGGAACCGGAGGAGGCACTCCGGGAACCATAAAAAGCGCGCATTCTGGGATTTGCGCGGAACAGCAACAGGGCACGCGCAGGAAGCGTGCGGCGCGCGGTGTGGAAAATTGGACACGCCGGCGGCAAGAAAAAAGCCGGCCGCTGACTGCACGGCCGGCTCAAGGAGCAGTGTCTTGGACTGCGCTAGAAGTTGAAGGTTACCTTGGCCGTCAGAGCGCGCGGAGTGACATAGTGCGTGCCGCTGAAGGTGGAAAGGAAGTTGTAGAGCGCGTACTTGTCGGTGATGTTCACGGCGGTCAGGTCAAGATCGGTCTTGAAGTGCTCGCGGCGGAAGATGTTCTGCTGGCCGACGGAGAGGTCGAACAGGTTGCGCGGCGCAATGCGCTGCGGGTTCTTGTCGTCGTTCTCCGTGCCCGGCGCGGGAATGGAGACCAGCGACGAAGAGTACTGATTGGGCGCGCAGGAGGTGAAGCCCGAGGTGGGCGTGGCCTTGACGCCGCCGCAGGTGATGCCAGCCTCGAACTGCTGATCGTAGGTGAGGCCGCTCAGGTCAACGGGCGTGATCGAGTCCGTGGCAAAGGGCACGGAGCCAGCCACCAGACCGGAGTCATAGCGCCAGTTCCAGCCAGCCCACGGGCCGCGCTTGCCGATCTGATACTGCACGTGCGTCGACTGGTTGAACTTCTCGTCGTGGTCGATGCGGAAGGGCTGGCCGCCGGTCTGCGGCGTGGCGCCTGCGCCGGCCACCTGCGGCGGGAAGAAGCGCGCGGCCACCGACGACATGACCGAGTACGCGCTGAAGTGGTGGAACTCCGGCACCTCGACGTTGAGCGCGTAGCCGGGGATCTTGGAGTTGTGCCAGTCGATAGGGAAGGTGATGGGTGTGTTGCCCAGCACGCTGAAGTCGAAGGCGTTATGGGTGTACTTCCAGATGTACTCGCCGTTGAAGACGATGTGCCTGCCGATGGCCTGCTGCAGGCCGGCATGGAACTCGTTGCGGAAGCCGGGGTCCTCAACGCTGGAGACGCCCGAGGTGCAGGCGAGCAGCGGCGCGAGCACATCGTTGTTGCAGCCTTCGCTGGAGAGCACGAGGTTCTCGTTGAAGGGCGTTTCCAGGGTGCGGGCGTAGGAGACGCGCAGCACGGTGCCGGTGCGCTTGATGTTGTAGGCAACGCCCAGGCGGGGCTCGGTCTGGCTCGCGTCCGTGAGGCCGTTATAGATGTCGCCGCGGAGGCCGAGGTTGAAGTTCCAGTTGCCGGCGGTGATCTGGTCCTCGATATACATCGAGAGCTCCTTGATGTCGGCACGGCCCAGGTAGTTGTAGAAATCGCCGCCGCGGGTCAGGTCGTAGGGCGCGAGCAAAGCGAGGTAGTTGGGGTTCGCGCTCAGGCCCACGCCGCAGGCCGAGGGATCGGAGTAACCGGGAACGGGATTGCCGTCCGCGTCCACGCAGGGGGCGTTGTACGTGGAGTCGGCCACGCCCAGACTGTCGCTCTCTCGCAGGAAGGTCTGCTGGTACTGGACGCCTCCCTTGATGGTCTGAATGCCGCGCGCGTAGGTCACGTCGGCATGGATGCCGGTGTTGGCCAGCGAGCGGTCCTGGAAGATGGACGAGGTCTGCAGATTGGCAGGGCCAAGGTCGGCCAGCGGATTGTTGCTCGGATAGTAGTGGTACTGATCCTTGCGGAAGTAGGCTGCCGTGTTCAACACAGTGTACTGGTTGAAGACGTGTGTGAAGGTCGGCGCGATGTTGAACGTGCCGATTTGCGAGCGCTGATCGGTGTCGCCGACGTTGGCAAAGACCGGATTGGCCGAGGCGCCGCCGCTGACGACGTTCTGCACGTTGAGGCTGTCGTAGGAGTTGGGCGTCTGGAACCAGGAGCGGCTGTAGTTCAGATCCAGATGCATTGAGTCGGCCGCGTTGAAGGTACGGTCGATGCGGTCGAAGAAGTTCTCCTCGTTGCCCTTGTCGTGGAAGACGACGAACTCGGGCGGATCGAGGAAGCGGCCGGAGTTGAGGCCGTCTGCCTCGAAGAAGTTGCCCCAGTTCTTGCCGCCATAGGAAAGGTCGATGGCCGCGGTGGCCGAGCCGAAGCTGCCGTAAGAGGAGCTGATGCTGCCGGTGGGTTTGGTGACGCCCTGACCCGAGCGGGTGGTGGCCACGATCACCAGGCTGGTCTTGTCGCCGTACTCGGCTGGCGGCGCGCCGCTGATGACCTGGATGGACTGAACCGCATTGGAAGGAAGCTGGTTGGAGAAGACCTTGCTCTGCTGGTCGGTGATGGGCTGGCCGTCGACGGAGAACGAGTTCGACGCATGATCGCCCAGGCCGTGGAAGAGGCCGTTCGAGTCCGCGGAGACGCCCGGCGTGGAAACGGTGACGAGCGCGCTGAGCGACGAGGACTGGCTTTCGAGCGGCACCTTGATGAAGGCGTCGCGGTCCACATCGGTGTGGAAGGTCGGATCGTTCTCGATCATGTCGCCGGCGCTGGCCTCGACGGTGACGGTGGAGTCAGCCGTGGCGACATGCATGGTCAGCTTGAGATCGACGCCGAGCACGGTGCGAATCTCGAAGTCCTTGCGGAGCGCCGAGAAGCCGTGCGCGGTGACGGCGAGCTGGTAGGGGTTGAAGGGAATGTTGGCGAACTGAAACTGGCCCGTTGCGTCGGTCGTCTCCGTGCGGTCGAGGCCGCTGACGCTGTTGGTGAGGTGCACGGTGGCGCCGGGAATCACTGCGCCGCTGGGGTCGGTCACGGTGCCGTGGATCGTGCCGGCGTTGCTCTGCGCGTGCGCGCCAAGCGCGCCAAAAACGAGCAGGAAAAGAGAAAGAATGCGGAAAATCGTGCCGCGATGAGCGGACATATATGTGCCTCCGAGTCTGTGGCTGCGATGCAAGAAAGAGAACCTGGGCGCGAAGCGCCGAGGCGGTCAGGGTTGCAATCGGGGCATCTTCCGTTTTTTCAGGATGCGCGGGCGTTGCCTGCGAACCGGACGATCGAAGCGAACGAAAACGGAAGTTATGCCAGGCAGTTGGAGGGAGGCGGACGGGTGAAGAGCTGCGGATGCCAGAGCCGCATGAGCGGCCGGACTTCAGCGGAGGGAACGGT
>DASZRQ010000068.1:0-12362 GCA_035549115.1 Occallatibacter sp. | reverse complement strand
TAGCCGGATGCGGTTTAGAGTTGCTTATCTTAGCATTATCGCCAGTCTGAGTCTGCTGTGCGCGGGCTGCTCCACTACCGGCAACCCCTATCTGACCGGCGGCGGTTCCGGCTCCGACAGCTCCACCGTGGACATCCTGACGCAGCCCATGAGCCAGACCGTTCCGGTGGGCTCGACCGCGACCTTTACCGTGCAGGCGCGGGGCCAGGGCATCCTGAGCTACCAGTGGAAGCGCAACGGCGCGGATATCGACGGCGCAACTGCTTCCTCCTATACCACCCCGGAGATTGCGCAGAGCGACTCCGGCGCAAGCTTTACCGTGGATGTGCAGGATACCAACGGCGTGCGCACCAGCCGCTCGGCAATGCTGACCGCGGGGCCGCGCGCTCCCAAACAGGGCGACCTGCGGCTGCTGCTGTTTCAGCAGGCCACCGAGCCCGGCCTGGGCGCGGCCGCCGAGGCCAGCAGCCTGCCCACCAACGGCGCACAGCTCTTTCCGGGAGCCGTAGGCTCGCCGCTGGAGATCGGAACCTCCGGTGTATGCCAGCAGGGCGTGGAGTACGGCTGCGGGTGGGATTTCTTTGTCGAGTATCTGCCGCAGACGCAGAACGGCCTGACCATGCAGTACCAGGGCCGCGACTACCGGGACTTCGACTCCGATCTCTCAGCCATTGCCGCGCCCAACGTGGTCATTACCTCGCTGGACTTTGAGCCGGGCAACAACGCCTATGCCATGGCCTGGGTATCCACTTCGCAGCCGGGCGGCTTTCAGCTTTACCGCGACGTGGTGAACCCGCAGGATATTGACGCCACGGTCGCCGCGAACGCAGCAGCCAGCCGCATCACGACCGCCGTGGCCTTCGATGGCAACCACCAGGCGAACCTGATCTCCTATGGCTGGAACGGAGACAGGCACACCACCTACGAGACACGCACGGAGCTGGCCTCGCCCGCCGATGTGGTGGCGAAGGCAACCGAACTGGCGCAGGCGGGCTACGTGATCACAGCGTTCGGCGGTGACGACACCTGCGGCTATCTGCTGGTGGGCACGCGGGTGCAGGGCGACACGCTGCCGCGCACGCTGGTGGTGACCACATCCACGGCGACGACCTCGACAGCCAGCGCAACGCAGAATACCTACAGCACGCCTGTGGCACGCTTCGCCACAGACGCCGGCCAGACGCTGCTCAGCGAGTACTGAAGACACAAGGCCGACGCCTGAGCGCCGGCCCTGTGCTCTTCCCTGCGCTCTACTCCACGATCTTCAGGCTCGTCTCCCCGGTGGCCAGCGAGCTGCCGCCGACCCAGATGCGGTAAGTGGTCGGCTCCATGATGCGGTGGAGATCGACGCCGACGAAGCTCAGCTCGTTGAACCCCAGCGGCAGATCGACGTGCTTCGTTTCGCCGGGCTCCAGATGGATGCGCGCGAAGCCCTTGAGCTCACGGACAGGCTGCTCCACGCTGGCCTCGGTGTTGCGGATGTAGAGCTGGACGACCTCCGTTCCGGCGACACTGCCGGTGTTGGTCACATCCACGCCGACGGTGACCAGCGGGCTGCGGCTGGAGAGTGCCTCCTGCAGGGGCACCTCCGCACGGCTGACCATGGGCTGACTATAGCGGAAGCGGGTATAGCTCAGGCCCCAGCCGAAGGGAAAGAGCGCGGAGTTGTCCTCGTCCATGTAGCGGGACTGGAACTTCTCCGCGGAGTTGGCGGGCATGTGGCTCAGGTCGCCGTGCGCGGGGCGGCCCGTGGGAAGCTGCGCATAGTAGAGCGGCTCCTGGCCCACGGCGCGGGGCAGGCTGGCAGGCAGCTTGCCGGAAGGGTTCACGTCGCCAAAGAGCACATCGGCTACGGCCGGGCCAGCTTCGATGCCGGGGCTCCATGCTTCCAGGATGGCCGGGACATGCTCCCCCGCCCACTTGATCTGCAGCGGGCGGCCGGCGAGCAGGACGAGAACCACGGGCTTGCCTGTGGCAACCACGGCCTCCAGCAGCTTTTCCTGATTGCCGGTAAAGCCAAGATGCACGCGGCTCGAAGCCTCACCCTCCATCCAGTTGGCGGGCTCGCCCAGGGCAAGGATGGCCACGTCGGCCTGTCGGGCGGCACTCACCGCCTCGGCAATGAGCTTGTCGTCATCTGGCAGCGCGCCGTTGTCCTCGGTGCTCATGGAACCACCGAACCTCGCGCGCATCAGCACCTCCTCGTCCTTGCCGGCCAGCAGGCCGCAGCCCTCGGCGTAGATCAGGCGGTCGCCGAGGCGCTGACTCAGCTCCTGGCGCAGCGTAATCACATCCTTCGGATTGCCCGCGGACCACGCGCCGAGCAGATCGCGCTGGTCGTCGGCCAGCGGACCGATGAGCGCGACTTTTTTCGCCTTTGCCGTGAGCGGCAGCAGCGCGCCAATGCCCTCAACGGGATCGTTCTTGAGAAGGACGATGGTTTCATCGGCGACTTTGCGGGCGACGGCGCGGCGCTCCGGCGTGGCCACATAGGCTGGGCCGGGCTGCGTATAAGGGTGGTCGAAGAGGCCGAGCGCAAACTTGACGCGCAGCACGCGGCGCACGGCTTCGTCGATGACGCCCTCGGGGATTTTGCCTGCGCGCACCTGCGGAGCCAGCGTGGCGCCGTAGAGGTTGCCCTCCATGTCCATGTCGGTGCCGGCCTCGATCGCCTTGCGCGCCACGGTGGGCCCGTCGCCGATGGAATGGTTCTTAAGCTCGGCCACCGCGCCCCAGTCTGAGACGACCATGCCGTCAAAGCCCCACTCCTTGCGGAGGATCTGGGTAAGCGTCAAGGGATTGGCCGTGGCGGGCACACCGTTGATGGAGTTGAAGGAGGTCATCAGCGTGGCCGCGCCCGCCTCCACTGCCGCGTGATAGGGCTCAAGGTAGACCTGGCGCAGCGTGATCTCGCTCATATCCGCGGCGTTGTAATCGCGGCCCGCAATGGCTGCGCCATAGGCAGCGAAGTGCTTGACGCATGCGGCCACGGAGCCGGGCTTCGAGAGATCGTTCTGCTGGTAGCCCTTGACCCAGGCGCGGGCCATCGTGGAGCCGAGATACGGGTCTTCGCCGTTGGATTCGATGATGCGGCCCCAGCGGGGATCGCGCGCAATATCGACCATGGGCGAGAAGACCCAGGTGATGCCGTCGGCGCGGGCCTCCTCAGCGCCGGTACGCGCCACGGTCTCGGCCGCGTTTACATCCCAGCTTGCGGCAACGGCCAGCGGAATGGGAAAAACAGTGTGGTCGCCGTGAATCACGTCAAGGCCGAAGAGCAGCGGGATGTGCAGCCGCGACTTCTCCATGGCGATGTGCTGGTAGTGGTTGGTGGCCTCCGCGCCCACCACATTGAGCATGGAGCCGACCTGCCCTTTTTCGACGAGTTCATCGTAGGTAAGGTTCGAGGCCGCGGGGCCGGTGGCGAAGCCCGCCGAATACTGCACGAGCTGGCCGATCTTCTCTTCCAGCGTCATCTGCTTCAGCAGAGCATCGACACGATCGTTCAGTTCCTTGCCGGCAAGCTGCGGGTTGGAGGGCGGCGCCTGTGCGACCAGGGTAACCGCGAGAAGTGCAAGAGCGGAGGAGGAAATCAGGCTACGAAGCCGGGGCATTTTCATGTCCCGGTCATGATAAACCGCGCACGCAGACGCAGGTTCACGCCATGCACACGCATCATTCATCCAGGATTCATCCGTCTGTAAACCAGAGTGCTTCCAGTGAGTCAGGAGCCAAAGAAGGCTTGGCTCGCAGGGCAGGCAGATGCTCTACTCTGGCATGTACAGGTATGGCTGGATTTACCGCAAAATTACGCAAGGCAATATGGCTGGCGCTGGAGCACGATGTGCTGAACACCGCCAAAGCCGCTGCCTACTCCGGCATGCTGATGCTCTTTCCCAGCATGGTGGCTGCCACCACGCTTTTTGCGCTGGTGCCTGAGGGCACCACGTTCATGGGCGAGATTCGCGCCAGCTTTCTGCATTTTTTGCCCGCGGACACCTTTTCTCTGCTCTCCGCTTCCGCACAGACGCGGCCACTGCGCTCGGCACAGCTTGTTTTTTCCGCATTTTCGCTCAGCCTGTTTGCGGGTCTGGGCCTGATGCTCTCGCTGATGGAAGGATTCCGCAGGGCTTACCGGCTGCCGCGCAACGAATGGGGTTTCTGGAAGCGCCGGCTGCGTGCGCTGATGCTGGTGCCGATTGTGTGCGTGCCGCTGGCGCTGGCCACGCTGGTGCTGGTCTTCGGCCATCAGATCGAGCTGTGGATGATCGACAACGCGGTGCACGAGCTGCGCTTTGCCGTCATCTTTTTCTGGCGTATGGTGCGCTGGACCATCGCCACGCTGGCCAGCGTCTCCGTGCTGGGCGCGCTTTACCACTTCGGCACCAAGCGCACCGAGCACTGGACCCGTGTGATGCCCGGCGCGATCACGGCGACCGCGATCTGGTTTCCGGGCACGCTGATCTTCGGCTGGTATGTCACGCGCATTGCCAACTACTCGCGATTCTACGGATCGTTTGGCGCGGGGATCGCGACGCTGGTGTGGCTCTATCTCACCACGTTCAGCGCGCTGCTGGGAGCGGAGCTCAATGGAGTGCTCTTCCGTTCGCGGCAGGGCGATCACGAACTGACCGAAGCTGCCATTCCCGAATAAGTCCGTACCACGCGGATAAAAGCTGCGCGCCACGGCGCATCAGATGTGCGTGCTTGCGCGCCGCGCCCGTGTACAATAAATCGGTCTACCTTCGTCTAAAAATCGACCTTTAACCGCACATTCATTGGAGTTATCCATGTCGTTTGCTGATCTCAGCCTGACCGAGTCCCCCATTCAGCGCCGCGCAAAAATTGTTGCCACACTCGGACCGGCCTCGAACACCGAACCTGCTTTCCGCGAACTGGTGCGCGCGGGGGTGGATGTAGTTCGCCTGAACTTCTCCCACGGCACGCATGAGGAAAAAGCCGCGCTCATCCAGATGATCCGCAAGGTGAGCCGCGAGGAGCACAAGCCGCTGTGCATTCTGGCCGACCTGCAGGGGCCGAAGATTCGCACCTCCAAGCTGAAGGATCACCAGCCGGTGCTGCTGAAGGCCGGAAGCCGGCTGACGATTACGCCGCGCGATGTGCCGGGCACGGCATCGCTGGTGGGCACCACATTCAAGACGCTGGCGGAGAACGTGGAGCAGGGCTCGCGCATTCTGCTTTCCGATGGACTGATCGAACTGCGCGTGCATGAGGTGAACGGCGCCGACGTGGTCTGCGAGATCATCAACGGCGGCATGCTGGGCGAAAACAAGGGCATCAACCTGCCGGGCATTCCAGTGCGCGTGCCCTCGCTTACCGAAAAGGACTCACAGGACCTTGAGTTCGCTCTGAACAACGGCGTGGATGCGGTGGCGGTTTCGTTTGTGCGCACCGCAGAAGATGTACGCCTGGTGCGCAACCGCGTCTCCGCCTATGGCAGTGAAACGTGGATTATCGCCAAGCTCGAAAAGCCGCAGGCGATCGAGCACCTGGAGAGCATTCTGCTGGCGGCCGACGGCATCATGGTGGCTCGCGGCGACCTGGGCGTGGAAGTTCCCCCGGAGAAGGTGCCCGCCATCCAGAAACACATCATTCGCCGCGCGGCGGAGTACTCGAAGCCGGTGATTACCGCGACGCAGATGCTAGAGTCGATGATCGAGAACCCGCGCCCCACGCGCGCCGAGGTCTCCGATGTGGCCAACGCCGTGTACGACGGCACCGACGCGGTGATGCTCTCCGGCGAGTCCGCGGTGGGCAAGTATCCGGTGCGCGCCGTGGCCATGATGGCGCGAATTGTGAGCGAGGCCGAGCGCGACATGAAGTCGGAAGGGGATTCCTACACCGCGGCGCGCGTGCCGCAAAGCCACCTCTCCATCGCCGAAACCATCTGCGAAGCGACGGCACACGCGGCCGACGATCTGGACCTGCGCGGCATCGCGCTGTTCACCGAGTCCGGCGCCACGGCGCGGCAGCTCTCGAAGTACCACCCCAGCGCGCCCATCTTCGCGCTGAGCCCGATCGAGATCACCATTAACCGGCTGAACCTGTTGTGGGGCACCACGCCGATCCGCTGTCCCAAGGTCAACTCGACCGAGGCGCTGGTGGATGTGGCCGAAACCATGCTCGAGCAGCAGGGCTATGTGCGGCCGCGCGAGGTGATCGCCATCGTGGCCGGCACGCGCACCAAGTCCGGCTCGACAAACTTTCTGCGTCTGCATGTTCTGGGCGAACACCAGCAGGAAGGCGGACGTTTTCTGGCTTCGCCGCAGGAGGAGACTCTTCCCGCCCCCGAGCCGGCTCCCGATGCCGCGCCGGCAAAGCGCGCGAAAAGCACGAAGCGCAAGTAGCCCCGGCTCGCACGGGGTTGACGTGCAAAGGCCGCTCCCGTGGGAGCGGCCTTTTGGCTTGGTGAGCGGCGCAACTACTTTGCCGCGAGCTGGCGCAGCACGTAGAGCAGGATGCCGCCGTGCTCGTAGTACTCGATCTCCTGCGGCGTATCGATGCGGACCTTCGCCTTGAAAACCTTCTTCGTCCCGCCGGCCGCGGTTGCGGTGACATCCAGCGTCTTGCCGTTGACGAACTTCGCCTTGAGCATCGCCGTGAGGCCGGGAAAATCGTAGACCTCTTCACCGGTCAGGCCGAGGGACTCCACATTCTGCCCATCCTCGAACTGCAGCGGCAGAATGCCCATGCCGACGAGGTTGGAGCGATGGATGCGCTCGAAGCTTTCGGCGATGACGGCGCGGACGCCGAGGAGGTTCGGCCCCTTGGCGGCCCAGTCGCGCGAGGAGCCGGAGCCGTATTCCTTGCCCGCGAGAATCACGAGCGGCGTCTTGCGCTCGGCGTACTTCACGCTGGCGTCGAAGATGGACATCTGCTCGCCCTCGGGCAGCAGGCGCGTGACGCCGCCTTCGGTGCCGGGGGCGAGTTTGTTGCGCAGGCGCACATTAGCGAAGGTGCCGCGCACCATGACCTCGTGATTGCCGCGGCGCGAGCCATAAGAGTTGAAGTCCGCGGGCTTGACGCCGTGCTCGGCGAGATACTTGCCCGCCGGACCGTTGGCCTTGATGGAGCCGGCGGGCGAGATGTGGTCGGTGGTCACCGAGTCGCCCAGCACCGCGAGTACGCGCGCGCCGAGAATGTCGGTGACCGGCGCGGGCGTCTTCTGCATGCCATCGAAATACGGCGCCTGGCGGATGTAGGTTGAGTCCGGCTCCCACTGGTAGACATCGCCGGTGGGGAAGCTGAGGCCCTGCCAGTTGGCATCGCCTTTGGCGACGGTCGCATACTCCTTGCGGAAGCCTTCGCTGGAGACGCCCTTCTCGATGGCGTCGGCAACTTCTTTCTGCGTGGGCCAGATGTCCTTGAGGTAGACCGGCTGGCCGCTCTTGTCCGTGCCCAGCGGGTCGGCGTCGAAGTTGTGGCCGATCTTTCCGGCCAGCGCATAGGCCACCACGAGCGGCGGCGACATGAGGTAGTTGGCGCGCACATCCACGTTCACGCGGCCCTCGAAGTTGCGGTTGCCGGAGAGCACGCTGACCGCGACGAGGCCGTGCTCGTCGATGGACTTCGACACATCCGCGGGCAGGGGGCCGGAGTTGCCAATGCAGGTGGTGCAGCCGTAGCCGACGACGTTGAAGCGCAGCTTTTCGAGATACGGCAGGAGGCCCGCCTTCTCGTAGTAGTCGGTGACGACGCGCGAGCCGGGCGCGAGCGAGGTCTTGACCCACGGCGGGACACTGAGGCCCTTCTCGACGGCTTTTTTGGCGAGCAGACCAGCGGCCATCATCACCGAGGGGTTCGAGGTGTTGGTGCACGAGGTGATTGCGGCGATGACGACGGAGCCGTGGTCGAGATAGGTGTCCGGGTTGACGCCGAAGCGCTCCTTCACCGTGGTGGTGACGTGGAGCGGCGTCTTCTCCGCAAGGCCGGCATCGGCCACGGCGGTCGAGCGCTCCCACGCCGCCGCGGTGCGCGTGCCCAGCGGCTTGGCCGTGGGTGCGAGCAGCGAGGGAAGCTGCTGCGCGAAGCTCGATGCGGCATCCTTGAGCAGCACGCGATCCTGCGGACGCTTGGGACCGGCCACGCTGGGTTCGACGGCCGAGAGATCGAGCTCGAGGGTCTGCGAGTACTGGGCCTCGGGCGAGCTTGCCGTGTGGAAGAGGCCCTGCTCCTTGTAATACGCCTCGACGAGGGCGATCTGCTCGTCGCTGCGGCCGGTCAGGCGCAGGTAGCGCAGCGTCTCCGCATCGACGGGGAAGATGCCGCAGGTGGCGCCGTACTCAGGCGCCATGTTGCTGATGGTGGCGCGGTCGGCGAGAGGCAGCTCAGCGATGCCGGGGCCGTAGAACTCGACGAACTTGCCGACGACACCCAGCTTGCGCAGCGCCTGCGTGACGGTGAGGACGAGATCGGTGGCGGTAGCGCCCTCGCGCAGCTTGCCGGTGAGCTTGTAGCCCACCACCTGCGGCACGAGCATGGAAACGGCCTGGCCGAGCATGGCGGCCTCGGCCTCGATGCCGCCGACGCCCCAGCCGAGAACACCGAGGCCGTTGATCATCGTGGTGTGCGAATCGGTGCCGACGAGCGTGTCAGGATACGCAAAGGACTCGCCATCGATCTCCGCGGTAAAGACGACGCGGGCGAGGTACTCGAGGTTGACCTGGTGGCAGATGCCCATGCCAGGGGGCACGGCGCTGAAGTTGCGGAAGCCGGTCTGACCCCACTTGAGGAAGGCGTAGCGCTCGCGGTTGCGCTGAAACTCGAGCAGCGAGTTGGCGTCATAAGCCGCGGGCGTGCCGAACTCGTCCACCTGCACGGAGTGGTCGATGACCAGCTCGGCGGGAATGAGCGGATTCACGCGGTTGGGGTCGCCGCCCAGAGTCTTGATGGCGTCGCGCATGGCGGCCAGATCGACCACGGCGGGCACGCCGGTGAAGTCCTGCATGAGCACGCGCGCGGGCATGTAGGCAATCTCGCGGCTGGGCTCGGCCTTGGCGTCCCACTTTGCCAGAAACTCGATGTCGCCGGCGGTCACGTTCACGCCGTCTTCGCGGCGCAGCAGATTTTCGAGCAGAATTTTGAGGCTGAAGGGCAGGCGGGCGAGATCAAAGCCGCGCGCGGCAAGCGCGGGCAGGCGGAAATAAGTGTACTTGCGTGAGCCGGAAGTGAGCACGGCGCGGGAATCGAAGCTATTCATGAGGACCTTTCTATCCGCATCGGCGGATCGACTGCAAAGCATGAAGCTGCGAGGCCGCTGGCCTGGCACAGCGCTGCTGCGCGCGGCCCATACTCAGCGCGGGCAGCAAACAGGTTGTCCGATAGATTACTCAGCAGAGGAGACCGCGTCCACGGTCGTGGCGTCCGCGGCGGAAACGCTTGAACGGCAGCGAAATTCGGCAATTGCAGGACACACACATGGTTCCAGAAGAATTTTAGCGCGGCTGCGTCCCGCGCGAAAGTCGCCGCTCACCGGCTGCCGCTCCGGCGTCAGACAGCCTCAAAATCGCGGTAGCGGTTGAGCACGTCGCGCTGGGAGATGACACCCTCCAGCTTGCGCAGGTTGGCGCGGTTCACCACCGGAACCACCTGCCAGCGGTCCACATAGCGCAGCGCCATATCGAGCGGAAGATCGGGATGCAGGTAGGGAATCTGCCGGTCGTCGGAGATGGAGGCAAGCGTGGCCTGGCCATTGCCATCAGAGATCATCTTGTCGATCGCGGCCTTGGTAATGGCGCACCAGCCGCTTTCGCGCGTATGGAAGAGCACGACAGTCTTTTCGCCTTCGGCGACCAGACGCGCCGCATCCTCCACCAGTTTCTCGCTCTCGACCCACCATCCCTTTGGGGGGCGCATGGCGTCCTCCACGCGCAGAATGTTTTCCTCGCGCTGCTCCTCCATCGAAGGGAGTTCCAGGCCATCCTGCCGGGTCAGCTCGTCGAAGACCGAGGTGGGCTGCAGGGTGCGCGAGATGACGTAAGCGAATGTATTGGCGATGATGACCGGCAGAATGATGGAGTAGTTGCCGCTGACCTCAAGCACCATGAAGACGGAGGTCATGGGCGCGCGCAGGAACCCGGCGAAGAGCACTCCCATGCCGACGAGCGCGTAGGTTCCGGGCGAGAAGTGCATGTGCGGCAGCAGCGCATGCTCGGCTCCGCCGACAGCCGCGCCCAGCATGGCTCCGATGAAGAGCGTGGGGGCGAACATGCCGCCGGGCGTGCCGCTCACGAACGAGAGCAGCGTGGCGATGATTTTGAGCCCGGCAAGGATGGCAAGAAACTGCCACGTGAACCGGCCGTGCATGGCTTCGTCCATGTACTCGTAGCCAGCGCCCATGACCTGGGGCGCGCCAAGCCACGCAATGCAGCCGATGAGCAGACCCGCCACCGCGGGCTGCAGGTATTGCGTCCAGCGCGGCAGATCGCGGAAGCGCGGGCGAAGCGCGCCAATGCCGGTGGCGAAGGCCACCGAGGCAAGGCCGCCGATGATGCCCAGTACGCAGTAGGCGATCAACTCCGAGGGGCGGCGCAGCTCCACCGGGGGAATGCGGAACAGCGACTCCGAACCGAGGAACCAGCGCATGACCACGACGCTGGATACGGCGGAGAGAACCACGGAGCCCAGGATGCCCGCGGTCCAGCGGCCGATGACTTCCTCGATGACAAACAGCACGGCGGAGATAGGCGCGTTGAAGGCCGCGGCCAAACCCGCGGCCGCGCCGATGGGGGCGATCAGGCGCATGCGGTCGCGGGAGAGGTTCATGCGGCGGCCGATGGCCGAGGCAAGCCCCGCGCCGATCTGCAGAGAGGGGTCCTCCGGCCCGAGCGAGTGGCCCGAACCGATGGCGATGGACGCCGTGATGAACTTGCCGATGGCCGTGCGGAACGGAATATAGCCGTTGAAGATGTAGAGCGCGGACTTGGTCTGGTTGACGCCGCTGCCGCGGGAGAGCGGAAATACGTGAATCGTCAATATGGCGATCAGCAGGCCGGCCAGGGAGGGCGCCAGCAGCAGACGCCACGGAGAGAGCACAACGCCGGTGCCGAGGAAGTAGATGCGGCACCACTCGATGACAAAGCGGAAACAGACGACCGCCAGCCCCGAGAAGATTCCGATGAACACGGAAAGGATGATGAACATCCGGTCTTCGCGAAAGACCGAACGCAGCACATCGCGCGGCGTAAAGCCGGACTCCGGCTCTGCCGCGGCGTGCGGGCCATCCTCCACAATCACTTGTGGCTGCGAATTCGACGTTGAACCCAATTCAGCTCCCTTCGTTCAGTTTTGAGATCAACAAGAGTGCCGTATCGGCGTTCGACGGACCGCCGCAGTGCGCATTTGCCTGGCGCTCGATCGCGAACACGGTCGCCATGGTCGCGTTCACCATGTCCGGATTGCGGCGCAATCCGTTCAGCGTCACCTGCCGCTTGAGGTCATCCCAGGTCTGCTGCAGATTCTTTTTCGGATCACTCGACGGAGAGCCTCCCGCGGCCGTACAGGACTTGAGACGGTCGCCCGCGATGGCAAAGTCATCCACCACGGCTCTGTCCCGCTCGGCCACCGGAATCTGCGGGCGGAAGGGATCCATCTTCAGCACCAGCTCAGCCATGGCCATCTTGTCCCGGCTCTGGTCGTCCTTGGGAACAAGGCTCAGGCGCTGCTCGAAGTAGTGGAGCGCCGTCGAGTAGCGCCCCAGCGCAAAAGCCGCATTCCCTGCGCCGGCCAGCGCGACCGCATCGTGAGGCTCGGCCTTCAGGCTCATGCGGTAGGCCGCGAGCGCATGTTCATTGTCGCCGGCCTGCATGAACAGGTCGCCGAGACGGGATTGATCCTTCGTATCGTCTCCGAGATAGACCTGCAGGGAGATCAGCTCCGACTCCGCCTGAGCATTGGACTTGATGCGCAGCAGATACTCGATCAGCTCGATGCGGGCCTGGCGAATCTCCTCCTCCTGGTCTCCCGGCCAGTTGGCATAGATCGCGTTGTGGTAGTAGCGCTGCGCGCGCTGGGTCTGGCCGTCCCGGGCGGCAACGCGGGCCAGATCGAGGTTCACGCGGCCGTTTTCCGGCTGCTCGGCCCACAGATTCACCAGATAGGTCTCGGCCTCGTCGGTCTTGCCCAGGCCGATCAAGGCTTCGGCAAGGCCAAGCTGGTAGTCGTGGTCATCTCTGGAATAGCGTAGCGCGGCGCGCAGCTCATCGACCGCCGGCTGGTAGTTGTGCGCGGACAGATCGGCCTGGCCCCGCGAGGACCAGCGGACCGCAAGTGACTGCTGCTGCGAGAAATAGATACGCGACAGGCCGGTGACGAAGGTGAAAAAGACGATGAGCAGGCCGGAT
>DASZRQ010000067.1:0-7332 GCA_035549115.1 Occallatibacter sp. | reverse complement strand
TCGACCGCCGGCTGGTAGTTGTGCGCGGACAGATCGGCCTGGCCCCGCGAGGACCAGCGGACCGCAAGTGACTGCTGCTGCGAGAAATAGATACGCGACAGGCCGGTGACGAAGGTGAAAAAGACGATGAGCAGGCCGGATAGGAGGACGAGACTCGCCGGCTCCCGGCGCAGGTACGGCGTCAACCATTGGCCCTTGAATCTCACTGCATCTCCACGAGGATAGGGACGATATGCCCCTCATTCAATGATAACTTGCCCGCTGGCAACAGATTTCACGAATCTTGGTCGCGGCCGTGCAAAAGTACCGGCACGGGCCACGCGAGAATCGCACAACACCTTTTGGGACAGCGATTTGAACGGATCGTTGCCTGCTTCGATTTCGCCTGTAAACAGCCGCTTACTGCGGCGGCTTCATGTTGTAGAGGAAGAGGGCGCGCAATTCGAGGTACGGCCCGTGGAACTCGTGCGGTAAAGGCGGATAGTTGGAGCCGGTAATCGCGCCCCATGCCGCGCGGTCAAGGCCCGTATCGCCGGAGCGGCCTTCGAGCACCATGCTGCCCTCCATTACGCGGCCGTTGGGCAGCACTTTGAAGCGAATCTGCACCGCGCCCTGCTTGAGGATGGGCGGATTCACCTCGTCGGGGATCAGCGGATCCCAGGTGTGCTCGGTCTCCACATACCAGCGGTGCAGCCAGGAGCTGAAGTCGACGCCCTGCGTGTCGGAGAGAATCTGCACGCCGCCCGCGCCCGCGCCCGGATGCCGTGAAAGCCCGGAGCCGCCAGGCAGCGGCACGGAGCCGGTATCAGGATTGCCCGCCGCGCCGCGCATGGCCTGGCGCAGTTGGTCCTCGGGATTCTGCGAGCCCATGGCAAAGTTGGGCCGCGCCGGCACAGCCTGTGGCCGGGGCGCTTCGACGGCTGACTGCGCCTTGGACGCCGGCTGAACCGGAGCAGGCGGCGTGGGCGTCTGCTGTTGCACTTCTGGCTGCTTGACCGGCTCCGGCGGCGGATGCGGCGCCTGCTTCTGCAGCTCTTCCAGGGTCTTGCGGTCGATATGCGTATCCTGCTGCGGCACCGGCTTGACCACGACCTTGGGCTGGAACTGCTTGAGCGCGTCCGGCGGCAGGTCGAGATAGCTCAGGTCCTTGCGCTGCTTGATGGCATCGAAGGGATCGATGACCGGCGGAACCTTGAGGACATACTTCGGAATCCACGTGATGGCGGAAATCAGGATCACGTGGATGAGAATGGCCAGCCAGATGCCCTCGCGCAGGCGGGCCCAGCGGCGCTCGTCCTCGAGCTCGCTAATCATCTGCAGCAGTTCGTGCGTGTCGTAGTCCACCCAGCGCGAGGTGGAATAGCCCTTGCGCGCACCCCCCTCATCGGGCCGGGGCGTGTCCTGATCCGTGGCAGGAGCCTCCTGCACGGAGCCAGCGGGCTCGCCGGGCTCGTTTACCTGGGTTTGGGGTTCAGTGGTGGGCATGCGCACGACGGGAACCGGCGGGAAATGCCCGCCGGCTCCGCATCTGAATCCTTCCTGTCTATTCTCTCATCCCTGTGCAATCGCGCAAACCGGCGGCGTGGGGGCAAACCGTACAATGATTCTTTTGGAATGGACGGATTTACGGCCAGAAAGGGACCGGCTTGAAGCAGTTTTTTCTGAAACTTGCAGCCAAATGGAAGCTCGTGATCCTGCCCGCGCTCATCAAGATGGGCTTTTGGGGCGTGGCCGCCGTGGCGCTGCTCGATTCCTCGTCGATCCCTGTGCCGATGGACGCCATTCTGGCCGTCTACGTATGGAACGACAAAAGCCATTTCTGGCTCTACTGCCTGCTGGCTTCCATCGGCTCGGCCATTGGCGGACTGGTGCCCTACGGCATTGGCCGCGCCGGCGGCGAGCTGTTTCTGCTCAAGCGCGTGAACCGCGCGCGGTTCGACCAGCTCCGCAGCCGCTTTGAGCGGCAGGAGTTTCTGGCCGTCATGATTCCCTCCATGCTGCCGCCGCCCACACCGTGGAAGGTGTTTGTCTTTGCCGCGGGCGTGTTCGAGATGCGGGTGCTGCCCTACATGGGCGCCGTGGCCGCCGGGCGCATGGTGCGCTGGATGGTACTGGCCCTGCTGGTGCTGAAGCTGGGCCCCGGCGCCGTGGACCTGGTAGCCCATCACGCTGTGCCGGTGATGCTTACCGTCATCGGGCTGGCCGTAGTGGGATTCGCTGTTTGGGCTCTGCGCAAGCGGCGCGCCTGAACAGCCTGTTCCCTTCCCTGCTCGTCTCCCTGCGCGATCGGGCCGCTTTCTCTGTCGAAGTCCTAAGTTTTTAGTTGACACGAAATCGGCGCGGGGCTAATCTCCTAACTCATTAGGAGGTCGCGGCATGAAGAAACCTCAGGACGCGGGCCTGACCAAGCTGGAACTGCGCATCATGCAGGCGGTGTGGAAGCTGGGCTCCGGCACGGTGAGCGCGGTGCAGACAGAGCTGGAGACGCCGCTGGCCTATACCACGGTGCAGACGATGCTCAACATCCTGGAGCGCAAAGGCAAGCTGCGCCGCGTGCGCGACGGGCGGGCCTTTGTCTATTCGGCGCGGGTGAGCGAGGCGCGGGCGCTGCGCCAGGGGGTGAGCGACCTGGTGGACCGCATGTTCGGCGGCTCGAATGAGGAGCTGGTGATGAGCCTGCTGAAGAGCGGGCAGATGGACGCGAAGAAGCTGGCCGAGCTGACCGAACGCTTCGAACGGGAGGCAGGCGAATCATGACAGCCATTGAGTCCTGGGTGCTTTCGTATCTCCTGAACGCGCTGTGGCAGGTTCCGCTGGTGTTTGCGGCTGCATGGCTTGCGGCGCGGCTGATGCGTCCGGTGAGCGTGGCCGCGGAGCATCGCGTGTGGGTGAGCGCCCTGCTGGCGCAGGCCGTGCTGCCTGCGCTCTCGACCGCCTCGTGGGCGTGGCTGCAGGGACTGTTTTCCCTGAGCGGTGGAACAGCGGCGCGCGGGCGGGTGACGGTGATCGTGACGGAGGGAACGGCGATGGGCGCTCTGCCGCTGCCGGGCGTTCTGCTGGCCGCCGTTGCGTTTGCCTATGGCGCGGCCGTTGCCTATTTTGCCGCGCGGCTGCTGTGGCAGAGCCGCAGGCTGCACGCGCTGCGTGTTGAAGCTGTGGAGTTCACCCCGGAAGGCGAAGCCGCAGAGAGCTGGCAGCGCTGCTGCGCATGGATGGCAACGGAAACGGCCCGGATTGCCGTTTCAGGCAAGGTGAAAGGCCCGGTAACCATCGGCTTGCGCCGCAAGATTCTGCTGCTGCCCGCGGCGATGGCGCATGCGCTCAGCGGCGCGGAGAATGCAGACCGTGTTCGCACACGAGCTGGCGCACATGCGGCGCAACGACTTTGCGAAAAACCTTGCATACGAGCTCATCAGCATTCCGGTGCGATTTCATCCCGCTTGCTGGCTGGTGCGCGAGCGCGTGACCGAGACGCGTGAGCTGGTGTGCGACGAGATGGCGGCGGAGGTCGATGGCCGCACACAGTATGCGCGGGCGCTGCTGCGGCTGGCCGCATGGCAGGTGGCTGGCAGAGGAGCAAGAACGGCGCAAGCGATCGGAATCTTCGACACCAACAGCTTTGAGAGGAGAGTCATGAGACTGACGGAGAAGCACATGGAAGTAAGAAGCGCGCGGCGGCTAGCGATTGCGGCCCTCTGCGCCGCGCTTGGAGCGGGGACCTTCGCCTCCGCGCTAACCCTGCGCATGCACGTGAACGCGGCAATCGCGGGCAGCGCCACCGGCGATCAGCCTGGACGCATCACGGTGCCCGCGGGCAAGATGGTTGATCTGCTTGTGAAGAAGGAGCCGCCGCAGTATCCGCCCATGGCCAAAAAAGCGCGCGTGCAGGGCACCGTGGTGCTGCGCATGCTCATCGGCAAGGATGGAAAGGTGCAGGAGCTGCACGTACTCTCCGGCCCGAAGATGCTGACGACCTCTGCACTGAAAGCCGTGCAGCAGTGGGAGTACAAGCCCTACCTGCTCAACGGCAATCCCGTGGAAGTAGAGACAAAGGTGAACGTCATCTACTCGCTCGGCAAGTAGTGCGCTTCATGCAACGACAAAGGCCCGCATCGTGCGGGCCTTTTGTATGTCCAGAGAAAACGGAAACTACTTGCGCATCGTTACCGGCACCGGCTCCGCGCCTTTGAGGTGGCTCACCAGCGCGGGAACGCCGAAGGCAAGGCCGGCGACGAGCGCAGTCGAGATCAGGTCATTGCGATAGAAGGGCAGACCCGCCGCATAGCAGGCCGCGAGGCCCGAAGCGTTATGCGGATACATCGCGCTGCCCATCCAGACGGCATAGTTGGAGACGGCGAAGAACGAGGTGGGCCCCAGCACCACGCCCGCCCCAACGCGGACGAAGCTGGTGCGCGCATGCAGCAGGATGTGGCCGAGCAGCATCGCCATCAGATACCAGGTCCAGGTGATCGTGTAGTCCTGCCAGCGGAAGGGATAGGCGTAGACCGCCGTGGTCAGGAAGTAGTCCGTGGCCATGAACGCGGCCAGCGGGGCCAGCATCTCGCTCCAGGAGCGCCGCGCACCGAAGAAAAGCAGCGCGCCGCCTACCGCCGTGAAGTTGAACCACTCCGGATGAGGAAATGCGGCGAGCAGAACACGGCTCAGAATGGCGACAACCAGCAGAAGATACGCGGGCATGGACGACCTCGGATGCGGACTCCCGGCGGCTGCTCCGGGGACAAGGACTGCGCTTTCTTCATTCTGAGGCGTGCGCCTCCGCGGGTCAACCTGCCTGGAATCCGGGTACTCGTGATTGGCATCACAGCCACGGCGCTACCCGCAAGGAATACTGAGCGAGCACGGCAATGAAGCGCTTGCTCCAGATCGTTGGATACACACTGGCAGGTTCGCTCGTTGTATCCCTTTCGGCGGCTGATCTTTCCTGCATGGAGAGTTCCATGCGAAGCGCCGGAAGACCTGCCTGTTGCGCGCAGATGACCGGCGATGCCTCTGGAGGCGCATCCCCGGAATCGGCTCCGGCCGCCCAAATCCATCCGATGCCGTGCGGGATGGATTGCTGCTCGATCTCTCCCCGCGCGCCTTTTCAGCCGGTCACGATCGTCAAGCCGGGAGTCCTGCGGCACAATCCTGGGCAAGCCGCAGCAAGCCCCATCCTGCCGGAGCGCTGCGTCACAGTGCGGAACCCTTCAGGGCCTGCAGGTTTATTCAGGCCGTCCCTTCATATCCTTTTCCTTACGATCCGTATCTAGGAGTCTCCCCAGCACAGTGTGTCTGCGAACGGGCGCTGCCCGGTAAGCGCATTCCCATCTCTGTACTCACCCGTATTGAGGAGACTTCCATGAAATCCATTCTTACTTTCATTGTCCTTGCATTCCTGCCCTTCGTTTCCAACACGGCCTATGCGCAGCAGGAGCACCTCTCCAGCAAAGAACTGGCCGCACTCGTTACTTCGGCGAGAACTCCAGCCGAGCACGAGCGAATTGCAGCCTGGTATCGCGCGCAATCCGAAAGGTATTCGGCCGAAGCAGCCAAGCATGCCCAGATGGCGGCAGAGTTCCGGAAAAACCCGACCACGAATAACACGAAGATGGAACAGGCCACGGTGAATCACTGCGAATATGTCGCGAAGAACCTCAGAGCCAAGGCCCTTGCTGCAAATAACCTGGCCCAGAAGCATGAGGAAATGGCCCGGCTGGCCGGCGGCAAATAAGCGCATGCATACAAGCCGGCTCATGGCTGATCGTGAGCCGGCTTGTTTTCAGTTTCTGCCTATTGGCGGCAATGCGCCTCCGGTGTTCTATGATTGCCAACATCGAACTCAGGAGGCATCATGCGTATTCCCCGGCGATCCCTGCGTATGCCCTTTCCTCAATCCTTGAGGATGCTTGCCCTTGCGGCGCTGGCCGCTCTGCTGGCTGCGCCCTGCGCGGCCCAAAGCGGGGCCAAGAAAGTGGTGAAGACCGAAGCGGACCTGCCGCGCTTCAACTACCCCATCACGGGCACGGCGACCGAGTTGCTTCAGTCCGACGACGCTACATTTAACGCATTCGCGGCCAAAGTCCAAACCGATGTGGACTCGGTTCTGAATGACTACGAGGTGCAGGACCATGCCGTGCTGCGCAGCCTGTACGGAGTCGAGCTGAGCCTCGATCTGCTGGCGGGCAAGGACGCGGATGCACAGGCGATGCTGGACAAGCTGGGCGCCGTGCAGGACAAGCCGGATGCGAAGCTGCTTTCCGGCATTCAGGTCAAGGCCATGATTGCGGCGCAGAAGGCCGCTGGACAGGACTCCGGCGCGGCATATGAAGCGGCGTACAAAGAGGCCTATGCGGCCGAGCTGAAGCCGCTGCCGTGGGCGATTGTGGGCAACCGCGTGAAGGAGATGAAGAGCAGCGCGGAGATCGTGACTCCGGCGCTGGTGCTGGGCAGTGTGCAGGCGGACCTGGAACCCGCGGTGGCCAAGGCGCACCAGCTCAGCAACGACCTGGCGTGGGGACTGATCAACGACCGGCTGTACATCAAGCGCGTTCTGCCGCTGAAGACGGCAACCGTGGCGGTGCTCACGGCGGAAGTGGATGCCAAGAACGTGCAGAAGCCGGATATCTGGGCGTCGCGCGACGTGACCCTGACCGAAGCCGACAAGCTGACGCCGGTGCGCGTGGCCATCTGGGATTCAGGATCCGATCTGTCGCTCTTTCAGGGCCGCGTGTTCACCGTGGAGCATCCTGCGCCCGGCGCGGACCCGCACGACATTGCCTTCGACCTCAAGGGCTTTCCCACGCACGGGTATCTCTACCCGCTCGATGCGGATCAACAGAAGGAATTTCCGGGAATGCACGACGAGCTGAAGGGCTTCTCGGACCTGCAGCTCTCCATCGACAGCCCGGAGGCCACGGCGCTCAAGCAGAAGCTGAGCACCATGTCCGCGGCGGACGTGCCGGCGTTTCTGGAGCAACTTGAGTTCTTCGCCATCTACTCGCATGGAACGCACGTGGCAGGCATTGCGGCGCGGGGCAACCCGGCGATCCGGCTGGCCGTGGGGCGCATCACCTTCGACTGGCACAACGTGCCGCTGGCTCCAAGCGAGGAGCTTTCCAAGCGCTCAGCCGAGGATTCCCAGGCCTACGTCGACTGGTTCCGCAAGAACCACATCCGCGTGGTGAATATGAGCTGGGGCGGCGGACCGCAGGACGACGAAGTGGCGCTGGAGAAAAACGGGATGGGCAAGGACGCCGCCGACCGCAAAGCGATTGCGGCAAAGCTGTTCGCGATCGAGCGCGAAGGGCTGTACAACGCCATCAAGAGCGCACC
>DASZRQ010000066.1:0-2370 GCA_035549115.1 Occallatibacter sp. | reverse complement strand
CATTTCGACCATTTCCTTGGCCTGCTTGATGGTGGTGCAGTGGCCGGTCTGTTCCAGGCGGTGATAGATGAAGGGCTTGAACAGCTCGAGGGCCATCTTCTTGGGCAGGCCGCACTGGTGCAGCTTGAGCTCGGGGCCCACGACGATGACCGAACGGCCGGAGTAGTCCACGCGCTTGCCGAGCAGGTTCTGGCGGAAACGGCCCTGCTTGCCCTTGAGCGTGTCAGAGAGCGACTTGAGCGGACGGTTGTTGGCGCCGCGCAGCACACGGCCGCGGCGGCCGTTATCGAACAACGCGTCGACGGCCTCCTGCAGCATGCGCTTTTCGTTGCGCACGATGACCTCGGGGGCGTGCAGGTCCATCAGCTTCTTCAACCGGTTGTTACGGTTGATGACGCGGCGATAGAGATCGTTGAGGTCGGATGTGGCAAAGCGGCCGCCATCCAGCGGCACCAGCGGGCGCAGCTCCGGAGGAATGACCGGTAGCACGTCGAGAATCATCCACTGCGGCTTGTTGCTCGACTTGCGGAAAGCCTCGACAACCTTGAGCCGCTTGGCGTACTTGATCTTCTTCTGCGCGGAGGTCTCGGCCTTCATGCGCTCGCGCAGCTCGATGGCCAGCTCGTCCACCTGGACGCGCTTGAGCAGCTCCTTGATGGCCTCGGCGCCCATCATGGCCTTGAAGCCGGAGGGGCGGTACTGCTGGTCGAGCTCGCGGAACTTGGTCTCGTCCTTGATGATCTCGCGCTCGCGCACCGGCGCGTCGCCGGGATCGACCACGACGTAGGACTCGAAGTAGAGAATGCTTTCGAGGTCACGCAGCGAGATGTCGAGCAGGTGGCCGATGCGCGAGGGCAGGCCCTTGAAGAACCACACATGCGAGCAGGGCGAGGCCAGCTCAATGTGGCCCATGCGCTCGCGGCGCACCTTGCTCACGGTGACTTCGACGCCGCACTTGTCGCAGATGACGCCGCGGTGCTTCATGCGCTTGTACTTGCCGCAGAGGCACTCCCAGTCCGTGACGGGGCCAAAGATGCGGGCGCAGAACAGGCCGTCGCGCTCCGGCTTGAAGGTGCGGTAGTTGATGGTTTCCGGCTTCGTCACTTCGCCATGCGACCAGCTTCGGATCTTCTCCGGCGATGCCAGCATGATGCGGATAGCGTCGAAATCGGTAATCGGACTGGTGAGCTCAAACGGGTTCGAACGGAACAAGGCGACCCTCCTTGGCGGGCTTGTTGGCCCCGCCGCGGCTTTTCCCGGGATTGCTGAAGAGTCCTTCCTTCCCGGGTGGCGGCAGATTCTGCCGCTTTCAAGAAGAACCCTGAAAAAACTCTGCTCTCAGCTTTCGGCCACCGGCTTTCAGCTCCTCGCGGTCATGCCGAGGGCTGAAAGCTGACGGCTGACAGCTTTTAGTCGGCGACTGCCGCCACTTCCGGCACGGGCACCTTCTTGACCAGATCGGCGCGCTTGATCAGCTCCACGTCCAGGCAGAGCGACTGCAGCTCGCGGATAAGCACGTTGAACGATTCCGGCACACCCGGCTCGATGGCTGCCTCGCCCTTGACGATGGCCTCGTAAATCTTGGTGCGGCCATACACGTCGTCGGACTTGGCGGTGAGCAGCTCCTGCAGGATGTACGCGGCGCCGTAGGCTTCGAGAGCCCAGACTTCCATTTCGCCGAAGCGCTGGCCGCCGAACTGCGCCTTACCGCCCAGCGGCTGCTGGGTGATGAGCGAGTACGGTCCGATGGAACGCGCGTGAATCTTGTCGTCCACCAGGTGCGAGAGCTTGAGCATGTAGATGTAGCCCACCGTGACCGGCTGCTCGAACTGCTCGCCGGTCATGCCGTCGTAGAGCTTCGTCTTGCCTGAGGTCGGCAGCCCGGCCGAGGTCAGCAGAGCCTTGATCTCCTCTTCCTTGGCGCCGTCAAAGACGTTGGTGCCGAACCAGATGCCGCGCTCCATGCCGGCAGCCACGCGGATCAGCATTTCGTCGTCGAGCTCGAGAAGCTGGCGCAGCGCGGCGGTCCCGGCAAACTCCTTCTTCACTTCCTCGCGGATGAAGTTGGCGTCCGAGTTGCCCTTGAGCAGCGCGGCGACCTTCTTGCCGAGTCCGGCAGCGGCCCAGCCCAGGTGGGTTTCGAGAATCTGCCCCACGTTCATACGGGAAGGCACGCCGAGCGGGTTGAGCACAATCTCGACCGGGGTGCCATCGGGCAGGTACGGCATATCTTCCTCGGGAAGAATGCGCGCGATCACGCCCTTGTTGCCGTGGCGGCCGGCCATCTTGTCGCCCACGGAGAGCTTGCGCTTCATAGCGACGTAGACCTTGACCAGCTTGATGACGCCCGGAGGCAGCTCGTCGCCCTTC
>DASZRQ010000065.1:0-5195 GCA_035549115.1 Occallatibacter sp. | reverse complement strand
GGCGACCAGCTTGAGGATGTGAAGGAAGCTACCGAGCGCCATGCCTCGATTCAGCGTGAGGTGACGGACGATCTGGACAGCCTGCGGCGCCGCGTAGGCCGGATCGCCTGGATCGGCTTCGCGCTTCTGGCCATCTCGATTGGGCTGAATGTGGTGCTTTTCCTGCGAACCGAGGGGATCCTGCGCTGATTCGGCCAATTCCGGCAATCTTTCCCGCACAAGCCCGCTTCGGCGGGCTTTTTCTGTTTTGCCTCTGTCCGGGACAATTATTGATCAAGGAAATCTAATTATCGATCCCATCAAAACAACCTGGGCTCGACCTGCTTTCTTTTGCGCGGTTTGCCCACTGAACCGTTGCCAGTCGTATTTTGCGCGGTCTAGTATTCCCGGTAGCTCAAATGGGGAGAGGTCGCCCCGGCCAGAGTGTGGTTGTTCCTGAGTTCCCATAGCTTCACTCAACGGCGGCGCCTACCAGCGCCTGCACATGGAGCGCACAGTTTATGGCATGGTATGCCTATTGCATTGGTGAAAAGCAAGCATTTCCAGAGTTAGCCCGTCATCGCAAACCTGTTCCGATGGAATCCGTACATGGAGTCAGCGGCAACCAGGTCTTCCTCTACCCCGCAAGCGATCTCGCCATCATCGTCAGCGAACACAATCCCCAGGAATCTTTAAGCCAGAAGGCGGGCGTCGACCACGCACGGGTCATTGCCGACTGCTTCCAGCATTCGACGGTGCTTCCCTTCCGCTTCGGCACGGTCTTCAATGATGACGAAAGCCTGCGCAAGTCCATCCGGTCCAACCAGCGGCAGTTCGTCTCCAACATCGAGAAGCTGCGCGGCAAGACCGAGATGCACCTGAAGATCCTCGTAGACGATTGCGTAAACCGGGAAACGGGCCGGGGCCCCTGCGGCGAAACCGTGGGCCGCGAGTACCTGAGCAACCTGCGCGAGACCGCTGCGCGGCAGCGCGAGCGCCAGACACGGGCGCGGGCCATCAGCTTCCAGATGCACCGGCTCTTTTTGCCGCTGGATGAAGAAGTAAGCTGCCGCCTTTCTGAAAGCGGCAAGCTGGTCCTTGACATCTCCCACCTGATCGACCGTAAGCATGTGGAGCGCTACCAGAACAAGTTTGCCTCGACCAGCGCCGCAATGCGCGAGTGCAACATGCAGATGTCCGGGCCATGGCCGCCTTATCACTTCGTGCACCGGCTAACACGCGGCACCCATGCCCCGGCGCAGGCTCAGGCAGCAGCACAGCCCGCTGCCGCTCCACAAACGCCGGCGGCTGTACATGCCATGCCCGCGATGGCATGAAAGGCAATCCTCTCCTGAACAGAAAACCCCGGCCGAGGCCGGGGTTTTGCTTTTGCATCCAGAACGCTAACGGGATGCGGAGGTGCCGGCATTCTTGTTGCGTGAGAGCACATAGGACTCGCGCCGTGTACGCGAGGCGCGGTCGATCTGCTTCCAGAAGCCGATGAAGTAGTCGATGGCCGAGATCGTGGAGACGACCACGGTGAAGTAGATGGCGGTGATGGCGATCCACTTGACGGGAATCACAAGGTAGCCGAGCGTCCAGTCATACCAGCGGTGCGCGAGGATGGCCGCGACAACCGAGACGATCTGGATGACGGTCTTGAGCTTGCCCAGGTCGCTGGCCTGGATGGTGAAGCCCTCGGATGCGGCAATGCCGCGGAGGCCGGAGATGAGAAACTCGCGGCCAATAATGACCACGGCAATCCAGACCTTGACCACATCGGGGTTATAGGCCACCAGGGCGATCAGCGCAGCGGTGACCATGATCTTGTCGGCCAGCGGGTCCAGCAGCATGCCCATGGTGGTGATCTGTCCACGCTTGCGGGCCAGGTAGCCGTCCAGGCCGTCAGTGATGGAGGCAAGGATAAACAGCACCGCGGCCGCAATCTCCGGCTCGCGGCCCACAATCCGGCTGGGGAAGTGGGGCGAAAGCATCCACAACAGCAGCGGAATCATGACGATCCGGCTCATCGTGATGGAGTTAGGCAGGTTCATGCGCTGGCGCTGCTTATCACAACTATACCCTTGTTTGTTCCGGGCGGCGGGGCGCTCATGGCCGCGCCGCGGTACGGCTGGTTTCCCTTTAAGGACTGAGACGGCAGCGGCAGCGCTGCCGTGAGCCTCAGCGCAGGTTTTCGGTCTGGAACGGCAGGCCGGTTGCGGGAGAGTGATCGGGCTCGGCATCGAGGTTGGTCTCAATGGAGACGCCGGGAGCCGATGCGGGCACGACGGTGACATTCCATCCATCGACGGTAACGAGAGCATCGCTGCCGCCGAACAGAGCCGTGTCCGCCTCAAGCGTGATGGTGCGCGATTCGCCGGGAACCAGCGAGATGTAGTTGTCGCTGGCATAGACGGGCAGCACGCGCTGACCGTCTGACTTGCGGCGAAGCTGCAGATGCGCCATGACGGCGAGACGGGTGCTGGGATTGCTGAGCGTGACGGTGACCGTGCGCTTGCCCAGATCGTCTTCCGTCGCAACCGCGGCCTCGAGCTGCGCTTTGGGCATGGCGCTCATGGCAGCAAAGTTATCCGGGTAGCCCGGCGCTCCCACCCAGTAGAAGTTGCGCGAGATGGTCCGGCCGCCGGCGTCCTTGAGAGCAAGATCGATGAAGTGAATCCCGTTCACCGCAGGCGGAATTGCGATGGGGCCAAGATTCGTCGCTGCTTCCGGCGCGGCATCGACGGGTGTTTCGTGGTGGTAGGCGAGGGCGCCATCGAGCCGATAGACGCGGACCCCGGCGGTGAGGCCGGTCTGCGCGTCGGGCAGGTTGTTGATGACCTGGAGATCGCCGTTGGACTGGTTGTACTGGATGTGGACGCTCTCCGAGGCGTGCATGACGGCATAGAACGAGGCGTTGGGTTCGAGGTCGTAGTGATAGAGCTGCCAGACGAAGCTGGGCTGCGCGGGATTGCTCATCCAGGTGAGGATGGCCGTTGTTGGATGAAACAGCTCGGCGTTGCGGCCCTCGTACATGGCGCGGAAGGCCTCGTAGTTGGCCATCTGCGCCTTGCGCACGAAGCCGGCGAGGTTGCGGAAGTCGCCGTAGCGCGCGGCGATCTCCGCGGGGTAGTTCTGGCTGCCGGAGTTGCCGCGGGCAAAGTCATGCTCTGCCCAGTCGTCGTTAATGGAGTTCCAGTCCTTGGGCGGCATCATGCCCTTGATGGATTCGAGCGTGGGCACAGACACGCTGCCAGTTTCAGTCTTGAAGTAGTCGTCCTCGATCTTGTAGAATTCGCGCGGCGTGCGCCAGTAGTACGGCCCATGCGAGCGCACACCGTGGCCGTCGGTGGAGCTGGGCTGGTAGAGACGCGTGGGCTCGAGCTCAGCCATGAGCTTGCGCAGGTCGGCGTCGATCTCCGGCGGCGGGTAGCCCTCGTTGCGCGCGCACCAGAGGGCGATGGAGGGATGGTTGCGGAAACGCAGAATCTTATCGCGCACGTTGGCCATGTAGGTGGGAATGTCAGTGGGGTTGGGGCCATCGCTGGGATTGGGCTGGAAGAACTCGTCCCACACGAGGATGCCGTACTTGTCGCAGAGCTCGTAGAAGTCCTCGCTGGTGCTCTGGCCCACCCAGTTGCGGATCATGTTCAGGTGCGCGAGCTTGTGCAGGCGAATCTCGGCGTCGAGCCGCTCGCGGGGAATGCGCTTGAGCGCCTCGTCCAGGCCCCAGTCGCCGCCGCGAATGAAGACCGGTACGCCATTGACGGAGATGGTGAGCGTGTCCGCGCCGGGCACGCTGTACGTGATCTTGCGGATGCCGAAGCCCACGTCCCGCTGGTCGGAGACGGCTTTGTTGGCCTCGAAGCTGAGATGCAGCGTGTAAAGATTCGCCGGACCATAGCCGTTGGGCCACCACAGGCGCGGATGATGCATGTGCAGCGCGGGCGTGTTCGTTGTGTCGAAACGAATCTTCTGCGTGGCATGGGGCGCGAGCTCGACATCGCGGGAGAAAGCGATGCTTTCGATGGCTCCGTGCAGGGTCCCCTTCATCGGCTTGTCGCTGATGTTCTCGACCGTGGCCTCGACGGCGACATCGGCGGAATCCGTGTGTGGCAGCGGCAGGTCAGTGGTGACGAGAGGCTCTTTGACGAGGACCGGGCCCGATGCCGAGAGCGTGACCTTCTGCCAGATGCCGGTGTCGCGGTCGCGGATGGCGGGCAGCCAGTCCCAGCCGATGGTGGAGAGGAAGGTGGGCCCATCGATGGCGCTTTCGCCGCCGTTGGGGCCGATGCCGGCGCGCAGCGTGTGCTCGTGGCTCACACCCGGATGCGGCTGCGGGGCGACCAGCACAGCCACAATGGCCGTCTTGCCGGGCTTGACCTGCGCGGTGACATCGAAGTTGCCGCGGATGAAAGCGCCGCGGATGGAACCAACCTGCGTGCCATTTACCCAGACCTCGGCCGCGTAGTTGATTCCGTCGAAGTTGAGCCAAATGTGGCGGCCTTTGTAGCTCTGCGGCACATCGATCTGCGTGCGATACCAGTACGAGGTGTGCGCAAGGCTCTCGGGAATGATCTCGGGGCGGTTGTTTTCGCCGTACAGCGGCTCCGGATACACCTTGTCGTTGACCAGTGTAGTGAGCACCGTGCCGGGAACCGTGGCCTCGTACCATCCCGCCGGATTAAAGCCCGGCGAAGAAACCTCCGTACCAGCCTGCGGAACCTTAGCGATGTCCTGAAGCTGCCAACCCGAGGAAAGAACCACCGGCGCTGGCAGCTCGCCGGAGGGTGCGGCGGCAAAAAGCGGCGAAACCAGCGCGGCAAAAGAGAGAAGGAAAGCAATGCGCTTCATGGGTTTATCCCTGCGGCAAAGTTTTGGAGTGCCGGAACCGGCCCGAAAACAGGCCCCCATCTTTGTAGCAGACGCCACAGGCGGGCCTGACGGGACAAGCTCCTTGCGGACACGAGTTTCCAGTGGTTGCGGGGCAGGGGATGCTGTGCTACCTTGATATAGGACTAAATCAGTCGCAGTTCATATCGACCGATTCTGGTCAACAAGATTGCCGCGAAAAGCGCGCCTTCCCCCTGGGTGCAGCGGCATACATGCTCGGAAGTACGAAGGCGGCCCTGGCGGTAGACTTTTGGCGAAGCGCCACCAGGACCGCGCAACCGGCAACCCATGAGCTGACGGTTCCCCTAGCATAGCGGAACGTC
>DASZRQ010000064.1:0-2837 GCA_035549115.1 Occallatibacter sp. | reverse complement strand
TTTTCTGTGGCACTGGCCGTCCACGGGCCTTGACGCCCGCGTCCCGGACGTTATCCGGCACACTGCCCTGCGGAGTTCGGACTTTCCTCCCCCGGCTCCGGTTGCCCGGCTCCGGCAGCGACCGCCCGGTCCTCCTGCCAGCTTCCAGTGTACCCCGAAAGCGCCTCGGATCAGTAGCTGAGCAGGGATACTTGTTGCAACAAATATTTCCGCGCCCTCCGCATCTCCGCCTCATCCAAAAACCAAACGGCCCTCGGCCCTGCCCGCCGTATTCCCCGTGAGGAGTAACCCCATGAAGATTGCCGCCACCATCGCCCGCTACCTGCTGGGTGTCGTATTTCTCGTCTTCGGCCTTAACATCTTTCTGCACTTCATCCCGCAGGGCCCTGCGCCCACAGGCCCGCTTGGCCAGTTCTTCGGCGCGCTCTTTACCACCCACTACATCTACATTGTGGGCATCTTCCAGGTGGTGCCCGCATTGCTGCTGCTCATCAACCGCTATGTGCCGCTGGCTCTCGCGCTGCTTGCTCCGGTTATCGTGAACATCGACGCCACGCACATTCTGATGGCTCCCGCAGGCCTGCCGTTGGCTGCCGTCGTCACGCTGCTCTGGATTCTGGTGTTCACGCGCGTCGCCGAGCATTTTGCGCCGCTTTTTGCTCCGCACAAGCAGAGCTGAGACTTACTGCTTCGCCATCGCCAGCATCCGGCACGCGCGGCGTCCTACAATAGCCCCAGATGATGCAGTCGCTCTATCTCGGCCGCGTGGACTACGGCGAGGGCCTGCGCTTGCAGGCCGAACTGGCCGCGCTGCGCCATGAGGGCCGCATTGAGAACACGCTGCTGCTCCTCGAGCATCCCCCCGTGCTCACCCTCGGCCGCAACGCCCATCGCTCCAACGTGCTCGCCACCGACGAGATGCTTGCCCGCCGCGGTGTCACTCTGCACGAGATCAACCGCGGCGGCGACGTAACCTACCATGGCCCCGGCCAGCTCGTCGGCTACCCTATCTTCGACCTGCGCAGCTTGCAGAACGACTCCGGCGGACGCCTCGGCCCCGTCGACTTCGTCCGCCGCATGGAAGAAGCCCTCATCCGTCTCTGCGGCGTCTATGGCGTGCGCGCCGGCCGCATCGCCGGCCTCACCGGCGTCTGGTGTGCTGCGCACGGCGGGGTTCTGGATGAGAGCAGCGGCAGGGAAGCGCGGAAGATCGGCGCCATTGGCATTCACGTCGCCCGCGGCATCACTTCGCACGGCTTCGCTTTCAACGTCACCACGGACCTGCGCGACTTCGACCTCATCATTCCCTGCGGCATCGCCGACCACGGTGTCACCAGCCTCGCCCGCGAGGTCGCCGACCCCGCCGCGCTGCCCGGCCTCGAAGAAGTGGCTCACCAGGCCGCGCGCCAGTTCGGTCATGTCTTCAGCCAGCAGGTGCTCGCCGTCGAAAGCATCGACGCTCTGCGCGCCTACGCCTGCGCATCCGGCCCGGCTCCAGCCCATCAGGATACGCCCCTGCGCGTGCCGCCCGCAGTCGAGCATCTGCGCGGTGTTCCAGAAAAACCCGTGAGCGCCTGAGCACAGGCCTGCTGCGGCGCCGAGATTTATAATCCGGCATGGCGGCGGCCTGCGCCCGGCTGAGGCCCGCGGAGAGAACGATCGATGCCAACCGATGTCATCATGCCCCAGATGGGCGAATCCATCTTCGAAGGCACCATCACCAAATGGCTCAAGCAGCCCGGCGATGCGGTCGAGAAGGACGAGCCTCTCTTCGAGATATCCACCGACAAGGTCGACGCCGAAATTCCTTCGCCCATCGCCGGCGTGCTTCGCGAAATCAAGTTCCCTGAGGGCGCAACCGTCCAGGTCAACGTCGTGGTCGCCGTGCTCGGCGAGAGCGGAGAGGCCGCGGCCTCAACAGCAGGCGGAACCGAATCGGCTTCTTCGGATCGGCCACAAAGCGCGCCGCAGGCGCAGTTGGCCCAACCGCAGGTGGTCGTCATGCCCCAGATGGGCGAATCCATCTTCGAGGGCACCATTACCAAATGGCTTAAGAAGCCCGGCGATGCCGTTGCTAAAGACGAGCCGCTCTTCGAGATCTCCACCGACAAAGTCGACGCCGAAATTCCTTCGCCCGTCGATGGCGTGCTCATCGCGATCAAGGCCGAGGAAGGCGCAACCGTCCAGGTCAACACCGTGGTCGCGCTCATCGGAGGCGCCGGTGCGACGGTTGTTGCCGAGCCGGAGCCGCAGCTCAAGTCCGCTCAGACTTCGGCCTCCAGTGCACCTCCGGCGCAGGCTGCCCCGCCGCAGCCGGTCCAGCGCGCCGGCAAGCTGCGCTCCTCGCCGCTGGTCCGCCGCATTGCCAAAGAGCACAACGTCGATCTCGCATATGTTCCTGGCACCGGCTCCGAAGGCCGTATCACCAAGGACGACATCCTGCTCTACCTGAGCAAGCCGCAGTCTTCCACGCCCAAGGTCCGGCCTGCCGCGCTGCAGCCGCCCGCGCCATTGAGCGGCGACGTGGTGCCCATGACCAGGATGCGCGCCATCATCGCCGAGCGCATGAGCGAGGCCAAGCGCGCCATCCCGCATGCGCACACCGTCTACAAGATCGACATGACCCGCATCGCGCGCCTGCGCGACCGCGAGCGCGCCGGCTTCGAGCAGCGCCATGGCGTCAAGCTCACCTACATGCCGTTCATCGCCGCCGCCGCCATCGACGCGCTGCGCAAATATCCCATCCTCAATGCTTCGCTTGAGAGCGCGAACATCCACTACCACGCCAATATCAATCTCGGCATCGCCGTCGCGCTGGAGTGGGGCCTGATTGTGCC
>DASZRQ010000063.1:0-14996 GCA_035549115.1 Occallatibacter sp. | reverse complement strand
AGGTGCCGATTGCCGCATGAGTCTGAAAGCCAGGTTGGAAGCCGTTATCTACGCCGCGGAGGAGCCCGTCACACTGGCGCAGCTCGCCTCCCTGTTTGCCGCTGAAGCCTTCGAATGGAAGGCCCAGCAGGAGGCGGCGCGCATTGCCGCTGCCCAGGAGGAGAACCCGCAGCCCCTGCTCGGGGAAGCCGTTGAATCTGCGGGCATGGACCCCCTCGGCCTCGAGCAGTCTCCCGCCATCTACTCCGGGAGCGAGCCGGAACCGGCAGCCGCTGTGGAGGAGGCCACTGCGCCTCCCCCGGAGGCCGCCGAATCCGCGCCGGAAGCCGGCACACTCGATGCCGAAACCGAAGCCCGGCGTCAGGCACGCCTGCGTGACCGCGAGGTCCGCGGCATCCTTCGCCAGATTCTTAACGAACTTATCACCAGCTATGCCTCCGATGACCGCGGCATCGAGATGCGCGAGATCGCCGGCGGCTACCGCATGGCCACCAAGCCGGAGTGCCACGACGCCGTGCGCCTCTTCATCAAGAGCCAGAAGCCCCCGCTCAAGCTCTCCCTGCCGGCGCTCGAAACCCTCGCCGTCATCGCTTACAAGCAGCCAGTCACCGCTCCGGAAGTGAACGAGATTCGCGGGGTGGAGTCCGGAGGCGTCCTTGGCTCGCTGCTCAGCCGCAAGCTCATCGCCACCGCTGGGCGCAAGCAGGTCATTGGCCGCCCCATCCTCTACAAGACCACGAAGGAATTCCTGCTCCGCTTTGGCCTCAAGGACATCTCCGAGCTGCCCTCGATGGAGGAGTTCGAGAAGATGGCCGCCATCGAGCTGGCTGAGCCTACGGCCGAGGAGGTTGCCGAAGAGTCCGTCGGTGCGCCGCCTGAGGGCCAGCCCGATCTGGACGAAGACGCTCCGGAAGACGAGAGCGCCGAAACAGCCGAGGTCCCGGCTGAGCCACAGGCCGCCGGAGAAGTTCCGGCAGAAACCGAGACGGCGCACCATGAGGGATGAATCCGCCCACGAGCACGAGGCCGATGGCCCCGAGCAGGAGATAGTCTCCGACGCCCACGAGCTCCTGCGCCAGCAGGCGAACGCGGAAGCCGATGCCGAAGATCCCGAGCGCCATGAAACGGAGGCGCCGGAATCGGAACCCCGCCCTGTGCGGCTACAAAAGATTCTGGCCCAGGCGGGCATCGCCAGCCGCCGTCACGCCGAGGAACTGATCACGGGTGGCCGCGTCCAGGTGAACGGCCAGACCATCACTCAGCTTGGCGCCAAGGCCGATCCCGCCCGCGACCACATCCGTGTGGACGGCAAGCTGCTGCACGGGGCCGAGCGCCTGCGCTACTTCATGCTTCACAAGCCCAAGGGCTATGTAACCACCGTGAGCGACCCCGAGGGCCGTCCCACCGTGATGGAATTCTTCGCCCGGATGGGGGAGCGCCTTTACCCCGTCGGCCGCCTCGACTATCTCAGCGAGGGACTGCTGCTAGTCACCAATGACGGCGAGCTTGCCAACGCTCTCACCAAGGCGGCCTCCGGCGTTGAAAAGACCTACCTCGTCAAAGTCTCTGGCCAGCCCACGGATGAAAGCCTCGACCGGCTCCGCGGCGGCGTCTCCATTGAGCGCGGCCGTCCCGGCGAGGGCAAGGTCCGCACCGCGCCAGCCCGCATCCGCCAGGTCCGCGAGGGCGATAACCCGTGGTTCGAGGTGGTGCTCATCGAGGGCCGCAACCGCGAGCTGCGCAAGATGTTCGAAGAAATCGGCCATCGCGTCGAAAAGATTCGCCGTGTGGGATATGGCCCTCTGGTGCTGGACCTGCCCGTAGGCAAGCTCCGCGAGCTTGATCCGGGCGAGTTGGAGGCCCTGCGCCTGACCGCTGCTGGTAAGCTCAAGCCCCGCCGCCTCAAGACCAAAAAGATGCTTCCGAAGGATGCGGGCAAGCCGGTCTCCCACGAGGAGACGAAGGACAAGCCCCGGCGCGACAGGCCCTTTGGCAAAAATCCGCGCAAGGGCGAGTCTGGAGGCAGCCGCGAAGCGGGCACGCGCCCGCGCGAGGGCCGCTTTGGCCGCGCGGATGGCGGGCGTACCGGCAACCGCCGCGATGATCGCGGTTTTCGCCCGGACAACGCCGAGCGCGCACCCTTCCGCCCCCGCCCCGAACGCCGCCCCTTTGAAGCCGCAGGGGGCGAAGGCCGCCCCGAACAGAGCCCCCGCTTCAACAAGCCCGGCAAACCCTTCGGCGGCAAGCCCGAGGGGGGCCGTGCGCGCTCCTTCGGCGAAAAGCCGGCATTCAGAAAGCCTTTTCGCGAGAAGCCCGCGTTTGAAAAGTCCTTCGAGGACCGCCCACCTCGCGGAAAATCCTTCAACGACCGGCCTCCTCGGGCAAAGCCCTTCGGCAAGCGCGGCACCTCCCCGGAGGAAAAGCCCATGGGCCGTCCTCCCCGCCGTGAGGGCTCTGCTTCCGCCTTCCGGGGCAAGCCCAAACCCGGTTTCAAATCTGATTCCAAGCCTGGTTTCAAGTCCGGTTCCAAACCTGGTTTTGGCGTCAGGTCTGGCCCGGGTACAAAACCGGGCTTTGGCGGCAAACCGAAGCCGGGTTTTGGCGGCAGGTCAGGCTTGGGTGGTCCCAGGCGCAGCTCCGGTCCCTCGCAGGGCAGAGGCGGCTTCAAAAAGGGCGGTCCCCGGCCCGGTGGCGGGCGCGGCCGATAACTTTAGCCCTGCAGTCCAAAGCGGCGTTTTCGCGGCAATCTTTGGTCGTGCCGCTTCAGATTAAGAAGGGGATCGTTCCGTGACTGTTCAGATCGGCGCAAAACCGGATGCGGGCTTTGACGACCCCATCGGCATGCTCCATGACTGCCACCGCCGCATTGAACGATTTCTCTCCGTGCTGCAGCAGGTTGCTGCGCGGGCCGCAGGGCGCACTCTCACCCCGGAAGAGCGTTCTTCTGTTGAGGCCGCGCTTCACTACTTCCGTACCGGCGGCCTTCGCCACACCGCGGACGAAGAGGAATCCCTCTTTCCGCGTCTGCACAACACCGGCGCAGCGCTTGCTTTAGCGGAACTTGACCGCCTGGAGCACGATCACAGCCGCGCGCAGGAGTTGCACGATGTGGCCGATGCGCTCTTCACTCGTTGGCTGACTCAAGGTCAACTCCCGGCGGAGGATGCAGAGCGCCTGACCCTGGCTAATCGGGAGCTTGCCGCACTTTATGCCGCGCATATCGCGGTCGAGGAAACCACCATCTTTCCTCAGGCTGCCGTGGCGCTGGATAAGCCTGCCATTGCTGCCATCGGTGAAGAGTTTCGCCGCCGCCGTGCTTGACGCATACACGAACTTGAACCAAGGCGGAGTTCAGGCTCCGGCTGGCGCACCCTAAAGCCCAGGATGCGTCAGCCGGTTTGCCTGCGGCACCAACTGCAGGTAGGCCGCCTTCGGCATGTGCGTTTGCCAATGATTCGTGGCCCGGGCAAACAGCACCACGCCCAAGAGGATATAGGCGAGAACCCCCGCCACGGCCAGCGGGCGCACCGTCCGGCGGCTCCAGCGTTCCCGCGCCGTCGTTGCATGGCGCGGCGGCAGAGCCAGTTGCAGCGCGTTCTCCGCCGGACAGGCCGCCACACAGGCCATGCAGGCCGTGCACTCGGCGGAGCGAATCTGCGTCAGCTTGTCGACTTTCAGCCCGGAGGGGCAGGCTTTTGCGCACTTGGCGCAGTCGATGCAGGCCTCCGCATCGCGCCGTATCTTGACCGTGCTCAGCAGAGAAACCAGCCCCATCAGCGCGCCGTAGGGGCAGAGATACCGGCACCAGAACTGCTGCACCAGCGTGGAGGCCAGCAACAGCGCTCCGATCACCAGAGCCGCCGTTAGGCTGATGTCGCGGAAGAAGTTGAGCATCTTCACGTCCGCGAGCAGGCCATAAGGCGTAGCCATGAAGCCCTCAAGCGCCGCCGCCGACATGAACCCGATGAAAACCGTGAAGAAGGCCAGCAGAAAATACTTGAGCCCGCGCAGAGGAATATCGATCCAGCGCGGCAGCCGAAGGTTGCGCCCATAGATGCGGCGGCCCAGCTTCGCCAGAAACTCCGAGAACGTGCCCACCGGGCACAGCCACGAGCAGAAGCTTTTCTTCAGCAGCAGGCTCATGCTCACAAAACCGAGGAAGAGATACATGGCCGCCGGATGGATGAGCGGCACGCGCCCCGTGGCAAGGAGATACTTCGTGTTCATCAGCCCGGCGATGGGTAGCCAGCCCTCTACGCCCGCCGGACGCGGCACATATAGCCCTTCGCCGCCCCGCTCGAAGTAGCGCACCCATAGGTAGAACTGCAATGCGATCAGCGCATTAAGAGCCAGGAATGCCGCCTGCACTGCGTGCCGTACCTTCTGCGAGCGGTCCAGCCGCATGCGCCGGACCAGGGGCTTTTTGGGGCGAATGGGAATGCTCTGCGCCGCCATCTCTGTACCTTCCACAATCAGCCTAGTGGCGATGTGGCTGCTGCCGCTGCGACCTGCGTCACACAAGGTGATCCAGCTCACGTATCCTGTGACCAAGCGCACAGTCGCGCATCGAATACGGTATGACGACAGAAAAAGCGACATTTGGAGCAGGCTGCTTCTGGGGCGTGGAGATGGCCTTTGCCGCGATCCCCGGCGTGACCGCCACGGCCGTGGGCTATGAGGGCGGAACGCTCGAAAAGCCCACCTACAAGGACGTTTGCACCGATCAGACCGGCCACGCCGAGGTGGTTGAGCTGGATTTCGATCCGGCGCAGGTGAGCTATGAAAAACTGCTCGACGCCTTCTTCAATCTGCACGACCCTACCACGATGAATCGCCAGGGTCCGGACTGGGGTACCCAGTACCGCTCGGCTATCTTCTTCCACTCCCCAGGGCAGGAAGCAGCGGCCAAAGCCAAAATCGAGCAGCTCACGGCGGAGGGCCGCTTTACCCCCAAGCGCATCGTGACCAGGATCGAGCCGGCGCAGACATTCTGGAGGGCGGAGGAGTACCACCAGAAGTATCTCGAAAAGCGCGGTCAGGCCTCCTGCCACATTTAACGGGGGCCGATCGGAGTCCAGAAGGGCGGCATCGAGCCGCCCTTTTCTTATGCCCTGGTTTGCCCTGCCTGTTTGCCGAGCCGCCACGCCTTGATGAACTTCCAGTGGATATAGACCGAGTGGTTCAGGTGCAGGATCAACCCTTCGCGGCCATCAAGAAAACCCAGCCGGAAGATGTAGTTGTAGACGAATGTGGCAATGGGATTCAGGATCGCATTCCACACAAACGTCGGCCAGGAGCGGCTGGTGCAGCCGCGGGCGTAGAGTAACTGGGCAATCTCGTTCGAATAGCGCTGCATGTGCTCGAGGTAGATGTCGAGCGTGGGGTAGGCGTAGTGCAGCATATCGCCCTTGAGTGTGCCGCGCGACCCCTCGAACTGCGGCGTGGAGTGCGGGCCGACGCCCTCGCTCAGCCGCGCCGCGCCGCGCTGAAAGAGCCGTAGCTTGTGGTCGGGATAGAAGCCGCCGTGGCGCATCCAGCGGCCGAAGTAGAGATTGAGGCGGGGAATCCAGTAAGCGCCAAACGCGGGCTCGCTCTGGAGCAGCGCGCGCATTTCGGTCTGCAGCTCCGGCGAGAGCACTTCATCGGCATCGAGCAGCAGAATCCAGTCGCTGGTGCAGAGATCGAGGGCCACGTTCTTCTGCTCGCCGTGGCCGCCAAAGGCGTGATAGCTGGTTTTTGCGCCAAAGCTCTGCGCAATTTCCAGGGTGCGGTCCTTCGATCCGGAGTCGACGACGATAATCTCGTCGGCCCAGCGCACGCTTTCCAGCGTGCGGGGCAGATTTGCCTCCTCATTCATGGCGATCATCGCCACAGACAGCGTCTTACTCATCGAAGGCAGGATAAATCAGAGGAGGTGAACGGCGCGCAGAGTGCGCTCAACGAATGGGCGCGGGGAATTGATGCGGCTTGCGGTCAAAGAGCCACAGCGGCGCAAGAATGCGGTGCATCGCCTGGCAGGTAAGCTCGGTCCAATCCCAGCCGGCAGCGAGTTCGCGGGCCGCATCCACGGTAAGCGGTTCCTCGCGGACGAGGAAGAGGGGGAGGGGGAAGGGACAGGTTGGCTCTTCGCATTTGAGCCAGTCGACAAGGATGGTATCGCCCACGGACTGCATGGGAATCTGGTCAGCCCGCGTGTCGTAGCCTATGCTGCCGCGGAAGAGCGAAAAGGCAGAAACATGGCCACACCCGATGCAGACCGTGGCGATAGAGCGAACTTCGAGCCGGCGCAGAGCCGGAGAACCGAAAGGCATTCCGAGGCGGTCGTGCGGAAGCAGAAGAATCGAGTTGCACCAGCGACAGTAGAAGCGGCAGTGCGGGGTGACGCGGCCAGCGGGGCGTGACGCAACGCGAGGCGCGTCAGGCTCGGGCTGCGCCACCGGTTTGATCGAGGGCACGTCAGCAGCGCGGGAAGCTGTCAGCCACAGCGCACCGTCCTCCTTGCGCAGCAGTTCGAGCGCGGCATTTTCCAGCGATTGTCCCTCTTCTTTCCCTGCTCCGAAATGCCCGAATGCGCCCTTCAGCCCCATAGCGTGCTCCCCAACCCAATGACCCAGTTAGATTGTCAGCCGCGTAGCTTAGTTGCCCAATTCTACTTAGGTGTTAATTACGAAGCATTACTTATTCAAGTTACCTTGATCGATGAGTATCTATAGAGTACAGATTACTTCGAGTTACCTGAATCCGTTACGAAAGGACTGGCGCTGTGTACGCGGCGTATGCTGACCTCAAGGCGGAAACGATGAGGATTTTGCTGTTCGGCGCGACGGGCATGGTGGGGCAGGGCGTGCTGCGCGAGTGTCTGCAGGCTACGGATGTGGAGACAGTGTTGACCATCGGCCGCTCCGCAAGCGGCGTGCACCATGCAAAGATCCGCGAGATTGTGCATGCCGATCTGTCGAATTATTGCGGCATGGAGGAAGCTCTGGCTGGTTTCGATGCGTGCTTCTTCTGTCTCGGAGTCAGTTCCGCAGGCATGGCGGAGGAAGCCTACACGCGGATCACCTATGGTTTTACGCTGGCGGCGGCCGAGATGCTGAGCCGCGTAAATCCCGGCATGGTCTTCATCTATGTCAGCGGCATGGGGACAGACAGCACGGAACGGGGCCGCTCCATGTGGGCCCGCGTGAAAGGCCGCACGGAGAACGCGCTGCTGCGTCTGCCATTGAAGGCTTATCTGTTCCGGCCCGGCTTTATCGAGCCATTGGATGGAATTGAATCGCGGACGCCCGCCTACCGGATTCTCTATAAAGCGCTGGCGCCGCTGATGCCTGTGCTGCGCCGCGTGCTCCGGAGCCAGATTCTCTCCACCCGTGACATTGGCCGCGCCATGCTGGCAGTGGCTCGGCAGGGCTACGAAAAACCCGTTCTCGAGGTGCGTGCCATTCGCCGGGCAGCGGCGAGAGCCTGAGTTCCGCTGCATGCAATCGCCGCATGGTACAGTGAGATTCCACGGGAGATGGGGATGACCGCTGGATTTCAGTTGCCGGGCAGTGAGGAGACGATTGAGCTGCAGCAGCAGGTGGCGCGGCTGCAGGCTCTGCTGGAGGCCTCGCGCCAGGTCCACTCCACCATCCATGAGAACGAGGTGCTGGAGCAGACGCTGCGCATCGTTGTCCGCGAGCTGGAGATGGCGGGAGCGGCTTTTCCGGACGTAGGCATGGCCTACGGCAACGTGAAAGAGCTGAAGCTGGGCGACGGCGGCGCGGCTATGCCCATCTATCTGTTGCAGGACCGCGAGGGCAACCGCATGGCCGAGCTGGTGGTGGCTCCCCCGGATGGCCGCGAATTGAGCCTGTACGAGGCCGACTTTCTGGATGGCCTGGCGCTGCAGGCTGCTGTGGCGCTGGAGAATGCCCGGAATCACGAGCGCAATCTGCAGTGGGCCCGCGTGCAGCAGGATCTGGACGCGGCGCGCAATATTCAGCGCTCGCTGCTGCCTCAGACGCTGCCTTCGGTTGCCGGCTATTCGGTCGGCTTTAAGTCGGTCACCTGCTATGAGGTCGGCGGCGACTATCTGGACATTATGGAACAGCCCGATGGGACGCTGCTGATGGTGGTGGCCGATGTGGCGGGCAAAGGACTGGCCTCGGCGATCATGTCCACTATTTTCCGTTCGGCTTTTCGGGCCATTGCCAATGCCAGCACCGATCTGCCTCTGGATGAGCTGGCCGCGCAGATGAATCAGCACCACTGGACCGAGGGCGACGAGGCCCGCCGGCGCTATGTAACGGCGATCTTTCTGCGGCTGCACCCGGAAAAGGGCGAGCTTGAGGTGGTGAACGCGGGACATAACCCCGGCTTTCTTCTGCAGCCGGATGGCAAGGTGGTGCAGTTCGAATCCACGGGAACGCCTCTGGGGCTGCTGCCCGGCATGCGCTATTCCAGCCAGAAATGCGCGTTTGCGAAGGGCGCCCGGCTGCTGTTCTACACCGACGGCCTAACGGAAGTGTTCCGGGGGGATGAGGAATTCGGCCCGGAACGGCTGATGGATGTGTTTTGTGGGTACCGATCCGGGAAGGCTGATGATATTCTCGGTGCATTGTGGACAGCCATAGGGGATTTTTCGCAGGGCAGCCCGCAGGGTGACGATATGACGGCCCTCGCGCTCTCGAGAGAAGCAGAGTGCGCCATGGAGACAAACGCATGATGGAAGAGAAAACCACCAGCGTGGAAGTACGGCTGCCCTCGCGCATGGGCTACGAAAAAGTGGCCATGAGCACCGCGGCTGCTGTAGCCAAGCTGATGGGTTTCAAGGAAGAGCGCGTCGAAGACCTGAAGACCGCCGTGGCCGAGGCCTGCATCAATGCCATCGAGCATGGCAATCTGCTGAATGAAGGCCTCTCCGTCGGCGTGGTGCTTTCCTCCGTTGACGACGCACTCGAAGTCAAGGTTATCGACGACGGCAAGGGCCTGAAAAGCCTGCCGCCCAAGCCCGATATTGACCGCAAGATTCACGGCGAGGAAGACCCCCGCGGTATGGGGATGTTCCTGATCCAGGCGCTGGTGGATGAAGCCGAATGGGTGAAAGGCACAAACGGGAAGAGCAGCTACGTTCGCCTCGTCATTCGCCTGGACAAAGACACCGACTAAGTACAATCGAACACGGAGACACGAGATCGTGCAGACCGAAACCAAAGCGCGCGTCGATCAGCTTACTTCCCCGGCAGGACACCCTGTATCCGTCCTCCGCTACGAAGGCGACATCGCCAGCACCTCGAAGGATGCCGTGCTCGGCACCTACCAGTCGCTGCCGAAGGCAACCACCAAACTGGTGCTGCTCGACTTCTCCAAGGTCGACTACATCAACTCGAGCGGCATCGCGCTGGTCATCCAGATGCTCATCGAGGCCTCGAACTCTGGCCAGAAGGTCTACGCCTTCGGCCTTTCGCCGCACTTCACCAAGGTCTTTACCATGGTGGGCATCACCAAGTACGCGGGCCTCTTCCCCGGCGAGGCGGAAGCCATGGCCGCGCTGTAGTCCTGTGGCGCGGGACGCCCGTCCTGCGCCTCCTGGCAAAAGTTCCGCACGCAGCACCTCTGCCGCCCAGCATGCGCAGAGCTCGGCGGTGTTCTCTCGCCGCCGCCGTTCGACGAAGCGCTTTGAGATCAAGTCACCCATCGGGCAACAGGAGTTCGCTGGCTCCCGTACACTCGCCAATGTCTGCGTAGTAGCGTTGAGATACTTCCTGGGAAGAATCCAACCGAAGGGGTGCGCTCATCCAGGTGACGGCATCCATCTTCGCTGCAGGCCTCGTGGCCTTGCTGGATATCTGGGTAGCGGCGCGCTATTGCGCGAAGTTGATCCGCCGGGAAACTTTCCCGAGAATCGCAACCTGGCTGATCTTTGAGATCGGCGTTGTCATGAGCCTGGCCGCATACTTTGCCTCGCGCGATCACAGCCTTGTGAAGGCTGCGCTCAATGTGACGGACGGCATTGTGGTCACCGTCATTCTTGGATCGCTTCTCGTCCAGCAGAGAGGCAGAAAAATTCTCTTCACCAAAAATGAGCAACTGTGCCTGGTGATTGCCTCCGTCACCGTGGCCGCCTGGATCGTCACGAAGACTGCATGGGTTGGCTTTGTGGGATTTCAGGTGGTCATGTCGGTCGCCTACTTCCCGACGATTGAAAGCGTATGGCAATGGAAGCCCGGCCGGTCTCCCGAACCCGTCGAAACCTGGAGCATCAACGCAATCGCTGCGCTGATTGGAGTAGTCATCGACATCACCGGCAGCCATGATTACATCGCCATGCTCTACCCTCTGCGCGCCTTTCTCCTCTGCATGATCATCGCGGCGCTTGTGGGCGATGGGAGCAGAAGACCAGGACGAACGGCTCCCTGGCCCGATGAATCCGTTGATGTCGGTTCTGAGCCTGGAAACGCGCCGGGCTTCGCTGGTCATGTGAGTCCGGCCGCAGCCCGCCTCGATTCGCGCAGGCCCCTCCGGCGTTCCCCGGTAGAATGCCCCTATGCATCTTGACGCGATCCAGGCGGCGCTGCGCGAGGCCGGCCATGACGGCTGGCTCTTCTACGATCATCATCACCGCGACCCCATCGGCGAACGCATCCTCTGCCTTGACCCGAAGGCGCACATCACGCGGCGCTATTACTACTTCATTCCCGCAGCGGGCGAGCCGCGCAAGCTGGTGCATCGCATCGAGCAGGGCCGGTTGGACGCGCTGCCGGGCGCCAAAGGCGTCTACTCAAGCTGGCAGGAGCTGGCCGCGGGCCTTGAAGCCATGCTGAGCAGCACGCGCCGCATCGCCATGCAGTATTCACCCAACAACGCCATCATGTACGTCTCGATGGCCGATGCGGGCACGGTGGAGTTTCTGCGCGGGCTGGGCAAGGAGATCGTAAGCTCGGCTGACCTGGTGAGCGTCTTCGAGGCTGTGCTGACAGCGGAGCAGATTGCGAGCCACTCCGTCGCGCAGCAGGCAATTGACGAGTTGCTGGCCGAGGGCTGGAAGGAGATTGGCCGCAGGCTGCGTCCGGCGAGTGGAGGGTCCGGCCACTACACCGAGTACGAACATCGCGTGTGGCTGAGCGAGGCGATGCGCCGCGCAGGCCTGGTCTGGGAGAACGGTCCCGACGTGAGCGTGAATGCCAACACCTCGGACTCGCACTACGAGCCGACAGCCGGGCGCAGTTCGCCGATCAAAGAGGGCGATTTTCTGCTTGTTGACATCTGGGGCCACACCGATACGCCGGAGAGCGTCTACTACGACATTACCTGGACCGGCGTGGTGGGCCGCGAACCCACCGAGCGCGAGCAGCTTGTGTTTGCCACGGTGCGCGATGCGCGCGACGCGGCCATTGCCGCCGTGGAGCAGGCCTTTGCCGCGCGGCGGCCCATCCATGGCTATGAAGCCGACGATGCCGCCCGCGCCGTAATTCGCGCCGCCGGCTTCGGCGAGTTCTTCACCCACCGCACCGGCCATAATATCGCCCACGAGATTCACGGGCCCGGCGCGCACCTCGACAACCTCGAAACCCATGACGAGCGCAGGTTGCTGCCGAACACCTGCTTTTCGGTCGAACCAGGCATCTATCTGCCCGAGTTCGGCGTGCGCAGTGAGATCGACATGATGACCTCGGCGGACCGGGCCTGGGTGACCGGCAAAATCCAGCGCGAGCTGGTGCGGATTTAGCGGAACCGCGGCTACCACAGGCGCGTATCGGATGACATGTTGATTGCATCGGCGGCTCAGTCCGGTGCGATATAGTCGAAGAGGAATGGCTGCAACGCAAAACACTGCACTCAAGGGCACGCAACAGGGCTTCGTCTATCTGCCGCTGATTCTGGGCTGGCTGGTGCCGGGCGCAGGTCATTTCCTGGTGCGCAAGTGGGGCCGCGGTGCATTGCTGGCCGTTTCAATCCTCAGCATGTACGCGCTGGGCCTGGCCATGCAGGGCAAGGTCTACACCAGTGCACACGACATCCTCGATATATTGCAGCTCGCAGGCGACCTGTGCAGCGGTTTGCTCTACTTTGTCAGCCGCATGCTGGGCCTCGGCGCCGACTCCGTGCAGGTAACCACGGCTGACTACGGCACACGCTTCATCGTCGTGGCCGGACTGCTCAACGTGATTGCCGCCGTGGATGCGCACAATCTGCGAACCGGGAGGAAGCCCTCCTGATGTTCAGCCCTTCGCACTTTACCGCTGTTGTGCTCTTCGCGCTTTTTGCCTCGGTGGTCTTCGGCATCACCATGCGCGACACGCCCGCGCGGATGGTCCGCTACGGCGCCTACTGCTTTGCGCTGTTTGTCGGCTCGGCAATTGTCCTGAGCTGGGCAATGTACTTCATCGCGCGCTAGCAGCCGCACCCTCCCGCATCACGCGCTCTCATACCGCTGCCATACCGCGGCATCGAAGCGGTGCCGGCATGCGTAGCCCTCGGCCGCATAGAGATCGATGGCATCGTGATTGGCTTCGGTCACGGTGAGGGAAACCTCCGCCGCGCCCAGGCGCACGAACTGCGCCGCCGCCGCCGCCAGCAGCAGCCGCGCCATGCCCCGGCGGCGAAAGGCCGGATGCACGCAAAGCTGGGTGATGTGGCCGCTCTCCGGGCTGACGCGCGAGCCGAGCACCAGCCCCACCAGCTCGCGGCTGGCGCGGTCCACCACCACATGCGAGGCCGTGGCCGAAAAGGCGCCGCAGCCGGAGTAGCGCACAATGTTGTGCAGAAAGCGCAGCGACCCGGACACTGAGTGGTACTGGTCGTTGATAAGGCTGTCCGGATGGCCGCGATAAGCCTCGGAGATGAGCCGCGCGGCAGGATTCAGATCCTCATCCCGCCAGGCGCGCAGCTCAAGGTGCGCGGGCAGCGCCGGATGAGGCTTGCTCCAGTAGCCGCTGAGCGGCTGCACCATGAACAGGCGGCGGTAGATGCGGAAACCGGCTTCGATAAACAGCCCGGCGTGGGTTCCGGAGGGATGCAGCAGGAGCTGCGACTCGATGCGATCCACCTGCGGCGAGTTCAGGAGCGTTTCCAGTAGGTGGCGCAGCAGTGTCTCTTCCACGTCGTAGGCCGAGACAGCGCTTTCAGTCTGCTCCAGTGCCGCGCTTGGCATGGCGAACACATCACCGATGACGGCCTTGCTCTCCTCATACACGCAGAAGGCGTAGCCGGTAACCTGGCCTGCGCCTACTGCGGCATAGCCGGGCAGCATGCGGCTGTCGATGTACTGCATCAGCAGCTTGGAGGAGGAGCGGTAGTCCCAGTGCAGCCGTTCGCGCCAGACCTCGCCCTCGGCCTCCAGCAGAGGCCGCAGCACCGGGGCGGCGAAGTGCCGCAGGTCGAGAATCTCGATCGAAACATCGGCTGCCATCAGGCGTCCTGCGTCGTGCGCCGGGAATCTGCAGGCACAGAGCGAAGAGTCACATCCATTGCATCTTTGGGTCACTGTGCCATGAAGCGCGGCACGGCTGCAAGCTCAGTGTGCCGGAGCGGCAGCCGGGCCACCCTGGTCCGGCGTTGCCGGCCCAACCAGGTAGACCTCCAGACCCTGCTCCGGCCAGGAGAAGAGCGGCTGATAGTCGCGCCCTTCCAGGTACTCGCCGAGAGCGTCCTGGGTGTGCAGGTCGGTGCCGCGGCGGCCCGTGATCCGCGCCACCAGCAGGTGCTCCTCCGGGGGCACGCCCGTCTCGTCGTAGTTGGCCACCTGATGATTGCGGTAGAAGGCGAGGCCGTACTCCACGTCGCGGCGCACACGGAAGACGGCAACCGTTTCGTTGGCTGGGGCGATGTTGGCCAGCCGCTCCGCCAGCGGTCGCGCGGAGTAGGAGCGATCCAGCAGGTGGATGATGCGCTTGGAGGCGTGCACCTCGCCGATGCCGAAGAACGGCCCGATGCCGTAAAGGAAGAACATGAGCACAGCGAGAATGCCCGTGGTGGCCAGCCGCAGCCGCGCCACGCCAAAGCCATGGACCACCACCAGAATCAGCAGAACCGCGCCAGTGGAAGCCAGCAGGGCGGCGATGAGCGCATGTGCGGGCGGCATGCTGGCGCCGTGCGCCACAAACCAGGGCAGCAGAAAGGCAGCCATCGCCATCACCCCGCACAGCAGGGCGTGACCCAGCAGAATCCAGCGGTTGAGCCCGCGCGTGCGGCAGCGGAACAGGTAGTCGCCGGTGAGAATGGTGATGGGCGGGATGGCAGGCAGGATGTAGCCGGGCAGCTTGGACTGCGAAAAGGTGAAGAAGAGGATGGGGATGAGCGCCCAAAGCACCAGAAACTCGGGGAACGCGTCGCCTGGCCGGCTCGGTTTAGGCTTGTCCGGCCGCGAGTGCCGGTGCCGCCACTCGGCCACCGAGGTCTGAATGCCATCGATCAGCGCGCGTAGCGCAACTACGGTCCAGGGCATGAGCGCCAGCACCACGACGACGATGTAGTACCAGATGGGCTGCTCGTGCTGGTAGCGGTTGGTAGCAAAGCGCTCCAGGTTGTGCTCGAGGAAGAACTCGCGGAAGAAGGTAGGGTTCTGGTGCTGCACGGCGATGAACCATGGCAGCACGATGGCAAAATAGAGCGCCACTCCCGGCCACCACAGCGATCGCGGAATGATGGACCACTCTCTCCGCAGCGCGGCAAAGGCCATGACGATGAGCAGCGCCAGAAACGGCGCCACCGGTCCCTTGGCCAGTGTGGCCACACCGGTGAAAAAGTAGATATCGAAGAGCCAGAACTTCGAGCCGGTCTCGTACCACGCGTACCAGCCCAGCAGGCCAATGCACAACGGAGCGGCGAGCTGCATGTCGGTGGATGCGCCGCGCGCAAAGCCGATGATGCCTGCGCAGGCCACCGTGATCAGCGCCGCATCCAGGTGCCCGCCCCGCCGGAAACGGCGCATGTGCAGGTAGATGAGCGCGGCCATGATGAAGGCAAAGCTGGCCGAGGGCAACCGGGCGCTCCAGTCGTGCACGCCGAAGTCC
>DASZRQ010000062.1:0-7503 GCA_035549115.1 Occallatibacter sp. | reverse complement strand
CCTGCTCGCCACATAGGGACGCAGCCACTCCTGCACTGTTTCGTCCAGCAGCGAACTCGAGAAGTACTGCATCTGCATCGTGTCGATCTTGGCGTGGCTCGCGTTCAGCGCGGGCGTGGACTGCGCGTTGCGCACGATCTGCGCGCAGGCGCTCTTCACGTCGTCGCCGATGGCGGCGAGCCCCGCCGTGTAGGCCGCCATCACCTCGTTGTAGGGCAGGCCCAGCAGGCTGCAGGGCAATGTCAACTCGCCGGTGTTCGCGTCGAAGTCCACGGTGGCTGCATCGATCGCGTTCCACTGGCCGGGCAGCGCGAAGGCCAGCGCGGCTTCTTCGAGCAGGCCATCGGCAGCCTGGCCCCGGCGCGGCTTCGCGTAGCGGCCCTCGACGGACACGATGGGCGAGGCTGCCGGAGCCAGCGGCGCGAGCGGCAGATAGGTGAGCCGCACCGTCTGCGCACCGGCCGTGACGCGCAGCCGCTCCGTGTACTGGATTACGTTGAGGTCGGGCCGCCGGCAGAAGGCGTTGATGAGCGCCGTTGCCGCCGTGATCCAGTCCGCCGAAGTGGCCGCGGGCAATCCGTAATTGGTGTAGTCCTCTGGCTCGAGGTATGGCATTGCGAAAGTCCTCTCAGATAAAGCAGGGACTAAGGGACCAGGGACTCAAGACAAAAGCGATGCGGTGATGCGCTCCGTTGATGTCCAGTCCCTATGTTCCTTAGTCCCTTAGTCCCTAGTCCCTTGTCCCTGCTTCTTACCTACCGGTCGACCAGCACCTGGTAGTGGGCGTAGCTTGCGCCCTTGACCACCACCGAGCCGAACTTGACGGCGACGTACTGGTAGGTGAGGGAGTTGGGCAGGCCGAGCTGGAAGATGCGCGGAGCCGGATCGCCGAGCCAGTGGTACTCGATGAGGTCCTCGGTGACGATGTAGGCCGGCAGTACCGCCGAGCCCGAGCCGGGCGTGCCGGTGTAGCTCAGGCTCCAGTCGGGGATGAGCGGCAGGTCGCCGGCCTGAGTGGAGAGCATCTTGACGCGGAGGCCGCCGGTGATGGTGTCGGTGTTGAGCACCACGTTGAACTCGGACTTCATCTCGCGGTCGATGAGGTCGAGCAGCACGGGGTTGGCGTAGATGGCGGTGGGCCGCACGTTGTAGCCGTTGCTGGCCACCATCTCCGCCACGGCGGACTTGATGCCGTCGACGATGGAGGCCGAGGCGCCGATGGTGGCGGTCTGGCCGCCGGCCGCGATCTGCGCGGTGACGCCCATATACTGCGTGGTCGTCGGCGCGCTCAGGCTGGTGTCATTGCCGTTCCACAGGGCCACGTCGTGAGCGAGCATCACGCCGCTTACCGTGTCCACCAGGTCCTTGGCCTGCAGATAGGCGAACTGCTGCTGCTGGTTGCCGAGCTCGACATCGAAGAGGTTGTAGTTGAGCTGGGCGACGATGGCCTTGAGCGGCACGCTGCGCTCCACGCGGGTGGGGCTCACCACGGGGGCCGAGATGCTGCGGGGATTGACGAAGCCCGCCGTGCCCGGCGTGGGCAGCGCCGTCTCCTCAAAGAAGCGCGAGGGATGGCCGGTGGCCGGCACCTGCTTGATGCGCTGGCCGAAGGGGCTGGAGCGGCGGCAGATGTCGAAGATCTCGGTCTGGTAGAGCGGCACTTCTACGGCGCCCGGTCCGATGTAGTCGGCGGCCGCGTGGATGTCTGCAAAGGATACGTTCATGGGTTCTCTCTCCGGCCCGTGTGAGCCAATTAGGTTGCAGGAATTTCGAGGAAGCGAGCCGCTACGCGATGGCGCCGGCGCGCAGGAGCTGGCTCTTGACCGCGATGCGCTGCTCCAGGCTGAGGCCGGCGAGCGCGGCGTCCAGGGTGCGCACGTCCACCGGGCCGTCGGCGATGCCGTGCTTGGCGAGCATCTCCACGGTGGCCGCGGGCACGGTTTTGCGCAGCACCGGAGGCAGGGCGGCGGTGGCCTGGGCGCGCAGCCCGGCGATCTCGCGCTCGGCGGCGGCCAGCTTTTCGGCCAGCTCCTGCTCGCGGCGGCTCTGCTCGACGGTGGCGGTGATCTTGCCGATCTCGCCCGTCATGGCCTGGACGGCAGCGCCGCGCTCCTCGAGCCAGGCGAGCGTGCGCTCCAGGAGAGCCGTCGCGGCTTCCAGGCGTTCGGCGATCTGTGTGACTTCGTGTTCCATGGTGTGTTCCTTTCGGAGTGGGTTGGTGGCGTTGCTAGCTCGCCATGCGAAAACTTGTGGCCCGGTAAGCGGCCTTCTCGCGCAGCAGGATGGCCGCGCCGGTGAAGGTGACGCGGGTGAGCTTCCAGATTTCGGCGCGCATGTCTTCCACGCGGGCGTCAGCCAGCTCGTAGCTCATGCCCATGGCTCCCGGCCCCTGGGCGCGGATGGCGCTGGCGACCTCGGGAAAGTCGCGCGCGTAGAGATAGCCGCGCACCACGATGCGGTTGCCGTGGAGATCGGCCTCGGTGACCACGCCGATCTTGCGGCGGGTATCGTGGCCGTCCCAGCCGGGGCGGTAGTCCACCGCCATGCCCAGCAGCGAGGGCAGGGCCTTCTCCGCCGCCGCGCGAGTGAGCAGGACGCGATGGCCCCGCGCTCCCGCGGGCGCCTTGTCGCTGGCCGTGTTCACCATCGTTAATACCCCTTCGAAGGACACCCGGTTGGGATGGCCCTCCACATGAGGAAACTTGACTGCCATGGCTTCCAGTCGCATCGAATCTCCGCTCGTAGCTTGATTGACTTACTCGGTTTCCGCGGCGCCGGATAACTGGGCCGCGCCGGACCTGCTCAGCGGCGCGAGCCCGCGCATGGCCCGCACCTCGTCGACGGTGTACACGCCGGCCTGCAGAAGCTGCACCTGCACGGCCAGCTCGGTCTGCTCGTCGCGGGCGTTCAGGTCGTTGAAGACGAACTCGAACTCCCGCCAGCCGATGCACTTGGCGAAGAGGTCGCGGGTGATGTGCCCGGCCAGGAGCTGCGCGAGGGGCTGGATGGCTCCGCGGAAGGCCTCGTCGGCCAGCTCGGCGGCGGTGGAGCGGTTGACATCGGACTCGAGGCCGAGCAGCAGGGGCGGCAGCCCGAAGGCGTTGGCCACCATGCGGATGAGGAACTGCTGCCAGGCCAGGCGCAGGTCAGCGTCGGTGCCCTGGGCGAAGCGCAGCACCTCGGGCTTTTGCGCGGTGGAGAGCAGGGGGACGCGGCCCGTGCCCTCGATCTCGTCCTGCCACCAGCGGATGAGCCGGTCGTGCTGCACCGGAGTGGCTTCGTTGAGCCACAGGGCGTACTGGGCGACGGAGTTGGCGGCCAGCTTGCCGGCGAAGCGGTGGGCGGAGAGGAACTGGTTGACGGTCTCGAAGGCCACCTCGAGCGGCCCCAGCCCGAAGGGCGTGAAGCTGCGCGGGTTCATGCGGATGTAGATGAGCTGATCGTCGCGCAGGGGAATGCCGCTCTGCCCGGCGATGCCCATGCTTTCCGGCTGGCCGGGGGCGAGCTGGGCGTAGCGCGGGGACTCGGGCGAGCCGTCCCACCGGGCGTTGATGCGGATGGATGCGCCGTCGACGGGCCAGAGCTGGGCCGGCCGCCCGGGGTCGCCGGTAGGCTCCATCTCGATGGCGCCGTAGCCGCCGGTGAGGGCGTCCTCGATGACCTGCTCGATGAGGGTGCGGAAGCTGTCGGAGGCGTTGGGCTCCTCGAGGGTGAGGCGCAGGGCCTGCAGGCGGCGGACCCCCTCCGCGCGGTCGGCCAGGGAAGCCCCGCGGCGGACGCGGACCTGCCAGTCCATGGCGGCGATGCGGTCCTTGATGACGTTGATGGCCCGGCGCACCACGGGGGTCTCCGCGAAGCGGCGCAGGTTGGCCGGAGTGGGCTTGGGCAGCAGCCGCGCCGGCCCCTGGCCGGGAAACGCAACCGGGCTGAGAATGGCCGGGAGGGCCAGGGTCTTTCTGTCGCTCTCTGCGCGGGCCGCGGCGAGCGCGTCCGCCCGTCCGCCGGTGGCCTGCTGCCAGAGGTTCCGCAACTGTTCCGCTACCTTCACGCGCATGTCCTTTCCCGGAAGAGCGGGCGCACAAAAGAAAGAGGCATGGCCGGTGCTGCGGCCATGCCTCTGTTCCTGTCGACTGCCCTGTTCCGAGGTACAAGTTGAGAATAGCGAAACCGGAGAAATACTACGCAAAGGCATGCAAGATTTTTTCAGGGAGCTAAATCAATAAAACTATTGGATTTAGAGGGGAACTGAGTCTGCAGCGAAAAGAAAAATCACTTGACAGGCTTTGCCGGGGAAGGCGGGCCCCGCAGGGAACAGTGGTCAGTGGTCAGTGGTCAGTGGTCAGTGGTCAGTGGTCGGTGGTCGGTGGTCAGTGGTCAGTGGTCGGTGGTCGGTGGTCAGTGGTCAGTGAATAGGGAATAGGGAATAGGGAATAGAGAATAGAGATCAGTTCATGGTTCGTAGTTCACAGTTCACAGCGCAAACGCGCGGCGAGGAAAACTGCGCACTACGAACTACGAATTGTGAACCATGAACTGTGAACGAAGAACTGTGCACCGCCTTACACCCGCAGCTCGCGCCGGGCCGTCTCCGCCACGCGGCCCAGGTCAGAGGTGGTGAGCACGCGGATGCGGTGCTCCTCCATGGTCTCCACGCCGAAGCGGTAGAGGGCCAGCCGGTCGGGGTCGCCGTCCCCGATCCTGCTCACGGGCTCGACGATGGCGGTGAGCTCGAGGCCGGCTTTCTCCACCCGCTCCACGCCCGCGCGCAGCGCCGATGCGGAGAAGGCCAGCACCTTGGCCATCTCCACGCCGGGCTCGAGAGCCACGGCATGGAACATGCGGATGACGCCGTTGGGCCGGTAGCCCGCGTCGATCTTCAGGGGGTCGCCGGGGCGGGTGTAATCGGCGGCGGCGATGCGCTTGCGCATCAGATCCCATACCCCGGCCCGCTCGAACTCCGCGCGCATGCGGGTGTGGAGGGCGGCGCGGCCGCTCAGCCGTCCGGCCCGCTCCTGCTTCGGCGGGTCGACATAGAGGCGCATCAGTTCCTCGATGCCGGCCGGCAGGCTCTCGGCGAGATAGGCCTTGGCGTCGGTGATCTGCACGTTGAGGGCGAGGGCTTCGTCGAGGATGCGGCGCAGCCGGCCCTCGGCGTCGCCCGCCAGCATGCGGCGCAGCTCGCTCTCCATCCCCTCCAGCAGCGCGGTGTCGGCGTCCGGGTCCATGCAGCGCACCCGGCGCCAGTCGCGGGTAAAGCGGACCTCGGTGCGGGAGGGCGCGGCCCCGTCCCTTCCGGTTCCCTCGGCGCGCAGCACCACGCCGATGTGCACGAACTCGTTGCGCACCGGGTCCGGCACGTAGCGCAGGAGCTGGAAGGCGCAGGGCAGCCGCGGAGTCATCGGAGAGCCTCCTGCGGGCCGGGTTGAGGGATGCGCGCCATGGGTCAGATGAGCCTGCTGGGAACGATGGTAGCGCCTGGGGCGGGATCGCTCCAGGCGGAAGAGAGGGGGGGGTGCGCGGGAAGGCCCCAATTGGGAAAGGGGGCGCGGTCGGAGCGGGCGAAGGCCTCGATGAGCTCGCGGATACGGGCCCGGCGGGCGAGGAGTTTTTCGACCAGGGCCTCGAGCGCGGCGGGATCGCCGCCATACCAGACCGGGGGGATGTCGGCGGCCGCGGCCCAGACCGTATCGGCGGGCATGGTTTCAAGGCGGCTGAGCCAGGGCTCGAAGGAGTCCCAGCCGGTGACGGCGCGGTACACGTCATTCCGGTAATAGACGCCGCGCAGCGGGGCGTCGGCGAAGCGCCACTCGCCGGCGTGGAAGCAGAAGCCGAAGTCGATGAAGACGGCCCGGTAGCGGTGCTCGCGGGCCTTGCGGGCGAAGACCGCCTGGCGGCCGTTGGCGTTGCCGGTCCACTTGTCGAGGGCGAGGATGCCGGCGAACTCGGCGAGGTTGCGGACCTCGGCGAGCTGGCCGGCGGGCAGGTAGTCCACCACCTGGCCGGGCATGAGGCCGCCCACGAACCGCGAACCGAAGTGCAGGCCGGGGACGCACTTCTCGCGCGTGCGGCCGAGGTCGATCTCGAGCTCCGGCGTATTGTCGATGAGCCAGGGGGAGACCTCGACGATCTCGGCCTGGGGCGCGGCGAGGCCGGCGGCCGCGGCCAGCCGGGAGGCGATGAGCTCGTTGGCGAGGACGCGGATGTGCTGGGGGTTGTTCTGGAACTTGACGATGTAGGCGTGGCCGTCCGCGCCCAGCATGAGCTGGCCCTGGGCGCCGCCGCGCATGCGGCGGATGTGCTGCACTTCCGGAACGGCCAACGGGGTCTCCTTTTGCCTGCGTGAACGCTGCTGCCATTGTATGCAGAGGGCAGAGAACAGGGACCAGGGAATAGGGAATAGGGAATAGGGAAGAGGGATCAGGACGTAGTGGGGGATTGCAGGAGCTCGGCGCGCACGGCCAGCGCGATGGCCATGGCCAGCACGCGGTCGTCGTGCATGCCGGCGCGGGCGCCGGCAGCTCCGCTGGGCAGGCGCACGAAGCCCCGGCACTCGGCGAGGAGCTGCGCGCTGGCGAAGAGTTCCGGATGCTCGACCAGCGCGGCATTGAGGCGGGCGAGGGCCGCGGGGCGCGAGACGGAGGTGGTGAGCCAGCCGGGCTGGCCGTTCTGGCGATAGATGCGCGGAGAGCCGCAGGAGGACGCGGCCAGGGCGAGGATGCCGGCGCCGTGGTTGTTGCGCTCGACGGCCAGCCAGGCCTGGTTGTACTCGGCGGCGAGGGCGGTGACCAGCCGCGCAAGGTCGAGGCCGCCGAGGTGCGCGGCGAACTCCGCGCACTGCAGGCCGGTTTCGAGCTCGAGGACCTGGGCGGCGGAGTAGTCGCCCTCGCTGCCGCCCCCGGCGGGATCGACGGCGACGAGATACTGCCGGCCGGGCACGGGCGGGAGCCAGATGCGCAGCGCGCCGTTCATGCGGGTTGCGACGGGCGGGGGCAGATGGGGCAGGCGGGCGTCGAGGGCGGCGAGCTCGAAGACGCACTCACCGCTCGAGCGGAAGCAGCTCTCCGGGTCTTCGGCGTACTCCTGGCGGGCGAGGCCGCGGAAGTTCGCCTGCAGCGTGCGGCGGAAGCCGATCTGGGCAAGGGTGAGATGTTCGCGTGCGATCAGGGCCTGCTCTTCCCCGGTGAGCGTGGCCGCATCGGCGGGCTCGGCGCGGTAGCGGGGCTCCATCCACCAGGGAAAGAAGTGGCGGACCATCGGGGACGGGCCGGTGGCGGCGGCGTTCTGCCACTCGTTGTAGAAGCAGCCGCCCACGCCGCTGGGGGTGGACTCGAGGACGAGCTCGCCGCCCGGCACGAGCGCGGCGCGCAGGCCGGCGAGGGTCTCGGCGGGGTCGCCGGGCCAGCGGGCCAGCTCGCTGCAGTGCAGGTTCTGCGCGGTGAGGCCGCGGCCGGCGTTGCGGTCGGCGGCGGAGACGACCAGATACTGGGCGTCGAGGGCGGGAAA
>DASZRQ010000061.1:0-23534 GCA_035549115.1 Occallatibacter sp. | reverse complement strand
GCACGAGCGGGGCGAGGCCTCGGGCGGATTCATTGTGCGCACGGCAGCGGAAGGCGCGAGCGAAGAAGAGCTGCGCGCCGATCTGCGGTTCCTGATTCACCTGTGGAACGAGATCAAGCAGCGCTCGGACGACTCGAAGTCGCCGGCGCTGATCTATCACGACCTCTCTCTGATCGAGCGCATTCTGCGCGATCAGGTGAGCGCGAACTTCTCGTCGATCTGGGTAGACTCGCAGGAGGACTACGAGCGCATTGTGCGGTTCCTGAACCGCTTCTCACCCTCGCTGGTGCGGCGCGTGAAGCTCTACACCAAAGAAACGCCGCTGTTCGAGCACTTCGGGATTCAGGACGAAATCTCGAAGGCGCTGCGCTCGAAGGTGTGGCTGAAGTCGGGCGGATCGATTGTGATCAACCAGACCGAAGCGCTGGTGGCGATTGATATCAACACGGGCAAGTACGTGGGCAAGTCAGCGCGGCTCGAAGACACGATCGTGAAGACGAACCTGGACGCGGTGCCGGAGATCGTGCGGCAAATCCGGCTGCGCGACCTGGGCGGCATCATCATCATCGACTTCATCGACATGGACGAGCGCAAGAATCGCTACAAGGTGATGGCGGCGCTCGAAGAGGCGCTGAAGAGCGACCGCGCGCCGACCAAGGTTCTGCAGTTTAACGACTTTGGCCTGGTGGCGATCACACGCAAGCGCGTGAAGCAGTCGCTGGAGCGCACGCTGAGCGTGCCCTGCCCCGTGTGCCAGGCGACGGGCATGGTGAAGAGCCCCGCAACGGTGTGCAACGAAATCTTTATCGAGCTGCGCAAGATGCGGAAGCACTTCGAGAACTCCGACGTGCTGCTGCGCGTGCATCCGGAAACGGTGAAGACGCTGAAGGCGAGCAATGCGCGCTGGCTGAACGACTTCGAAGAGCTGACGGGCAAGAACATCCTGGTGAAGAGCGATGCCACGCTGCATCCGGAGCAGTTCGACATTCAGGGATGAGCCGAATCAACGGGAACAAAAAGGCCGGAGCAGTTGCTCCGGCCTTTGCTTTTGCGCGATCAACCGATGGCATCAGCGGATGACATGAATGCGTATGCCGAGCCTGAGATTTTTCCACGTGCGCTCGGTGGTATAGACCTCGGCCTTGCGTGCGATGGCGAGGGCGAGGCAGGCGCGGTCGCCGAGGGAGAGGCCGCAGGCCTGGGTCTTCGCGATGAGAGCGCCGGCGATACGTGCCTGCTCTGCCGTGAACACACAGACATCGGATACAGCCGATGTGGCATAGTGCCATGCTTCTTCAGCACCGAGACCTTTGAGCACGAGTTTGCTCTGCACCTCGGTAAGATTGACCACGCCGGCTACGGAATCCATCAGCACTGTGTCGGTAAGTCTTTCACTACCGGGCTCGCGCTGCAGCAGGGCAAGGATGGCCGACGCATCGAGCACGGCTTCACTCATTCTTCGCGGCCTCACGGCGTTCGGCGCTCAGCTCCTCGGAGAGCAGAACCCCCTCGGGCACAAACTGGCGGATGCGCTCCTGGGCACGACGGATGCGGGCGCGGCGGGTGGAGATGCGCAGCTCGTGGTCCTCAATGCGCAGCTCGACCTGATCGCCGGGCCTGATGCCGAGCGCCTCGCGCATGGCGGCGGGAATCACGAATCTGCCCTTTTCACCGACCTGAACCTGGGTGCGCAGCTCCATGTGGGACATCTCCTTCTGAGTGACACTATTGTAGCAAAGTGGCACTTTGTCAGTATATGCACCACTGGAGGAGATCAGGGCCACCCAGTTCCGCCCTAGGCAGAGGCGCAGGATGGGTGTAAAGAGTTGTCGGGCGGCGGACACGAAAAGGAACGCAATGCAACTTCCTGCAGGTAAATGTGTCTAACTGCTTAGCGGGGAGCAGGGCACGACTCCCCGGACACGACGCATACATTCGACTTCGAGGTACGGACATGCCAACTCCCCGTTTAATGCCGCGACTGCGACATATCCCTGTACTGGCGGCTGCGTTTGCTTTTGCAGCCTGCACCGCATACGCGCAATCCATGCACTTTTCGGACCCGGCCAGCAGCAATGCGCCTTCCGTGAACGAATCCAGCTCGGCGGCAAGCCCGCTGCCGGGCGATGATGCGTCCGCGGACGCTCTGCCCTCCGCGCCGGGCGCCCCAGGGCAGTATGACCGCGACCGCAGCTACGGCCGCAAGAGCACCTGGAGCCACCTGACCTTCGAGGCGGGTGGCGGCTTTAATGCGCCGACCTCGGACTCCTCGCCGTACATCACCTGGGGCGGCAACCTGACGGTGGGCGCGGGCTATCGCTTCAACTCCCACGTGAGCACGCTGCTGGAGTATCAGTTCATTGACAGCAAGCTGCCGGGCAGACTGATTGCCGAAGCAGGCTCCGATGGCGGCAACGCGCACATCTGGTCGTTTACGCTGGCGCCAGTGGTGGACCTGTTCCCGAAGAGCACGAACGATGTGTACGTGACGGGCGGCGGCGGCTTCTACCGCAAGGTGACGAACTTTACCGATGTGGAAGAGGCTGAGTACTGCGACTACTTCTACTGCTATGTGGGCGAGGCCAACCAGGTGGTTGGGCACTTCTCGTCGAACCAGGGCGGCTGGAACGTGGGCGCGGGCTTTACGCACCGGCTGGGCGGCATCTACGGCGACGGCACGATGAAGCTGTTTGCCGAGGTACGCTACCTGGACGTGCTGACGCCGGCGGTGACGACCTCAGCCAACGGGCTGCCTATCACGACGGTGGGAGAAGACACGAAGATCATTCCGGTGACCTTCGGCGTGCGCTGGTAATACCAAGCAGACTTCATGCCAAGGCCCTGCCGATGCGGAATCGGCAGGGCTTTTTGCGTGCCTTAAAGGATGCCGAGAATGCGCAGGCGGAGAAGGCCGCCGGCGATGACGCCGATGGGCGAGAGCGCGATGAGCGCGAGCTGATAGGACACGGGCTGCCTGCCACGCATCTGCAGGGCGCTGAGCGCACCCAATGCGAGCACGGCGATGGCGAGCACCAGAACTTCGGGCAATGGATTGGCGGAGCCGCCGTTGCGGGCAGACGCGATCCATGCGGTGATGTATCCGCCCGCAGCCGCGGCCAGGAACGAGTAGCCGAGGTTGACGAAGGTGTATGCGGGAGTGGGTTTGCCCTGCGGGCCGGCCCAGTCTGGCGCGAGGCGGGCGAGGAGCGCGGTGAAGACGATAACGATGAGGGCCATGGCCGCGAATCCGGCGACAAGGGCGAGAAAGGCGTGCATCACGGTCACAGCTCACGCTCCTGGGGCTTGTGCTCCAGCGGCTTGTACTCAGGCTCGGTAGGCGTGCCGACTTCTCCGCGCTCGATGCGGGCCAGGAATGCGCGAGCGAGGCGGGGCTCGCCGGGGTGGCTCTCGCCGTGCATGGTGCAGAGGTCGAGGAATTCATCGCAGAGGGCGTTGCGTTCGCCATCCTGGTTGAGGAGGGCCTGGAGGGCAAAGGCAAGCTCACGGAGCCGCGCGGCCTCCGGCCAGGCGCGCTCGCTTTCATCTTCACCAGTCACCGTGAGGTCGGAGAAGAGACCGCGGCGGCCGCGGGCGCACTCTTCGAGGCACGCCATCAACTGATCGGCAAAGACGCGGCTCAGCGCGTCAAGCTGCGCGGGCGCGAGGGGATCGTCGGAGTCCATCACTTGCCTCTACTTTGCATGCATGGCGGCTTCGACTTCGTCGGCGGTGTGGGGCAGAGCGGCGTCGAGGTCGATGAGCTTGCCGTCGGGGCCGACGAGGAAGTCGCACTCGATGCGCACGCCGATTTTTTCCTCGGGAATGTAGATGCCGGGCTCGATGGTGAAGACCATGCCGGGCTTGAGCACGGCGGGGTAGTCGGCGGGATCGTGCACGTCGATGCCGACCATGTGGCCGAGGCCGTGAATCCAGTACTTGCCTAGGGGCGAGCCATCGAGGGCCTTGCCGTGGGTGTTGATGTAGTTGTAGGCGACGGTATCGAGGGAGTTGGGATCCTTGCGGTAGGTATCGAGGATGGTGGACTTGCCGGCGACGAAGGCGTTGATGGCGGCCTGCTGCGCGCCGAGAACGATGTTGTAGATTTCGCGCTGGCGGGGCGTAAAGCGGCCGTTGACGGGGACCGTGCGGGTGATGTCGGAGGCATACATCGAGTACTCGCAGGCCGCGTCGACGACCATGATGTCGCCGTCCTCAAGGGTCCGGGAGTTGGCCGAGTAGTGCAGGGTGGTGGAGTTGATGCCGGAGCCGACGATGGGCGCGTAAGACGGGCGCTCGCAGCCCTGCTCGAACCAGACGGCGGTCATTTTGCCGGCGATGGTGCGCTCGGTGATGCCGGGACGGGTGACGCGGAACATTTCGCGCTGTGCGGCGATGGAGGCGGCGCTGGCCTTCCTGAGCAGCTCGATCTCGCCCGCATCCTTGATGATGCGAAGCTGCATGATGAGCCCGGTGACATCGTGCGCTTCAGCGGCTTCATCCATGCCGAGCGTGACGGCATTGAAGGAGACGAGAGCTTTGGCGGGCTCCGAGCCGGGCTGGGTCCAGAGGTTGTGGACGAGAGTGCGATCAGCGGCGGAGAGCTTGTTCAACTCCGCGGGCAGCGCCGTCATGGGCTCGACGGCATCGAAGCCGGTGATCTGCGCAACGCCCGGCGTGGCTGCGTCCATCTTGGGGCCGGTGTACTTCTCCATGCGCATGTCGCGGGTGGGCAGGAAGAGAATTTCCTTATAGCCCTGCTCGTCATGCTGCGGGGCGGCGATGAGGATGGCCGCGCCGGGCTCGGTCCAGCCGGTGAGGTAGTAGAAGTTCGAGTCCTGGCGGTAGGGATCGAAGTCGAGCAGCGGCTCGGGCGCGGCGAAGAGTACGGCGATGCCGCCGCGGAGGCGCTCGGCAAGGGCCTGGCGGCGCGCGTGGTAAACCGAGACGGGCTGCTTTTCAAACGCGGAGGCGAGCGGCGCGATGCCAAGGACAGCCAAGAGAACCAGGACAACAGAACGCAGCGATTTCATTCCGCTATTGTCGTCGCTGGCGGCCCGCCGCGCAAAGAAAGAAAACCGCGGATGCGGCGCGAATCAGCAGTAGGAGGCGGCAGTGTGCACGGCGGCCGGCTGCCGCGCGGGCGAGGCCGGCGGCTGACGCTTGCTGTCATTCTCCGCAAGCTGGCTGAGGAAGGCATCGGCGGCAACGGGATGACCGAAGAGCCAGCCCTGGGCGCGGATGGCCTGCTGCGCAAGAGCGAAGTAGGCGGCCTGCTGCTCGGTCTCGATGCCCTCGACGACGACGGTGAGGCCAAGCTGCTCAGCCATGGCGAGAATCTGGGGCAGGATGGAGACGGTAACGGACTCCGTGCCGATGGCGCGGGTAAAGGCCTTGTCGATCTTGATGGAGTCGACGGAGAGATCGTGCAGGTAGGCCAGGCTCGAGTAGCCGGTGCCGAAGTCGTCGATGGCGACGTGGTGGCCGCGGCCGCGCAGATGCAGGATCGTGTCCTTGGCCACCTGCTGGCGGGCAGTATAGCTCTCGGTGATTTCGACGCCGAGGCTTTGCGCGCGGACCCCGGCGCGGTCGAGAGCCTGCTGCAGCATGGGCAGGAAATCGGGATCGGCAAGATCGGGCGCGGCGATGTTGACGTTAACGCGAAAGCCGGGGCGGGTGTTCATGACTCCGGCAAAGTCACGCAGAACGCGGCGAATGACCAGCCGGGTGATTTCGCCGACGAAGCCGCCGTCCTCGGCGATCTTGACGAAGACATCGGGACTGACGGCCTCGTTGTCGTCGTTGGTCCAGCGCACCAGCGCTTCGGCCTCGACGATGCGTCCGGTTTCGAGATCGACGATGGGCTGATAGACCACGCGCAGCGCATCGTGCCGGATGGCGCGGAGAAGCTGATGGGGAAGGCTCTTGTTGCGGCGATAGAGACAGGCAACAAGCAGGCCGAGAAGCCCGCCGGTCAGGGCGCACACGCCGGAGAGTAGCATCAGGGTCCGGCGGCTCGCGGCCAGAGCCTCGTCATGCGACATATAAGCCGTGACACACGCGCTGTTCACGGTGGAGCAGCGGGTGGCGTACAGACTGTCCTGCGACATGGCCTGCGCATTGCGGTTGAGCACCCAATCGGGATTCTGCGGCAACTGGCCCCACAGCAGACCCGCGCTGTGCGTCTGGGCGTCCACATCGGTGACCGCGTAGTGGACGCGAGGCGCGTAGTCCATGTCCGAAACGAAGGGGTTGTACACGACAAAGGCATCGCCGACCTGCACGGCAATGACCGCGCGCCCCTGAATGCCGAACAACGGCGGATTGCGGAAGACCTTCGAGCCATCGCGCTGGATGAAATCCGGATGCATGACCGGCTGCTCGGCAGGAGCATGGCCCAGTGTCGAGGAGCACTCTACCCGGCCGCCGCGCAGACGGCCTGCCTCCTTGAGGTAGTGCGACTCGTAAATCAGGGTGCGGAGGTAGCTAATCTCCTCAGGAGAACAGCGGCGATACGCCGAAGCCTCCATCAAGTTCAGCACCGTGCGCGATTCATACGTGGAGGCGCTGAGGCCATCGATGGAGCGCCTGGCATAGCCCTGCAAACGCAGGTCCGTCTGGGCCAGCAGAACCTTGCGCGCGGCGAAGTAACCTGCGCACAGTCCTACAGCGGCGCCCAGCAGGGTGGCCAGGACCGCCAGAAGTAACCGCTTTTTCGCGACAGTAATCAAGAGACCGTTAACGATTCTCATCTACACAGAAAGCGTTATCAATGCCCAGTTTGGGGCAGTTGACCCGTATGCCGGGACTCTCGCGCTTTCAGCCTCACAAAGACAAAATGAACGAATTGCATCTCAAACAGGCGCAGAAAATCGATATTCCTGGCCTGAGGATAGGATGCTTACTGCGCATGGATTGCTCACCCTAGAGGGCATGGCCCATTCGTAACAATTCCCGGTACGGGCGTGCTGGACGGATTCGAGCGGTCCGGGAGATTTTTGTTTCCGCGCCCTCAAGTTTTTGGCGCGGGCAGCGCAGGCACGCTACGGCACGGCTAACTGCATTGAATTTCCGGGCATTTCGCCGTATCCTAGAGATGCAGCGAGTTTGTCCGCCGTGTTTGCCGTGGGTCTGCCGGCTGGCGGAGAGATGAGTGGGCTCACAGCCCACTTTTTATTTGGGGCAAATTGCTGAATTTGAACCGCTTGTAAAGACTCTGCCGCGCGGCGGGGCCGAGGGTGCGGCGGCAGGAATCGATGGCGGCAAAGCTGGACGAAATTCGGACAGCGGCCCGGCGCGTGGCCGCGAGCCACGGGCTGGACGTGGTGGACGTGGAAATAACCGGCCGCGGAAACGAGCGCATTCTGCGGGTGACGCTCGAAAAGGATGCCGAGGGCCGGGCGAAGCTGAAGGCTTCGATTGAAGCCGGTGCCGCGGAAAACGCCGAGCTGCCGGAACGGCTGGCCGCAGGCGGGCTGAGCGTGGAACAGCTTTCCGGCATCACACACGAGGACTGCGCGAACTTCAGCCGGGACTTCGGCGTGCTGCTGGATGTCGAGGACCTGGTTCCGGGCGGCGAGTACACGCTGGAGGCGAGCTCGCCAGGGCTGGACCGCAAACTGACCCAGCCGGAAGAGTTTGTCCGGTTTGCGGGGAGCCTGGTGAAGGTGCAGACCTTCGAGCCGATCCGCAACAACCGGCACTGGCAGGGCCGGATGACGGCCGGGCCGGGCGAGGCGATCACGCTGGACCTTGCGGCAGTGCGGCAGAACGCCAAGAGCCGGAAGGCGGGCGTGGAAACGGTGGAGATTGCGCTCTCGAATATCGAGAAAGCGCAACTGATTCCAGAGATTTGACGAAGCCGCACGGGCGGCAGCCGGGGGCAGTTGAGCAGAGATACCCCCGGCGCGAACAAATTTAACCCTGCTGCGCGGGAGCGCAGCATGCAGAAGGCACTCAGAACCTATGGCAAGCGCTTTGTATCAGAGCATTGAACTCCTCAGCCGCGAGAAGGGCATCGAGCCCGAGATCGTGGTGGGCGCCGTGGAAGAGGCGATCGCCCTCGCGACGCGCAAGTACTACAAGACGCAGGAAAACATGCGCGGGGAGCTGAACAAGGAGACCGGCGAGATCACGGCTTACGTGTACAAGACCGTGGTCGGCGACGAGGACGAGATCGAGGACCCGGTGAACCAGATCACGCTGACCGAGGCCAGCGAGATGGCGCCGGGGGTCGAGGTAGGCAGCGAGATTCGCCTGTACCGCGATACCAGCCCGCTGGGGCGCATCGCCGCGCAGCTCGCCAAGCAGGTGATCTTCCAAAAGGTTCGCGAGGCGGAGCGCGACACGGTGTTCCAGGAGTATGCGCACCGCGAAAAGGAAGTGCTGAACGCGACGGTGAAGCGCATCGAAGGCCAGGACATCATCTTCGACCTGGGTAAGGCCGAGGCGCGGTGCCCCAAGCGCGAGCAGTCGCGGCTGGAGCAGTTCACGGTGGGCGAACGCGTGCGCGTGGTGCTGATCAAGGTGGACCGCGCGGCCAAGGGGCCGCAGGTGATCGTGAGCCGGGCCGCGCCGGAACTGGTGTCGAACCTGTTCCAGAGCGAGGTGCCGGAGATCTACGACAACACGGTAGTGATCCGCGCGATCGCGCGCGAGGCCGGCGCGCGCACCAAGATCGCCGTGCAGAGCCGCGACAAGGATGTGGACCCGGTGGGCGCGTGCGTGGGCATGAAGGGCATGCGCGTGCAGTCGATCATCCGCGAGCTGCGCGGAGAGAAGATCGACATCATCGAGTTCTCGGAGGAGATCACGACCTTTGCCGAAAAGGCGCTGCAGCCAGCCAAGGTAAGCCGCGTTTCGATCACCGACCTGGGCGAAAAGCAGCTTGAAGTGATCGTGGACGACACGCAGCTCTCGCTGGCGATCGGCAAGAAGGGCCAGAACGTGCGCCTGGCGGCAAAGCTGCTGGGCTGGAAGATCGACATCAAGAGCGAGGAAGAGAAGCGCCAGGAAGTGGAGCAGCAGATGCAGGCTCTCTCCGGCGGCCCGACCACGCCGATCGAGCAGGTCACGGAGCTGGGCGAGTCGATTATCCAGAAGCTGGTGGCGGCGGGCATCACGACCGTCGAGGGCCTGGCCGACATGACGCCGGAGGAACTCGAGGAGATTCCGGGCATCGGCGAGAAGACTCTGGAGCGTATCAGCGTGGCGGTGCGGCACTACTTCGGCCACTTTGAAGAGGGCGAAGAGGGTGCGCCGGCGGCTCCGGCGGTGGAAGAAGCCGTTGCCGCGGAAGGCGAGGCCGAGGTGGCCACGCCGGAGGCCGCAGCGGATACGGCCGAGGCAGAGCTCGAGAATGCACAGCAGGCTCTGGAAGAGTCCGAGATGGTGACGGACGCCGAGCCCGAGGAAGAAGCCGCCGTGGAAGCAGCCGGCGAGTTGGAGACGACAGAAAACGAAGAGGGCGGCGCATAAGATGCGCCGCTCCTTCTCAGCAAAATCAGGCGATAATGGAAGTTCCACACACCATTGCACTGAGGTAGCTATGAGCAACTAAGGGCTTTGGGCAACAGAGACTGAAAAGAGGCGGATGAGCAAGGTTCGAATCAACGATCTGGCACGCGAGTTGGAGGTCAAGAGCCGACAGGTTCTGGACGTATTAACAGAGCTTGGCCTGGGAGCAGGCAAGACGCACTCCAGCTCAGTCGAAGAGTACGAAGCGGACAAGGTGCGCGCGCACTTCAATCACGGGGCGCGCCCTGCCTCGGGAGGCGCATCGGCGCGCGGCGCGCAGGCCATTACGCCGAAGATCGATCTGTCGCATGTGTCCAAGCCCGGCGACGTGTTGAAGGCCGTGCTGGCCAGGAGGCAGGAGGCCAGCGCCGAGCCGGCCGCGAGGCCCGCGGCCCCGGCGAAGACGGTGAAGGCCGCAGCGGCTCCAACGGCGGGTGTCACGGCTGCCCCCGCTGCTTCCGCACCCGCGCAGCCCGCAACACCTTCGGCTCCCGCGCCGCGCAAGATCATGCCGCAGACCACGCGGCCCGCGCCGCCCATTGTGGCGGCTCCGCCAGTCCGCGCCGTTGCCAGCAAGCCTCCGGCGGGCGCAGTTGTCGCCAAGCCCCCGGCGGCGGCAGCCGCAGCGCCCCGGCCCGCCGTGGCCGTTGTGCCGCCCGCGGTTGCCGTGGTGGTCAAACCGCCCGTAGCGCCCGTGACTCCCAAGGAAGCCCCGGCGGCGGTGATCGAGACACCCGCAGCAGCCAAGCCGGCCGCGCCGGCTCCAGCGGCAGCAAGCTCCGTCTCCGTGGAAGCGGCAGCGGCAACGCCCGCAGCGAGCGCTCCAGAGGCTCCCGCCGCGCCCGCGGCCACACCCGTGGCGCCCAAGGCCCCGGCAGCAGTTTCCGCAGCGCCCAGCGCGCCCGCAGCAGCAGCTCCGCCAGCCGCACCGGTGGACGCGCCGCCCGTGCGCCGCGTGGTGATGCCGCAGACCGGTCCACGGCCGGTGTACAAGGCTCCTCCGCCCGTACCGGGAGCAGCTCCCACGGCCCCTGGCGCAGGCGGCCTGCAGCGCGGACGCCCCATCTTCGACCGCCGGCCTGCCGGCGCTCCGGGAGGCTCCGGCGGACCGGGCGGCTTCCAGCGGCCGGGCGGCGCTCCGGGACAGTTCCCCGGCGGACCGCGCCCCAAACATCCCACACGCTCCGCGCCGGGCGGCTTTACACCGGGCGGACCCGGCGGACGGCCAGGATTCGGACCGCGCCCCGGCTTTGGTGGACCACGCCCCGGCGGAGGGTTCGGACCGCGCCCCGGCGGCTTTGGACCGGGCGGCGCACCGCCTCCGGGCGAGGCTCCGCGCCCGCAGCGCGCTCCTTCCAAGGGCCGCGGCGGCCGCGGAAACCAGTATCCGAAGACCAAAGAAGGCCCGATGAAGGGCTTTGTGCCGCCGCCGCGGTTTGGCGGGGCGCAGCTCTCCAACGAGCCGGTGCCCATCACGCGTGAGATCACCGTGACCGAGGGCATCAGCGTGAAGGACCTGGCCGAGAAGCTCGATATCCGCGCCAAAGACCTGATCTCGATGCTGCTGATGCGCGGTGTGTTCGTCACCGTGAACCAGTCGCTCGACGCCGAGATGGTGAAGGACGTTGCAGGCAAGTTCGGCGCGGCGGCCGCGGTTATCAGCTACGAAGAAGAGCTTGAGAACGAAGCCATCGAAGAGGTGCTCGACACCGACAAGACCGACATGGTGGAGGTGCCGCGCGCGCCTGTGGTAACGGTGATGGGCCACGTCGATCACGGCAAGACCTCGCTGCTCGATGCGATCCGCGAGACGGATGTGGCGGCGGGCGAGGCCGGCGGCATTACCCAGCACATCGGCGCCTACAAGGTGCGGTTTACCAAGGAAGGCTCTCCGGCTTCCGGCCGCGAGATCGTCTTCCTCGACACGCCGGGCCACGAGGCCTTTACGCGCATGCGCGCCCGCGGCGCCAAGGTGACGGATATCGTCGTCATCGTGGTGGCGGCGGACGACGGCGTGATGCCGCAGACGCTTGAGGCCATCGACCACGCGAAGGCGGCCGACGTGCCGATCATCGTGGCGGTGAACAAGATCGACAAGCCGGAGGCCAACCCGGACCGCGTGAAGAAGCAGCTTGCAGACCGCGGCCTGGTTCCGGAAGAGTGGGCGGGCAGCGGCGAGGGCTCGACGGTGTTTGTCGAGGTTTCGGCGAAGAAGCGGACCAACCTGGATCTGCTGCTGGAGATGATCTGCCTGGTTTCCGACATCAAAGCGCCGAAAGCAACGCCGGGACGCAAGGCGGTGGGCTCGGTGCTGGAAGCCAAGCTCGACCGCGGACGCGGCTCGGTGGCCACGGTGCTGGTGCAGGACGGCACGCTGCGGCTGAACGACAGCTACATTGTGGGCAACACGTTCGGCAAGGTGCGCGCCATGTTCGACGACCGCGGACGCGCGCTGGAAGAAGCCGGCCCCTCGACCCCGATTGAGGTGCTGGGTCTCGAGTCGATGCCGGACGCGGGCGACACGTTCCTGGTGGTTGCGGACCGCGACAAGGCCAAGGGCATTGCGCAGTACCGCAAGATGAAGGAGCGCGAGGCGCAGCTTGCCAAGAGCTCGCGCGTGACGCTCGAAAACCTCTCTGAGCAGATTCGCCAGGCCGGCGTGAAGGACCTCGCGATCATCCTGAAGGGCGACGTGACCGGCTCGGTGGAAGTGCTGGCCGACTCGCTGGTGCAGATGTCGACCGAGAAGGTGCGCATCAAAGTCATCCGCTCGGGCGTGGGCTCGATTACCGAGAGCGACGTGCTGCTGGCGGCGGCATCGAACGCCATTGTCATCGGCTTCAACGTGCGGCCGGAGCGCAAGGCGGCCGAGCTGGCGCAGCAGGAGGACGTGGACATCCGCCTGCACTCGATCATCTACGAGCTGCAGGACGAGATTCGCCTGGCCATGATGGGCCTGCTGGAACCGACCTTCAAGGAGAACTACCTGGGCCGGGCCGAGGTGCTGAACATCTTCCGCATTCCGAAGGTGGGCACCATTGCCGGATGCCGCGTGCAGGACGGCGTGATCCGCCGGGACGCGGAGATCAAGGTGATGCGCGACGGCGAACAGGTCTTCAAGGGCAAGGTAGCCTCGCTCAAGCGCTTCAAGGACGACGCCCGTGAAGTCACCAACGGCATGGAGTGCGGTATTGGCATCCAGGGCTTCAGCGACATCAAGGAAGGCGACACGATCGAGGCGTTCACCACCGAGAAGATTGCCGCCGACCTGGGACAACTGACCTCCGCCAAGGCATAAGCACGAAGCAGACACGGCCCGCTCCTCTCGACGAGGGGCGGGCTTTTTCATGCAGGCGCAACCTAGCCTGCTTATGACGTTGAGTAGGGACTTTCCGCGCTCCCGAGACGCGCAAGCTGATTCCGTTTGTTTACTCACGCGACCTAGAGCGGATACTTCTCCGCGCGGATGCAGGCCTCGGCGACCGACCGGCCAAGCGCGGTGACGTTGGCGGGAGAGGATTTGACCAGGCGGCGCAGGATGGCGAGCTGGGTACGCAGTTCATCGCCCTCGCCGCAGGCGGCGAGAATGCGGCGGGCCGAGCGCTCGGCGAGCGCGAGAACATCCTCGGCGAGGAGAGCGGTCATGGCGGCCGCGACTTCGGCCGTGGTTTTGCGCGCGGCAGCGAGCTTTTGCGCGCGCAGCAGCGCGGACTCCAGCGCAAAGGCCTGGCCGATGATGTCGGCGAGGTCGGCCATGATCTCCTGCTGCTGATCGAGAGCCGTCCTGTAGCGCTGGGTGGCCACGCCCGCAGCAAAGAGCGCGGCCTTGCGCACGGCGGCAAGAACCGCGGTCTCATGGGCAAGCGGCGCGTCCTCATCGCCCGCGGAGCCTAACGATGGCGGCTGCATGGCCTCGTCCATGAGAGCCTTGATGGCGCCGAGCAGCGGGAGCTTGCCGCTCATGGCGCGCTTGATGAGCCAGCCGGTGATGATGAGGCGATTGATCTCGTTGGTGCCCTCGAAGATACGGTTGATGCGCGCATCGCGGTAGTAGCGCTCGGCGGGATACTCCTCGACGTAGCCATAGCCGCCCATCACGGCCACGAGCTCGTCGGAGACAAGCGCAAGCATCTCCGAACCATAGACCTTGAGGATGGAGCACTCGACGGCGTACTCCTCGATGCGGCGCTGAATCTCGCGCGGGTCACTGCGCTGGCCGCCGAGGGCCTCGAGGCTGGCATCGAGCATGCCGGCGAGCCGGTAAGCCATGCTCTCGGTTGCGTAGAGAGCTGCCGCGCTCGCAGCGATCTTGCGCTGGATAAGGCCGAACTCGGCGATGGACTTGCCGAAGGCGCGGCGGTCTTTAGCGTAGCGGACCATGTGCCCAAGCGCGTGGCGTGCGCCGCCGACGCAGGCAACACCGAGCTTGAAGCGGCCAATGTTGAGCACGTTGAAGGCAATGTGATGGCCCTTGCCGGGCTCGCCAAGAAGATTGGCGGCGGGGATGGCGCAGTTCTCCAGCACCAGCGGGCAGGTGGAAGAGCCGCGAATGCCCAGCTTGTGCTCTTCCGCGCCGACGGTGAGGCCGGGCGTGCCGCGCTCGACGAGAAAGGCGGAGAACTTTTCGCCGTCGATCTTGGCGAAGACGGTGTAAAGGCCGGCGATGCCGCAGTTGGTGATCCACATCTTCTCGCCATTGAGGATGTAGCTGGAGCCATCGGGCGAGAGAGCGGCGCGGGTGCGGATATTCATGGCGTCGGAGCCGGAACTGGCCTCGGAGAGGCCGTAGGCGCCAATCAGCTCCGCCGTGGCGAGGCGGGGCAGGTAGCGCTGCTTCTGCTCCTCGGTTCCATACCAGATCAGCGGCAGCGCGCCGATGCCGACATGCGCGCCGAAGGCGGTGGAGAAGCTGGCGAGGATGGAGAGATGATCGGTGACGAGCGTGGAGCCGATCTTGTCGAGGCCCATGCCGCCGTACTCCTCGGGAATTTCGATGGAGGCAAGACCAAGCTCGGCAGCCTTGCGCAGCAGCCCAGCGAGCACATCCGGCTTTTTCGCCTCAATTTCGGGGGCTGCGGGCAGAATCTCTTCGGCGGCAAACCGGGCGGCCATGGCCGCCATCTGGCGCTGCTCTTCGTTCAGGTCTTCGAGGGTAAAGACTTCGACGGGGAGACGGGATTCGAGCAGAAAGCTGCCGCCGGCAGCGGCGGTGATGGGGGATCCGGCGGCAGTGGGCATAGAAAGCAGGCTCCTGACACTGCTCACCTTACGCCAGGTGCTTCAACATGCGCAAAAGCCGGTGAGAGATTGCGATTTAAGCAGAAATTCTGAATTTCAGATATTCTGAGTTTTGGAGGCGCGCGATGAAAACGGTGCTGATGGGCAAACGAGGCACGCTGGTGGTTCCCGCCAAGCTGCGCAAACGATACAAGCTCGACGAGGGCAGCCCGATGCTGGTGGAAGAACGCGCGGACGGCATTTTGCTGCGCCCCGCGACCACGACTCCCGTGGATGTGGAAGTCTACACGCCCGAGCGGCTGGCGGAGTTTTTCCTGAATAACGCGATGACCAAGGAGGGGTATCTCGAGGCGCGCGAAGACGTGAAGAAGATGGGCATCGATCCTGATTCGATCGATCACATCCAATGGCCAGCATGACTGAGGCGGAGAGTCCGGCCACATCCCTCTTCCTCGATGCGAATGTTCTGGTCTCCGCCGCCTGGAAAGAGGGCGCAGAAATCGCGGCGCTGTGGCGCATGAAAAATGTGCGGCTCATCACGTCGAGCTACGTGATGGGCGAAGTGCTCAGGAACCTGCCGCGAATCGATCAGGCGGAACGGCTGCGCGTGTTGATGCGGTCTGTCGAAGTTTTCACGCTGGAAGTCTTCCAAGAATTCGACGCATCGTTTCCTCTTCCACTGAAGGACCGGCCTGTGCTTGCCGGTGCGATTGCGGCGGGCGCGGACCACCTGGTGAGCGGCGACAAGCGGCATTTCGGTCCGCTGTACGGCAAGGTAATTCAGGGAGTCCGCATCACTTCTCCGCCGGAGCTGCTGAGTTTGCTGCGACAGGGCTAGTTGCCGCATCGCTTACAATGACTTTTACCTCGTACCGTGGGAGGCACCGCCCTGTCCGCTGCGCTCGCTGACTGCCTGAATTCGTCCGCCGAAGCCGTGAGCGACCTTGCGCGGCACACGCCGGCCCTGCTGGTCATGATTTCGCAGAATGGGTTCCGCCATTACCTGAAGATGCAGTACGCGGATCAGACGTTCAAGGGGCTCTACCACCTGAACTGGTTCGACCTCTCGCTGCTGATTCCCTACTTTGCGGTGATGATCGTGCTGGCGATCTATGGCATTCACCGCTACACGCTCTGCTACATCTACTACAAGCACCGCAAGAACTACGACCCGAACCCGCCGCAGCACTTTGACGATCTGCCGCGGGTGACGGTGCAACTGCCCATCTTCAACGAGCAGTTCGTGATCGACCGGCTGATCGAAGCGGTGTGCGCGATGGAGTATCCGCGCGAAAAGCTCGAAATCCAGGTGCTGGACGACTCGACGGACGAGACGACCGAGGTGGCCTCGGGCATTGTGGACCGCTATGCGGCGATGGGGCATCCGATTGTCTACATTCACCGGACCAACCGGCACGGTTTCAAGGCGGGCGCGCTGGATGCGGGGCTGAAGGTTGCCAAGGGAGAGTTCGTGGCCATCTTCGACGCGGACTTTGTGCCGCCGCCGGACTGGCTGATGAAGGTGATCCACCACTTTGCCGAGCCGGAGATCGGCATGGTGCAGACGCGGTGGACTCACCTGAACCGCGACTACAGCATGCTGACGAAGATCGAGGCCATCCTGCTGGACGGGCACTTTGTGCTGGAGCATGGAGCGCGGTCGCGGTCGGGGGATTTCTTCAACTTCAACGGCACGGCGGGCATGTGGCGGCGGCAGGCCATTGCCGACGGCGGCGGCTGGCAGCACGACACGCTGACCGAGGACACGGACCTGAGCTACCGCTCGCAGATGGCGGGCTGGAAGTTCAAATACCTGCCGGAGGTGGAGTGCCCGTCGGAGCTGCCGATCGAGATGACGGCCTTCAAAACGCAGCAGGCGCGCTGGGCCAAGGGGCTGATCCAGACCAGCATCAAGGTGCTGCCGATGCTGTTCCGCACGGATGTGGAGCGGCGGATCAAGATCGAGTCGGTATATCACCTGACGGCCAACCTGAGCTATCCGCTGATGGTCGTCATGTCGGCGCTGCTGATTCCGGCGATGATTGTGCGGTTCTACCAGGGCTGGTTCCAGATGCTGCTGATCGACGTGCCGCTGTTCACGGCATCGACCTTCTCGATCGCGGTGTTCTACCTTGCCAGCCAGCGCATTCTCTTCCCTAAAACATGGAAGCGGACTTTCTTCTATCTGCCCTTTCTGATGGCACTGGGCATTGGCCTGACGGTGACCAACACGAAGGCCGTGATGGAGGCGCTGTTCGGCATCAAGAGCGCTTTTGTGCGCACGCCCAAATTCCGTGTGACCAAGAAAGGCGAGAAGTCGCAGGCCGCGAAGTATCGCAAGCGGCTGGTGCTGGCGCCGTGGATCGAGCTGCTGTTCGGCGCGTACTTCTTTCTGGCGATTCTATACACCTTCTCGAATCAGAACTACTTCACTGCGCCGTTTCTCATTCTTTTTGTTATCGGCTACTGGTATACGGGGCTGATGAGCCTGCTGCAGGGGCGGTTTGAGCGCTGGCGCTCTGGCGGAGCGAACCCCGAGGAGTCCAGCCCGAAGCCGTTTCCCGTGGGCGTGTAGCGCAAGCCGCATCGGGCAAGGAGCAAGCCATGCCTGTCGGCGCCGACATCTCCAGGTACGCTCTGATCGCGGGGCCGATTTTCTTTGTTCTGGTGTGGATCGGCACTTCGATGCTGATTGCCGCGCTGAGCGGCTGGCACCGGCTGGCCGGGCGGTTCACTTCCGGCGCGAAACCCTGCGGTGACATTCGCACGGCCGGACCGTGGTTTCATACTGTCTATGCCCGCTACGCAACGCATTACAACAGCGTGATCCGCATGGCGGCCGCCCATGATGCGCTCTACCTCTCGGTATTGCCGCTCTTTCGCGCCGGGCATCCGCCGCTGCGCATTCCCTGGAATGATATCCGCGTTGTGCCTGTCCAACGCGGCCTGCGGCAGATGATGGCTCTTTCGCTGGGTAACAAAGAGTGCGTTACCTTCCGCATTAGCATGCGCATGGCGCGCAAACTGGGCCTGCCGGAACGTATGGCCGCCGCCCTGCCGGGAGCGCCGCCACCGGCCTGAGCCGCGCTTGCCCCCTCCGCTACAATAGAGACAAGCGCCTGCCGTACCCCGGACTCGAATCCGGGGGCCGCCAGGCGCATCTACGCATCATGCTTGAAAAAAATCTGACCGAAGCCCTGACCTTTGACGACGTGCTGCTGGTGCCCGCGTACAGCGACGTGGTGCCCGCCGAGGTAAGCACGCAGACGCAGTTGACGCGCACGATCACGCTGAACACGCCCCTGCTCTCTTCCGCCATGGACACGGTGACCGAGTCGCGCATGGCGATTGCGATGGCGCAACTGGGCGGCATTGGCATTGTGCACCGCAATCTGTCGATCGCGGACCAGGCGGGCGAGATCGACAAGGTGAAGCGCTCGGAGAGCGGCATGATCGTGGATCCGGTGACGATTGGGCCGGACCAACTGATTGCCGACGCGCTCGACGTGATGCGGCGCTACAAGATCTCCGGCGTGCCGGTGACGCAGGGGAAAAAGCTGGTGGGCATCCTGACCAACCGCGACCTGCGCTTCGAGTCGCGCGCCGATATTCCCGTGGGCGACGTGATGACCAAGGAAAACCTGATCACCGTGCCCGTGGGAACCACTCTGGAAGAGGCCGAGCTGATTCTGCACAAGCATCGGGTGGAGAAGCTGCTGGTGGTGAACGACCAGTACGAGCTCAAGGGCCTGATCACGGTCAAGGACATCCAGAAGAAGCTGAAATACCCGAACGCGAGCAAGGACGAAAAGGGCCGGCTGCGCGTGGGCGGAGCCATTGGGGCGACGGGCGACTTTCTGGAGCGGGCCGCGGAGCTGGTGCGGGCGCGCGCGGATGTGCTGGCCATCGACTCGGCGCATGGGCACTCGTCGCGCGTGCTGGAGGCAGTGACGGCGGTCAAGAAGGCGCATCCGAACGTGGGCGTGCTGGCCGGCAACGTGGCCACCTACGACGGCGCGATGGCACTGATCGATGCGGGCGCGGACGCGGTGAAAGTGGGCATTGGGCCGGGCTCGATTTGTACCACGCGCATGGTGACCGGCGCGGGCATGCCGCAGATTACGGCGATTGCCGAGGCGGCGCGCGCGGCGCGGGAGCGCGGCATTCCGGTGATTGCCGACGGCGGCATCAAGTATTCCGGCGAAGTGACCAAAGCGATTGCCGCCGGCGCGAGCTCGGTGATGATCGGTTCGCTGTTTGCCGGCGTGGACGAGAGCCCCGGCGAAACGATCCTCTACCAGGGACGCAGTTTCAAGACATATCGCGGCATGGGATCGCTCTCGGCGATGAGCCAGGGCTCGGGCGAGCGCTACTTCCAGTCGAGCGACGATCTGGCCAGGCAGAGCGGCACCGAAAGCGTGGTGCAGCGCGAGCGCGGCGGGCAGAACCGGCTGGCGAAGTTTGTGCCGGAAGGCATTGAAGGCCGCGTGCCCTATCGCGGACCTCTGGAAGCGATGATCTACCAGCTTGTGGGCGGACTGCGCAGCGGCATGGGCTACGTGGGCTGCGGGAGCATTGCCGAGCTGCAGCAGAAGGCGCAGTTCGTGCGCATCTCCGGCGCGGGCCTGCGCGAAAGCCATGTGCACGACGTGATCATTACGCGCGAAGCGCCGAACTACCACGTGGAATAAACGCAAGGCCAGCGAAAGGCGTTTCTGATTGGAGAAAGCTTCCCTAACTGCCCGCACCCCAGACAGCCATCCGTGGGGATACTGGGTGCGCGCATGGCTGCCGGTGCTGATTGCGATTGCGGTCATCGCCTTGGAATCCACCGACCTCTTTGGCGCGGACCGCACTTCAGCGCCGCTGCGCTGGCTGTACGAGCATCTGCTGGGCCCTGTCGGCGACCAGCGCTGGAAACTGATCCATCACTATATCCGCAAGACGGGACACTTTACGGGCTACGGGATCATCGGGCTCACATGGCTGCGCGCCTGGTGGATGACGGCGCCGCGCTGGGGCTTCTGGCGCTGCTCGCTGATGGCCGTGCTGGGCACTGTGCTGATTGCAAGCTCGGACGAGTTCCACCAGACCTTCCTGCCGAATCGGACCGGGCTCTTCAGCGACGTGGTGCTGGATACCTGCGGTGCGGTTGTGCTGCAGCTTCTGGCCTTCCTCGCCTTCCGGCTGCTGCAACCGCGCACGGCATAGCTACTGGCGCAGCTCGACCAGCGTAGCGCCCTGGCCGCCTTCGTTCTGCGGGGCTTCCTCAAGATTGGCGACATGGGGATGGCCTTTGAGGAACTCGCGCACGCCGCGGCGCAGAATGCCCGCGCCGTGACCATGGATGACGCGCACCCGCGGCAGACCGGCAAGGAAGGCGCGGTCGAGATACTTCTCGAGCTCTTCGGTCGCCTCATCCACGGTGCGGCCAATCAGATTGATTTCCATGCGCATGTCGTCCGTGCTCTCGCTGGAAACGCTGACGTGGATGTTCTTCTGACGGCGGGCGGCGGCGAGGGGATCATGCTTCTGCGCGGATGATTGCACCGCCTTGGGCGCAGCCAGATCGTCGCGCTTGACGCGCATCTTGATGGGGCCGAGCGCGATCTCGAAGACATCCTTTTCCACTTCGCGCTGCACGACTGCAACCTTGTTCATCGACTTGACGAGAACCTGGTCACCGGCGGCGATGTGGCGCAGCAGATGCGGCTGCGCGTGGGCATCTTCCTGGTCAGCGCCAGTGCGATGCGCGACGACGGTCTGGTTGAAGCTCTCCTGAAACTCGCGGCGCAGGCGAGTGATGCGACGCTCGGCCTCTTTCGAGAGCTTCTGCTGCGCGGCGCGATCTTCAATGACGCGCACATTCTCGCGCATCTGGAACTCGAAGTCCTTGAGCAGCGAAGCGAGCTTGCCTTCAAGGTCGCGAATGCGGTTGCGCAACTCGACATCGCCCTCGCGGGCAAGTTTGGCGCGCTCCTGGTTGAGCGCATACTGCTGCTCACGCGCGGCTTTCTTCTCGGCTTCGAGGGCGGTGAGCTCCTGGTGCAGGCGATCGAGAAAACGGCCGATGTCTTCCTGCTGGGTGCCGAGACGCTCGCGTGCGGCGGCGACGATGCGCGCATCAAGGCCGAGACGCGCGGCCGTTTGAATGCCCGCAGACGCGCCGGGCGCGCCGAGACGCAGGCGGTAGTTGGGGACGAGCGTGACCTCGTCCACGCCTGCGGCGGCGTTGAGCACGCCAGACGTATTGGCCGCATAAACCTTGAGCGAGGTGTGGTGCGTGGAGATGAGCGACCACGCGCCCGCATCGAGAAAGAACCGCGCAACCGCAACGGCAAGCGCGGAGCCCTCTTCGGGATCTGTCGCAGAACCCAGCTCATCGAGCAGGACAAGCGCATGCGCATCCGCGACGCGCGAAAGACGGTTGAGATTGACGATGTGCGCGGAGAAGGTGGAGAGCTCGGCCTCGATGGACTGCGCATCGCCGATATCGGCAAGGAATGCCGTGAAGATGGGAAAGGCCGCGGCCTCTGCAGGCACGGGAATGCCGGCCTGGGCCATCATGGCGAGCAGTGCGGTGGTTTTGAGCGTGACGGTTTTGCCGCCGGTGTTGGGGCCGCTGATGATGAGCTGGCGCGCGGCCGCAGTGAGCTCAAGCGTGAGCGGCACGATGCTACCGCCAGCAGCGCGGAGATGTTTTTCGAGCAGGGGATGGCGCGCGGCCGTGAGCGCGAGCCGGTCCGGCTGAAGCACGGGCTCGATGCAATCGTAGTCGCGGCCGAAACGCGCGCCGGCAAGACGCGTATCGACAAGCGCCAGGACATGCGCACCGGCGACGAGCGCCTCGGAGTATCCGCCCACCTGGCGAGTGAGCGCGACGAAGATGCGGTGAATCTCGGCCTGCTCTTCTTCGAGCAGGCGGACGAGCTCGTTGTTCTGCTCGATGGTTTCGAGGGGCTCGACGTACACCGTCTGTCCAGAAGAGCTGGCGCCATGGACGACGCCGGAGACGCGGCGCTTGAGCTCACTGCGCACGGGAATGACGAAGCGGTCGCCGCGAATGGTGATGAGGTCGTCCTGCGTGGACCCTTCCGTGGAGAGGCGGCGCAATGCGGAACGGAGAGACTCTTCGATGACGCGCTGCTGGCGCTCCTGCTCGCGGCGGATGCGGCTGAGCTCGGGCGAGGCGTTGTCGGCGAGTGTGCCATCGGGCTGGATTTTGCATTCGATGGACTCGGCAAGCGGGCGCAGGCTCTGCGTGAGCGCTGCAGAGAGCGCGGATAACTCAGGCAGCCTGCCCACCAGACGCGCCGGCGGCTCGCGGAGAAGCGATTGCCAGGCGGCGATGTCGTTGGCGAGGCGCGCGATGGCCTGCAGCTCCGCGGCTTCCAGCGCAGCCTCGGGGATGCGAGCCTTGGCGGCAAGCTGCGTGGGGTCGAAGAGGCCGCCGAGGGGAATGGATACCTGCTCGGTGAGCAGCAGGGTCAGCTCGGCAGTGAGGCGATGCTGGCGGGTGATCCACTCGGCGTCCGACGACGGATGCAGAGCGAGAATCTCCCTGCGGCCGAGAGGCGAGGCCGCGTATCGAGCGACAAGCGCAAGCAGCGGCTCCCACTCAAGCGCGGCCAGATCGGCGTTTTCAACCGGAGACGAAATGGGATCGAGCAGGGACATACCCTGTCTTCATCTTACGGCGTTGGGTATGCGCCGCGTGCGGGCCTGCAGCTAGGAGCCGGAGGATGCGGCGGGAGCAGAAGGCTTGGCGGTGGACTCGGCCGCAGCCGGCTTCGTGCTATCCGGGGCCGCGGGTTTCGCTTCGCCCGATGAAGACGCATCCGGGGAACCAGCGCTCGGCGAGTTTGCTGCGGCCTTGCCGGCGTAGTCGTTCACGTACCATCCGGCACCCTTGAACTGGAGTGCCGGCGCGGTCAGCGGACGCTCCAGCTTGCCGTGGCAGCGGGGACACTCCGTCTCCGGCGCGGCTTTGAAGCTTTGTATCTTCTCAAAACTGTAGCCGCACTGGGTGCAGCGATATTCATAGAGAGGCAAAGGGCTTGAGTCCTCCGAAAACGGCTCCTGAACTATTGTAGCGGCAGGGCGAAGGCCGCCCTGCCTGCCACGCGCGAAGCTATTCGACCGTTACCGGGACAGATGCCGAATGATCTTCCCAGGCAAGGGTTACCTCGCCGGATTTTCCGCCCGTGCTCTCGATGCTGTACTTGAGGTCCTCCACCATCGCAGCCGGTTTGCTCATCTTCATCTTCACGCGGCCTAGGTCCTGCGTGCCGTCATAGGCAAGGCCCCACTCGCCGGTCTTCTTGTTCACAATCAGCGTCCACTCATCGGGGTTGGAGATGTCGACAAAGAGCGTGTACGTGCCGGCGGGAACGGACAGGTTGCCAATTTTGAGATTAGTATCCGTCTCGAGCGTGGTGGCGGCGTTGGCGCCGCCGCGCCATACGGGATAGTGCGGATCGTGGCTGATGAGGCCGTCCTTGCTGAAGATGTGGCCCTCGCGGCCCTTGACACGCGGCGAGTTGTACTTGATGGTGATGGTTTTGCCGGCGATGACGCCGGAGGCGGTTTCAGCCGGGCTCACAGGGGCTTTTTTCTGCGCGGAAAGGCTGAGAGTGGCCGCGGCCAGAACGCCGGCGCACAGGAACAGTCGCTTCATGACGGTATCTCCTTATGAGAGGAGCCAGGCACCTTGCGCATGGTCTCACCGCAAGCATTGTCGCACCGCGCACTGGCGCGCGTGAAGCGCACCTGACCGGGCTGCT
>DASZRQ010000060.1:0-7371 GCA_035549115.1 Occallatibacter sp. | reverse complement strand
CCCTCAGTCTGATAAGTCGCGTCGTACTCGGCGCGGCGCGCAGGGTCGGAGAGGACCTCGTAGGCCATGCGCAGGAGCGCGAACTTCTCAGGGTCGGCGGATGCGGGATTGTCCGGATGATAGCGGGCAGCGAGGTAGCGGTAGACGCGGTGAATGGTGTCGATCTCCGCATTGGGGCTGATCTGCAGGAACTCGTAGTAATCGAGAGACTTCATGTCGAGCATAGGGACCTCGCGCTATCGATAGCCGGAACTAGATATGGGCTGAAGTCTAGCAGCGCGAAGGATGCAGATAACATGCCCGGTTTGGGGGAGGAAGCCCCCTTGGGTAACCAGGGAAAAGTAACGGAAGCGGCACGCAGCCGGAGGCAGCGCAGAGGCCGGTATACTCGGACGTGTTGCGCGACCGGCACCGGAAAGAGCGCCGGCGCGCGCAGGGAGACTGCCTGCATTGAATCGCCGTGGATTTCTGAAGTCGCTTTCAAGGACCGCACTGGTTTTATCTCTGGAAGACGTGCTGAAGCTAGCCCGGCCGGCCTTTGGCGCGCAGCAACCCGCTCCAAAACCCAAAGGCAGCGCGCGGCAGGCGTATGAAGCCGTGGCGCGGCCCGCGCCGAAGGGCATGCCCTCGCCGGTGACGGGTACGCCTCTCGGCGTGCAGTTTGTGGATGCAGCAAAGGAAGCTGGGCTGAACGCGGAGACGATCTTCGGCGGCGAGCACCGCAACAAATATCTGCTGGAGACGACGGGCTGCGGCGCGGCCTTCTTCGACTACGACCAGGATGATTGGGTCGACATCTTTCTGGTGAACGGCTGGCGGCTGGAGGGGTTTCCCAAGGGCAAGGAGCCGGTGTGCCACCTCTTCAAGAACAATCGCGACGGGACATTTACGGATGTGACGCTGAAGGCGGGGCTGGCGCGCAGCGGCTGGGGCCAGGCGTGCTGCGTGGGCGACTACAACAACGACGGGTGGAACGACCTGTTCGTGAGCTATTACGGACAGAACGCGCTGTTCCGCAACAATGGGAACGGGACGTTTATCGAGGTGACGAAGGAGGCCGGCCTGCTACAAGACCGGCTGCGATGGAACTCGGGATGCACGTTTGTGGACTACGACAAGGACGGGCATCTGGACCTGTTCGTCGGCAACTACATCGATCTGGACCTGAAGACGACGCCGACGCCGGAAGAAGCGAACTGCACGTACAAGGGCATCCTGGTGGCGTGCGGGCCGCCGGGACTGGACGGCGGCAAGAACCTGCTCTACCACAACAACGGGGACGGCACGTTTACCGATGTGAGCGAGAAGGCGGGCATGTGGGGCACGCTGGGCACCTATGCGCTGAGCTGCGCTGCGGCCGATCTCGACAACACGGGCTGGCCGAATATCTACGTGGCGAACGACTCGACCTCGGCGACCTACTACGTGAACCAGAAAGACGGCACGTTCAAGGATGAGGCGATCGAGGCCGGCGTGGCCTACTCGCCGGACGGCAAGCCGCAGGCGGGCATGGGCGTGAGCGTGGGCGACTACAACCGGGACGGGCTGCTGGACATCGTGAAGACGAACTTCGCGGGCGACACGGACTCGCTCTACATGAACCTGGGCGAGAGCTCGTTCGACGACCGCACCTATCAGGCAGGGCTGGGCATCAACACGCGTCTGCTGGGCTGGGGTGTGAGCTTCATGGACATCGACAACGATGGCTGGCTCGACATCCTGATTGCGAATGGGCATGTATACCCCGAAGTGGACGGCACGCAGGTGGATGCCTCGTATGCGGAGCGGAAGTATCTCTACCGCAACCTGCGCAACGGGCAATTTGAGGACGTGAGCCTGGTGAGCGGCAGCGGCATTACCGCGGAGGCCAAGGCGCGGGGCTTTGCCGTGGGCGACTACGATAACGACGGCGACCTGGACGCGGTGGTGAACTGCGTGAATGCCGTACCGCAATTGCTGCGGTGCGACTCCACGCTAAAGCGGAGCTGGGTGAAGATCCGGCTGGTGGGAACGAAGTCGAACAAGACGGGAATCGGGGCGCGGATCAAGGTGGTGGCGCAAACGGGAACGCCGGTGCTGACAGCGAAGCCGGGCACGCCGCTGACGCAGATCGACGAGGTGCGCTCGTGCAATGGATACTTCTCGGCGAGCGACCTGCGCATCCACTTTGGGCTGGGCGAAGCGAAAACGGTTGATCTAGTGGAGATTCGCTGGCCCTCGGGCGCGGTGGACACACTGAAGAATCTCGACGTGAACCGGTTCTACGTGATCGAAGAGGGCGGAAGGATTCTGAAGAATGAAGCGCTGACCGGGCTGAAGCGCTAGAGGCTGCAGTCGCGGGTGGGGTCGAGGGTGCAGGGATAGCTGGCCAGATACCACGAGGCGAGAAAGAGCAGCACGATGGCGGCGAGCGACCAGAGAAAGAGGCGCACAGGCAGCGTGGAGATGAGCGCCGTGTGCGTGGGCTGCGGTCGTGCAGAGGCGGGCCAGGCGAAGAAGAGTCCGCTGAGCAGGCAGATGCAGGCGGCGAAGCCGAGGCGCAGCAGAGTGAGGAAAATGCGCTCCTCAATGCGTGTGCCGGGGACAAAGAAGGCACCGATGGCCGCGGCGTAGATGGCCACGATGGAGAGAAAGAACGAAAAGGCTCGCGCGAGATCGAGGACCATGCGCTGTCTCCGCTGCACGGAACTGACCAGGATTCTACGCCTGAGCCGTGTGCATGCGCCGCGCAGATTTTGATGACATTGCGGCTTGCGGCATCCGGGAAGAACGCGCTGTCAGCTTGAGGGGCTGCTGGCTCGTCTGAAGGACTGAGCACGATCGAGCACGACGAGAACGGCGGCGAAAGCTGGCGGAGCGCAGAGTCTGACCCGTTTTGGGTGGGTAGTCCTCACCTTTTTCCTGCTGGTTGCGATTGGGGTTTCTCTCGGGCGGGTGCGGCCTGTCGATGCGGGCCAGGAGCGCAGGCCTGTGGACCCGGATGCTGCCTGTGCGTCCTGCCACCGGGCCATCTACGAGCGTTACCGCAAGACACCGATGGCTAATGCAAGCGGTGCGGCAACGGAAGGCTTTCTGCCGGCGGATTATGTGCATGCGGCGTCGGGCGTGCATTACCGGATTGACCAAGAAGATGGGCATGTGTGGCTGAGTTATGAGCGCGACGACGCGGCGCGGCCGCTGAGCGGACGGCAGGAGCTGTGGTACTTTCTGGGCTCGGGGCGGCGGGGCCGGACCTATCTTTTCGAGCGGCAGGGCTACTGGTTCGAGGCGCCAATCAACTGGTACGCGAAGAAACGAGTGTGGGACATGACGCCGCACTACCAGGATGCGCGAGAGATGCCGTTGACGCTGCCGGTCGATCCCGGCTGTCTGCATTGCCACGCATCCGGCGCGGCGAGTTCCCTGCCCGATGCACGGAATCACTATGCGAGCGAGCCCTTTGCTGCGGGCGGCGTGACCTGCGCAGCCTGCCACGGAGATGGCAGTGCGCATGTCGCCTCGGGCGGACGGGTGCGCATGCTGGATATTGATGCGCTGGAGCCGGTGCGGCGCGACTCGGTCTGCCTGAACTGTCACCTTGAAGGGCAGGCTGCAGTGGACCGGCCAGGTAAACGGATCGAAGACTTTGTGCCGGGCGAGAACCTCTTCGACTTTACGCTGTTCTTTGTGTTTCGCAACGAAGACGGGTCGGGCGGGCGGGCGACAAGCCAGTGGGAGGCGCTGCTGAAGAGCGCGTGCAAGCAGAAGTCCGGCGACCGGATGACATGCACAAGCTGCCATGATCCACATGGGTCGCCTGCGCCGGAGGAACGCGTGGCGTTCTATCGGGCGAAGTGCCTGGCCTGCCATACTGGCGCGGCGTTTGCAGAGAGGCATCATCCGGAGAACCCGGACTGCACGGCCTGCCACATGGCGCGGCCGCCGGCAAATGATATCGCCCACGAGCAGGTAACGGACCACTGGATACGCAGGCGGGTGAGCCAGGAGCGGCTGCCGCTGGCGACCAGCGGAACGCTGGTGACGGTGGGCGGTGTACCGGCGGATGATCGCGACCTTGGCCTTGCCTATGTGCAGATGGCCGCGCGGGGCGACCGCGATGCGGGCGAGAAGGCGATGCTGCTGCTGCGCGAAGCGGAGCGGACCGAGGCAGGCGCGGCCAGCGACCACACGCTGCACGCACAACTCGGATTTCTGGAACAGATGAATGGCGAGACCGGGAGGGCGGCTGAGGAGTATCGCGCGGCTCTGCGGGACGATCCGTATGACGAGCTGGCAGCGGGCGATCTTGCGCTGATCGAACTACGTGGCGGAGACACAGCCGACGCGCTGCGTCTGTGGCTCCGGGTTGTGGATGACAACCCAACCGCGCGGGCTGCGACGATGAATCTGGCGCAGGTGGCTTGCCGGGAGGGGCGCAGGGATGAAGCAGCGGAGACGCTGGAACGACTGTTGAGCTTTTCGCCGGATGACCAGGAGGCGCGGCGGCTGAAAATGGCCATTGAGAACGGCCAATGCGGAGCGCAGTGAGCGGCGGAGGCCGGGGAGCACAATTATGGGAAAAACGCGTTTCTGTTTCTGGAAACAAGAATGTTATATCGGCCTAAGCATTGTTTTTTCGTTTGCCGAGATAGAGATCAATCCAAACAAGGGTTCAAAGATAATGAAGAGCAGGTACGAAATAGATGAAGCGTTGCTGTGCCTGAGTGGAAATCTCTGCCGCATCAAACCAATGTAATCAATCGTTTGATTGAGGTTGAGATCAGCCTGACGATGTGGAGCGCTATGGGCGATGGAGCGAACTAGACCGGCGAAGGCGATAAGACCGAGGCCGCTTAAATATATAGACATTCATAAGGCATTTATAAAAAATTGCCTATAAATATGTCCATTTCCGGTCACTTTAAGAGCAAGAGATAAATCCATTGGAGAGCTGCAGTATTCCGCACAGAATTTTGAATAAATCGCATTATTAATGAGACTTGGGAGATTTCCCGCAGCAGCGGGAGGGGCGAAGCGAAGGCCGGGGAAGAAATGTAAATGTTTCCATAGATTGCTATGTCGTTTTTTCGGAACATCGGCCCCATTTCGCACGGTAAAGCATTGACAGTGCTGCTTTGTTTTGGGTAAGGTTTCGATTTGCTTCCGGGCCTGCCCTTTTAGCTCTTCCCTAGGTTCACTTTCGAGAGCGGGGATGCCGGAATTTTTCGCGAACCTGCCAGCGTGGCGGGGTAGCCTTGCAAGCCGACTAGCCGCAATTCACCTGCCAGCCGGCAGATCAACCAACAAGTTGACACAAAGAACCACGGGACCAACTTTTCAGGAGACCGCATGAAAACCATTGTGCGTACAGCACTCGTGCTGGCGTTTTGCGCCTGCACGGGATTGCTCTTACGTGTTCCGGCCAGTGCCCAGTCGGTGTATGGATCGATCTTCGGCACGGTAACGGATTCCACGGGAGCCGCCATTCCCGGTGCGACGATCACGGTAAAAGATGAGGCCAAAGGCACCATCGTGACCGCGACATCGAACGCTTCGGGCGACTACAGCGTTCCCCACCTCATTCCCGACGTTTACGACCTGAAGGTGACGGCCAAGGGCTTCAAAGCCTTTGAGGCAACGGGTGTCACGGTGCAGGCCGATACGGCACCGCGCATCGACCCGACCCTGGAGGTTGGCACCGCGAACACGACCGTGACGGTCAATGCTGACTCGCAGCCTGAACTGAAGACCGACCGCGCCGACGTGGCGACAGTCTTCGATCAGCAGCAGGTGTCGAGCCTGCCGGTAGGCGACCAGAACTTTACCAACCTGCAACTGCTGCTGCCGGGCGCACAGAAGCTGAATTGGTCCCACGCCGCGGATGAAAATCCGCAGGGCTCGCAACAGATCCAGGTGGATGGGCAGGCGTTCGGAGGAACAGCATTCGAACTGGACGGCACCGATAACCAGGATCCGATTCTGGGCATCATCGTGATCAATCCGACGATGGATGCGGTGACGGAGACCAAGATCACGACCCAGAACTTCGATGCCGAGCTGGGCAAAGCCGTTTCGGCCGTGGTGACGGCGCAGACGCGCTCGGGCACCAACAGCTTCCATGGCAGCGCCTATGATTTCCGCACCGGCAACGCCAACCTGGCGCGCGATCCGTTTACCCAGACGCCTGGCGCGGTAAGCCTGACCAATCCAGCCGGCATGCCTCCCGGTCTGAAGAACCGCTTCGGCGCTTCGATTGGTGGACCGATCAAGAAGGACAAAGCGTTCTTCTTCTTCAACTACGAGGCTCAACGGCAGAAGGTGGGCACTTCCGCGAAGGATACGCTGCCGACGAACTTTGCAACGGAAACCTGCCTCGGCAAAGAGCAGGACAGCCAGGGCGGCGACGGATGCGACCTGAGTGAATATCTGAATGAGCCCTCACTGGGCGCGGCTGCTGAGATTTATGACACTACTCAGCCGCAAACGCTGGGCACAGACGGAAAGATGCACTATCCGGCGTTTCCGAACAATATCATTCCACGGTCATACATCTCGGGAGCTGCGTCGGCACCGGCGCTAGCGCTGCTGACGATTCTGGAACCGTACACGACCAACATTCATCCCGGCGGGACTGGCGCGCTGAATGGATTGGACAGCAACTACAACGCCTCCGGCACGGGCCTGTTCAACAGCAACCAGTGGACAGAGCGCGTGGACTATACGCTGAACGAAAAGGCGCATGCCTTCGAGCGGTTCTCCCGATTCTGGGATACGCTCTCAGGCGCCGTCATGTTCGGCGATGCAGGCGGCTCTGGCTTTGGCATCAACAACTACGGCGGCAACTCGAACGGTGCCAACGACAGCCTGGCATCGGGCATGGACATTGCCCTCAATCCGAAATTGCTGACGGATTTCCGCCTCGGTTACTACCGCTACAACGTCATTGACACGAAATATGACCAGGGTAAGGAGTTTGCCAACCAGCTTGGCATTCCTGGGATCAACATGGGCGACAACTTCACATCAGGCGCGCCAGGTTTTCTGATCTCTGGTCTTCCCGGCGGCACAAACAACCCTGTTTTTGGCAATACGAACTGGGAATACGGCGCGGGCCTCGGCATCAACCGGTGCAACTGCCCGCTGACCGAACGCGAAGATCAGTTCCAGATCGTGAACAACTGGACCAAGATTGTTGGCAACCACACGTTCAAGGTGGGCGCCGATCTGCGCTACGGCCGCAACCTGCGCGTCCCTTCCGATACGGATCGTGCAGGCCAGTTGACGTTTGGCACTGGTCCAACCTCCGATCCTGCTGCCACTGTACCGGGCGGCATGGGGTTTGCAACGTACATGCTTGGCGAGGTGACGGCGTTCGGCCGCTATTACTCAACG
>DASZRQ010000059.1:0-11722 GCA_035549115.1 Occallatibacter sp. | reverse complement strand
AGCGGCACAGCACGAGAAAAATTCATCAGGGAGCGCGCATGGCGCAGTCAACCGCTGCCGGTTCCGCGGAACCGCGGGACGCCGACAGCGAGGTTCACTTTGACGAGACGTGGAAGCCGCGGTTCAATCCGTGGGTGATTGCCTTCACCGTCACGCTGGCCACCTTCATGGAGGCGCTGGACTCCTCCATCGCCAACGTCGCGCTGCCGCATATTGCCGGGTCGCTGGGGGCCAGCTACGACGAGGCCACGTGGGTTCTGACCTCGTATCTGGTGTCGAACGCCATCGTTCTGCCCATCAGCGGCTGGATCGCCAACCGCATCGGCCGCAAGCGGTTCTACATGAGCTGCGTGGTGGCGTTCACGATCTTCTCCTTCTGCTGCGGCCTGGCCACCTCCCTGCCGCTGCTTGTGTTCTTCCGCGTGATCCAGGGCGCGGCCGGCGGCGGCCTGCAGCCGAGCGAGCGCGCCATTCTGGCCGATACCTTTGCGCCGCAGAAGCGCAGCGTCGCCTTTGCCATCTATGGCATGGCGGTGGTGGTGGCGCCGGCCATCGGACCCACCATTGGCGGCTGGATTACCGATAACTACACGTGGCGGTGGATCTTCTTCCTGAACATTCCGGTCGGCATTCTGTCGATTGTGCTTACCAGCCGCATTGTGGAGGACCCTCCGTACCTGAAGCGCGTGCGCGCGAAGATCGGCAGCGTGGACGGCATCGGGCTGGGCCTGCTGGCGGTGACCATCGGCGCTCTGCAGATCATGCTCGACAAGGGGCAGGAGAAGGACTGGTTCGGCTCCAACCTCATTGTGGGCTGCGCGCTGCTGGCGGGCATCGGCTTTATCGCCTTCCTGTGGCGCGAGCTGACGGCGAAGCACCCGATCATCGACCTCTCGCTCTACCGCAGCCGCAACTTCAGCATGACCCAGCTAGTGATGCTGGTGATTGGCGCGGCGCTGTACTCCACGACGGTGATGATTCCGCAGTATCTACAGGAGATCATGGGCTACAACGCGACCCAGGCGGGCATGGTGCTCTCGCTGGGCGGGCTTACGCTGATTGTTCTGCTGCCGATTGTGGGCTTCCTGGGGCAGAAGCTCGATCCGCGCGCGATGATCTGCTTCGGGTTCGCGTGGGTCAGCTTCGGCATCTGGCGCATCTCGAGCCTGAACCTGAACATCAGCTTCTGGGATGCGGCGAGCTGGCGCGTGATCATGGTGCTGGGCATGCCGTTCCTGTTTGTGCCCATCAGCGTGATGTCCTACGTGGGCGTTCCGCAGGAGAAGAACAACGAGGTTTCGGGGCTGACCGCGCTGGCCCGCAATATCGGGGGCAGCCTCGGCATCTCGTTCATCAGCACGATGCTGGTGCGCCGGGCGCAGGTGCACCAGAACTATCTCAGCGCGCATGTGTATGCGGGCGCGCCCAACTACCGGCTGCTGGACGGCGGGCTCGACGGGATGATGCGGCAGGGCTACTCGCATGCCGGGGCGGCCAGCCACTCCGCGGCGCGCGTCTACAGCATGATGGTGCAGCAGGCCAATACGCTGGCGTATATCGACACCATCCACGTCCTCGTGATTCTCACGGTGTGCCTGATCCCCATTGGCTACCTGATGAAGAAGCCGCGGTACCGCACGCGGGGAACGGCGGCTCCGGTCGAGTAGAAGGTGCCGCTTCGGAACGGAGCCTCTGCTACTTAGCGTAATATTCTCAGATTTATTTCTGGGTTTATAAGATTCGATGTAACATTACGCTTACTGTTCCCGAGGCATGCCGCTATGAATTTGCCGCGGAGTTTTGCGCGAACTCTTGTTGTCAGTTTCATTCTTCTGCTGGCTATGCCTGCCCCAACGCGGGCACAAGAGCAGAGTGGCATTGTCGCACGCGATTCTCTTCCGGTCTATTCTGAGATGTCCACAGACAGCGACACAGTTACCACCCTGGCGCGTGGTGCGCTAGTCCATATCGGCATGTCGGTCACAAACGACGAGGGAAGCTGGTGCAGCGTTTCAAAGCCTGGCACGCAGGAAAAGCTGGGCTTCGTCCGCTGCGCCGGGCTCGATCGCCGACTCGGTCCCGGTACGGCCGTGGTGGTCAGCACCGCAGGCACACATTCATCCGGTGCGCTCGATACGTACACACCGGCGATGCCAAGCCTTTCCTGCATGGCACTGCTGCGCACCGTTTCGAGTGGACGCATCTATGCTGTCGAGTCGATTCTCGAGTTAGTCCCCGAGTTAGTTAGCTGCCGTGAATGGCGCGGCTGGACTCCGCTGCACTACGCCGCCAGCCGCGGGCAATCAGGGATAGCGAAGATTCTCATCGAACACGGCGCTCCCATTATGGCAATCAATAACAATGGGGCCACGCCTTTGCATGATGCTGCTTATTCGGGCTATCCAATTACGGCAGACATTTTATTGCAAAGTGGTGCGCAGATTGACGCAATCGACCACTTTAGCAACACTCCGCTCCAAGATGCGGCAGTGGAGGGAAATGCGGCTGTCGCGGAATTGCTTCTCGACAGCCACGCCAATATTGAGGAGCGCTCCAACAATGGCAGCACACCGCTGGGCAGCGCGGCATCCGCGGGGCACACTGAAGTTGTCCGTGTGCTCCTGCAACACGGCGCGAGCATGGAGGCAAGGAACTTCGATGGATACACACCCTTGCAGTCCGCAGTATGGGGTGGGCATGCGGATGTGGCTGCTTGCTTGCTCGCTGCCGGGGCCGATATTAATGCAAGGTCCAATACCGGCGCGACCGCACTGCATATCGCGACCATGAACGGTTCGGTTGAGAGCGCTCTTCTTCTGCTGCGACAGGGAGCCAACGTCAACGCGCGCGACGCCAATGGATTCACAGCCCTGCACTCGGCCGCCACCAGCGGCCAGGTCGAGGTTGCGGAGGTTCTGCTCGCACACGGCGCCGATATCAATGCCCGCTCCAACGAAGGAGACACGCCTCTGCATTGGGCCGCCTACAATGGCAAATTGAATGTGGCGAAGCTGCTGATCGCAAGGGGAGCTGAGGTAAATCCTGCCGATAGGGACGGCAACATACCACTCCACTGGGCCGCAGCGCGCGGTCAGGTCGCCATGACCGAATGGCTGATTGCACACGGCGGCGACATGAAGGCCAAGACGCGCTGGGGATGTACGGCGCTGCGCGGCGCCTACGACTTTCATCAGGCAGCTACGGCGCGTGTGCTCCTGCAGCACGGCGCCACTCTGTAGTGAGTGCTGCTTCAAGGCTCATGTCTGTTGGATGAATTAGCCGCGCGGGACATAGCGGCGGCCGCGGAGTTCGTACCGGCCGCTGGCGATGCGGGCGAGGGCCTCTGTGTAGGCGATGTGCTCCTCGGCGAGGATGCGCTGGGCGAGGGAGTGCGCGTCGTCGGTGTCGAGGACGGGGATGGCGCGCTGCAGAATGATGACGCCGTGGTCGAGGTGCTCGTCGACAAAATGCACGGTGCAGCCGGCGACCTTGACGCCGTAGTCGAAGGCCTGGGTCTGCGCGTCGAGGCCGGGGAAGGCGGGCAGGAGCGACGGGTGGATGTTGACGATGCGGTTGGGGAAGGCGGCGACGAACTCCGGCGAGAGCAGGCGCATGTAGCCGGCCAGGCAGATGAGATAGACGCTGTGGGCGCGGAGGGTGGCGGCGACGTCGGCATCGTGCTCGGCGCGCGCGCGGCCCTTGGAGACGTGCAGAGCGGTGGGAAGGCCGAGGTCTTTCGCGGCGGCGAGGCCGGGAGCATCCGCGATGTTGGAGATGACGACGGCGATTTCGACGCCGGGGAGCGCGCCCTCGCGGATGGATGCAGCGATGGCGAGGAAGTTGGAGCCGCGGCCGGAGAGGAGTATGCCGAGGCGTAGCGGCGATGGTTGCGGATGGGATTCCAACGGCCTTTTTCCTCGGGGGCTGAGCCCCGGTTTATTCCGTGCTTCGATCGGGTTTGTGCTTTCCCAGGTCCCTCCGCCACGGTGGACAAGGGACCTGGGGCACCCAGTTTCGCGCTGGAATGGCAGCGCTTTCGTTGTATTCGTGCTTTCCCACCCAACGCGCGATGGAGCTGCGCGTTGGATGGGGCACCCATGTTCGTGCTTGAGGCGCTTCCTCCGAGAACTACGTGTACTGGACGCGGCGCTCGCCTTTGACGACGCGGCCGATGACGTGGAACTTTTCTTCGGCGCGGTCGAGGAGGGTTTTGGCGCGCGTGAACTTGGCGGCGGGGATGGCGGCGATGAGGCCGACGCCCATATTGAAGGTGCGCATCATTTCTTCCTGCGAGACCTGGCCGAGGTCGCGGAGGTGGTCGAAGATGGGCAGCACGGGCCAGGAGCCGATCTCGATTTGCGCGGCCGTGCCCTTGGGCAGGATGCGGGGCAGATTTTCGGTGATGCCGCCGCCGGTGATGTGGGCCATGCCGGTGGTGAGGCCCGCGGCTACGAGCTTCTGGATGACGTGGAGGTAGCTGCGGTGTGTCTTCATGAGCGCAGCTCCGGCTTTCTCCTTGATGGCCGTGACGTATTGCGTGGGCTTGTAGCCGGCGACCTCGAAGAGGAGCTTGCGGGCCAGTGAGTAGCCGTTGGTGTGCAGGCCGGTGGAGGGCAGGCCGATGAGCACGTCGCCGGGCTTGATGCCCGCGCCGGTGATCATCTTGTCGCGGTCGACGGCGCCGACGATGAAGCCGGCGAGGTCGTACTCGCCGTCAGCGTAGAAGCCGGGCATCTGCGCGGTTTCGCCGCCGATGAGTGCGCAGCCGTTGGCGCGGCAGGCGTCAGCCAGGCCGGAGACGACGGACTCGGTGACCTCGGGGTCGAGGCGGCCGGTGGCGAGGTAGTCGAGGACGAAGAGGGGCGTGGCGCCCTGCACGGCGATGTCGTTGACGCAGTGGTTGACGAGGTCCGCGCCCACGGTGTGGTGCATGCCGAGCTCGAAGGCGATTTTGAGCTTGGTGCCGACGCCGTCTGCCGAGCTGACCAGGATGGGGTTCTTCCAGCGCTGCAGATCGAGGCGGAAGAGGGCCCCGAAGCCGCCGATACCGCCCAGCACATTGCGGTTAAAGGTCTTTTGCGCCAGATACTTGATGCGCTCTTTTGCGCGGTCGCCGCTGGAGATGTCGACGCCGGCATCGGCATAGGTGATGGCTTTCGGTTTCGCGTCTGCTGGCACGGTGCGGCCTTCTGCGGTGGGATTTTGCAAGCCAAGCCTGAGGCTGGAAAGGTCGATTCTAGCAGGGTTTGGGGCGGGCTGTTTCGCGCGGGGAGACGGGCGGATTGTTCAAATCCTGAGGATATGCGCGGCGAGATGGAAAGCGAGCTTGACATGAATCAAAGGGCAAGGCTAAAGTGGATGGAAAGTGAGCTTGACATGGAGCCGTCGGTCGTCAATCGGGTGAAGGAGCTGCGGGCCGAGCGCGGGTGGACCCAGGAAGAGCTGGCGCGCGCGGCTGGGGTTTCGCGGCAGAGCGTGAACTCGATTGAGCGGAACCGCTATGTGCCGAGCCTGGCGCTGGCGCTGACCTTTGCGCGGGTGTTCGGGTGCGCGACGGACGAGATTTTTACTTTGGAGGTTGGGCAATGACGCATCCGCTGAGCCGGGTTCCGGTGCTGGGGAAGTTTGTGGACGAGCGGTTTCTGGAGCACAGGAGGCGCTCGACGAGCGTGGCCGGGCTGGCCGGCGCGCTGGTGGCCGTGTGCATCTTCGAGTACCGCATCTTTGCGAAGCATGTGATCAGTTGGGATCTGATGGCGGTGCTGGTGACAATGGTGGTGGTGAAGATGGGGCTGATGGTGTGGCTCAAGCTGCGCGACTGAGCGCGGGAGGGAACGATGTGCGTTGAGAAGGACGAGATAAGGAAGAGGCTGCGGTGGCAGAGAGTGCTGGCGAACCTTGCGCTGGTGGCGGGGCTGCTGCTGTGGAACTTTGCGCGGCAGACAGGGCATCCGCGCCCGTGGCTGGATGCGGGGATCGGACTGCTGATGGGGATTTCGATGGGCGCAAACCTGATGCTGGCGGTGAAGGCGCGGCGGTGCAGAGCTGCGTCATAGAAGCCGGTCGCGCTCGGCGGGCGTGGGGATGGGCCAGGCGGCGAGGCGGGGGCCGAGGCGCTAGACGCCGAACTGGCGCAGGTGATGGTCGAGGTGCTTATACATGAGAATTGCCCACTGCTGCGGATGGAGCGCGCCGAAGAAAGGGTGAGGGTGCGGGGAGCAGCACGAAGCGCCCTGCGCGGCGAAGCTGTTGATGGCTGCGATGAGCCGGTCGCGCTCGTGGTGGAACTCACATTGCGCGGCATCCGCAGGGAAAAGCTCCGGCGATGAGGGCGAGTTGCGGCGCATGGGCTGGTCGTCGCGAAAGACCAGGGGCTTGATGAGCGCTCCGAGAACAGGCGCGGGAAACGGCGCGCGCTTTGGACGGACGATGCCCATCGCCATTTCGATGCCAGAGGTACAGTGAGCGAGAGTCTGCGCGACGGTCATGCGGCCCCACTGCCGCTCGCTCCCGGGCTGCAGGCGCAGGACGCGCTGTTTGGTGTCTTCGACCAGGGTGGCGTCAAAAAGGTTCTTCATGCGGACCGGCGTTTGTTGTCGCAGCCTGCCTCTACCGTAGCGAGATCTGTGCTGCCCGTCATCCGAATTGTTGTGAGCCGGTTTACAGGAAGCGGGCGCGCTCGGCGGGCGTGGGGATGGGGCAGGCGGCGAGACGCGGGCCAAGGCGGTAGCGCAGGCGGGCGATGAGGCGGTAGACGAGGTCGCGCAGGGGACGCGGGACGAGGCGCAGCGTGGCGGCGACGGAGGGCCAGGGCTGGGGCAGCTCGCGGAGCAGGGTGAGTGCAGCATTGGAACGGACGAGAACCTCTTCGAGGGGCGTGCCGGCGTTGCGGACGACGAGAATGCTGCTGGGATCGGGTGCGAGGCCGTGGCGGGCGAGGATGCCGGTGACGCGGGGATCGTCTGCAGGCGCGAAGCGGAGGCGGCCGTGGCGGTCGCGGCGCAGAAACCAGCGAATGGATGCGTTGCAGAAGCCGCAGTGGCCGTCGAAGAGGACTAATAATTGCAAGACGGGTAATTGCAAGACGGGCAGGCGCGGGCCGGGAGTGGGAAGTTCGCTCACACTAGAGCAGATGATCGCACGAGCGCGGGGATGCAGGCAGCGTGGCGCGTGGCGCATCGAGCGGCTCTTATACTGAACGCATGACGAGTACGAATGTGCCTTCTCCCGGCCGCAGCAAATCGCATGCACTGCAGCAGCGCGCGGAGCGCTATTTTCCTGGCGGGGTGAACTCGCCGGTGCGGGCCTTTCGCGCGGTGGGCGGCGCGCCGCCGTTTGTGGAGCGGGCGGAGGGCGCGTGGATCGAGGACGCGGACGGGAACCTGTACATCGACTATTTCGGCTCGTGGGGGCCGATGATTCTGGGGCATGCGTTCGAGCCAGTGGTGCGGGCCATCGAGCTGGCGGCGCGAAAGTCGGCGAGTTTTGGGGCGTCGACGGCGGCGGAGGCGGACCTGGCGGAGCGGGTGGCGGCGTGCTATCCGGCGATGGAGAAGATGCGGTTTGTGAGTTCGGGGACTGAAGCGACGATGTCCGCGATAAGGCTGGCACGGGCGGCGACGGGACGCGACAGGATCATCAAGTTCGAGGGCAACTACCATGGGCATGCGGACGGGCTGCTGGTGAAGGCGGGCTCTGGCGTGGCGACGTTCGGGATTCCGGGGTCGGCGGGCGTGCCGGAGGAAGTGGCCGCGCTGACGCATGCGCTGCCCTACAACGATCTGGCGGCGGTGGATGCGGCGTTTGATGCCTTCGACGACGAGATTGCGGCGGTGATTCTGGAGCCGGTGGTGGGGAACGCGGGGTGTATTCCGCCGGCGCCGGGGTATCTGCATGCGCTGCGCGAGATGACGCGGCGCGAGGGCGCGCTGCTGATTGTGGACGAGGTGATGACGGGGTTCCGCGTGGCGCTGGGCGGCGCGGTGGAGCTGTACGGGCTTGATCCGGACCTGATTACGCTGGGCAAGATTGTGGGCGGCGGGCTGCCGGTGGGCGTGTTTGGAGGGAAGCAGAAGTATATGGATATGCTAGCGCCGCTGGGGCCGGTGTATCAGGCCGGAACGCTGAGCGGGAATCCGCTGGCGATGGCGGCGGGGGCGGCGACGCTCGGGTATCTGCAGGAGCATGCGGCGGAGGTGTATCCGCGGCTGGAGGCGACGGCGAAGGCGATGTTCGAGGGCGTGGCGGCGGAGGCGGAGAAGGCCGGGGTGCCGCTGACGCTGAACCGCGTGGGCTCGATGGGGACGTGGTTCTTTACCGAGGGGCCGGTGCGCGACTACGACGAGGCGGCAAAGAGCGATACGGCGGCGTTCGGGCGGTTCCACCACGCGATGCTGGAGCAGGGCGTGTGGCTGCCGCCCTCGCAGTTTGAGGCGGCGTTTGTGAGCGCGGCGCATGGGGAGGGCGAGGTGGAGAAGACGATTGCGGCGGCGCGGGTGGCGTTTGGGGCGGGTTCTTTCAGGGGCTGAAGCCCCTGTTTCTTTGTGCAACTTGCGGCACGACTGAAAGTCGTGCCCTTTCAAAACGGGCGGTTCCTAAGCTTTTGGAAGTCAATTCACTTCGAAAGATGAGCAGATTCTTGTGCTAGGTTCGCGCTCGATTTGATCGCGAGGACGAGGGTTGCGCATTTCTTGGCAAAGAAACTTTCCCGCCTTCGTTCGCTGTGAACCGTATTTTGTTCCAAGAACTTTGGAAACAAGCACGTTTCTTAAAAGCGACGATGTCATCTACCCAGCCAAAGATAATATCTCCGTTATGGAAGTGGCGTCATCCCGCGTGCTTTGTTGTAGTCCCGCACATCCATATAAATCTGGCTCATGTGCGCAATTCCAGTCCCAAAGAGCAAATCTCGTGCCTCGGGGTAGCTGTTACGTCCGGCATTCTCCGCAAGCGTAGACCACGCCGTGGGGTGAACCAGTTTTGATGTCACGCGGTTCATTGAGCGGAATTCCTGCTCCATTCCGACCTCTCGGGCAAGTGCACTCGTTTCCAGATGCTTCGTAGCTGTGACGTTCTCTACGCGCATCTGGTCCTGCATCCGAGTAAGGGCATCGTCCAGTCCAGGCGTCGGCGCTGTTGGATCGTAATGGCGCTCAAGGTCCCGGAGGGCAATAAGGAGTTCACAGCCATCCACTAGACGGTCTTCACCGAAACGCTTCGCGTTAGCGCCGGACTTCAAAACATATTTCGTGAAAACCAGTAGTTCGAGCAGATTACGCGACGCCCACGCGGTGAGATGTAGGTTCCGGTTCGTATAACCACGGCGTAATTCCTTGAAATTATTGAGAGCCGAGTCCACCAACTCGCGGACGATCTCGAAGAAATAGTAGTTGTAGTCTGTCTCATCAATGGGTTTGAGAGTGTTGCCAACAGCGAGAAGCTTTTGCGCCAGTGCATCTGCGTCAAGCAGGGGAACCGCAATTTGTGGAGTGCCCATGGGGATAGTTTGGCAGAAGATGTGTCGAGTTCTCTGCTAAATTACGCTACGGAACTGCGAATCTTGCGAGCCGCTTGTATTTTTAGTATTTCAGAATCAATAACTGACATGTTTTCGGCGACTGTTTGAGCCGTGCCCTGACACAACGCAATATCTGCGGCTGCTATGCCCACGCGTCGAGTGTGACGAAGGTGTGCGTGGCGGCGTAGTGCTGGAGCAGCAGGCTGGCGGCGGTGACGGAGGGTTCGCGGTTGGCGCCGAGGCCGTGGTGGCCGCCGTCGTGGAGCACGATGTTGCTGGCGAAGCCGCGCTGTTTGTTGGCTTCAATCCTGTTGATCAAATCTGCCGTGATTCGGTCGGCTGGTGGCTCGTCCCAGTCGTTGGTCATGGCGTTCCAGGTGACGGGCGTCATGCCGAGGGCGCGCGCGGTTTTTAACGCGAAGGGCCGGCGTGCGCCGAAGGGCGGGCGGAAGAAGCGGATGGGCTGGCCGGTGAGCTGGGCGAGGGTGTCGCTGGTGCGGGTGAGCTCTTCGCGGATTTTGGCCGAGGCGGTGCGGGCGAGGTTGGGGTGGCTCCAGGTGTGGTTGCCGATGAGGTGGCCGGCGGCGGCGATGCGGCGGACGAGCGCGGGCCCGGCCTGGGCGAACTGGCCGACCATGAAGAAGGTGGCGCGGGCGTTGTGCGCGGCGAGGATGTCGAGCAGGCGCGGGGTCCAGGCGGGGTTGGGGCCGTCGTCGAAGGTGAGAGCGAGCTGGCCGGGGCTGCGCGACGCGATGAGGGTGCGGCCGAAGAGCTGCGAGCTGGGCGTCATGGCCGCGTAGGCGTATCCGCCGAGGGCGAGGCCCGCGGCCGCGGCTGTGCCCAGGGTGACAGCGGCTCCGGTGGCGAGGGGCGAGAGCATGGGTTGTGATTAGTGTGCGGGGAGCATGGGGCGTTGGGCAAGGGGGGCGTGGTTTCCCACCCTTCGCGCGATCAGGCTGCGTGTTGAATGGGGCACCCGGCTGTACTTTCTCACACATGCGGCCCACCCACCCATGCTGCGCATGGATGGGGCACATGGCAGTGTACACATGGCGGTGGGCACATGGCGGCGTGTGGCGGAGCCGGAACGGGCGTATACTTGGGGTGTTCGGGCTGCATCCTGTGTGTTCGGAGCGGCACTGGAGTGACCATGAGCTTAACGACCTTCCCTGGCGGCGGAGCGATCTCGGCCGCGCACCCCCTGACAAAAGTGACCATGCCTGCACTGGCGGAGATGAAGCGCCAGGGCAAGCCGATCTGCGCGCTGACGGCGTATGACTACGCCACCTCGCGGCTGGTGGACGAGGCGGGCATCGACCTGGTGCTGGTGGGCGACTCGCTGGCCATGGTAGTGATGGGCCTGGACAACACGCTGGCCGTGACGGTGGACGAGATGCTGCACCACACGCGGGCGGTGCGGCGGGCGGTGCGGCGGGCACTGGTGGTGGCGGACATGCCCTTTGGCAGCTACCACGGGACTGGATCCGCGGGGGCTGCCGAGGGGCTGGCGAATGCGGTGCGGTTTGTGAAAGAGGCAGGCGCGGAGGCGGTGAAGATCGAGGGCGCGCGGGTGGAGCTGGTGCGGGCGCTGACCGAGGCGGAGATTCCGGTGGTGGGGCACCTGGGGCTGACGCCGCAGAGCGTGCACCGCATGGGCGGCTACCGGGTGCAGGCGCGGACGGTGGAGACGATGGAGCAATTGCGTGCCGATGCGCATGCGCTGGCCGATGCGGGCGCGGGCGCGGTGGTGCTGGAGGGAGTTCCGCGCGAGGTGGCCGCGGCGATTACGGCCGAGCTGGCGATTCCGACGATCGGGATTGGCGCGGGGCCGGATTGCGACGGGCAGATTCTTGTGTTTCACGACCTTGTGAACCTGACCTTTGCGCCGGCGGCTAAGTTTGTGCGCCGCTACGGCGATGCAACGGCGCTGATGCGCGAGGCGGTGGAGCATTACCGCGAAGATGTGGAGCGCCGGTCCTTCCCCTCGGATGCGGAGAGCTATCATCTACCAGAGGCAGTGCGGCGGTCGCTGGAGGCGAGCGAAGCGCACGCACTGCGCAAGGTCTGATGGAGATATTGCGGACAGTTGAAGAACTGAGGCGGTGGTCGCGCGGGGCGCGGCGGAAGGCGGCAGCGCATGAGCGCTGCGCGGTGGGGCTGGTGCCCACCATGGGCGCACTGCACGCCGGCCATGCTTCGCTGATT
>DASZRQ010000058.1:0-12295 GCA_035549115.1 Occallatibacter sp. | reverse complement strand
TCGAGCTTCGAGATCAGCGTCCTGTGGACTTCCGATTTAAAGGTCTCCAGATTTAGATGTTCCACTTGGCACCATTCCTATCAACAGGTTTATGTGTAGCGCTCAGCCAAACAGGCTGAAGCCTTTCTTTTTTTCCGGCTTTGCGGGCATCCCGCAGGCCGTTCGGGCCATATCCTGAATGGCTCTGGCAATCATCGAGTCTTCCAGCGCCAGCGGGGTAGCCTCGTTCTGCATGCGCCGCACGGTCACATAGTCGCTGGGAATCTTCCATTGCACCGGCCGGGTGAGCGCCTTGGCGATGTGCTCTTCGTCCACGCCGCCCGAGCGGGGCATGAAGCGGTTCAGAACGATCTCCAGGTTGGAACCGCCGCTCTTGAAATATTCCGTAATCACGCGGTGGGCGTTGCGCAGCTCGGGAATGCCCGCCTGCATCACAAGGTAGACTGTATCGGCGCGCTCCACAAGAGAGGTGCCGTTCATATCGAACCGCGAGCCGGCGTCGATGACCACAAAATCGTAGTTCTGGCGCGCCACCGCGACCAGCCGCTCCACGGCCTCGTTATTGACTTCGACCAGCGGAAACTTGCCCGGCGCGGCGAGCACAAAAAGTCCGGAGCTGTGTTTGGTCAGCACCTTGGAGAGGAAGTTCTGATCCAGGCGGCCCGAGTTTTGCAGCGCATCCACCGTGGAGAACTGCGGACTGATGCCGAGGTTCAGCGCAGCGTCGCCCAGGGGCAGGTCCAGATCGATAAGCACCGTGTTCTGCTGGCACTCCTGCACCAGCGAAACGGCAAAGTTGCAGGCCACGGTGGTGACGCCCGAGCCGCCCTTGCCGCCGAGGAACACCACAACCTTGCCGCCGGCTCCGGGCTTGGCACCGCCGCCACCCTTGGCCGCGGGCCGCCGCATCCAGGCGCGGTTCAACGCCTCGGTCAGGGTTCCCAGGGCAATGGGATGAGGAAGAAACTCGCGTGCTCCGGCCCGCATGCAGCTCATCAGCAGGTTCGGGTCCGGGTTCATGGAGTAGACCATCACCGTGACCATGCCGCTGGAGGCAATCGCTTCCACCAGCTCCAGCGCATAGGTCTGATCGCTGTCCAGGTCGATGATGACTACGTCGAAGTCCTGCTCCATGCTGCGGGCGGCTTCACTCACATTGCTGGGATAGGCCGAATACTCGCGCAGGGAGGTCACATCCGTGCCTGCGAGCGCGTTCGCCACAATCCTGCGGCGGGCGTCGCTCGGGCCAATCAGGGCAACGGAGAGGCCGCTCGAGCTGAAACTGGTTTGATCTGGGCTTTGAAAAGTGGTCGACATTACCGATCTGCGACTCCTGGCTTTCTACGAACGTATTGTGAACGGATGCTTCCTACCATATTGCCAGCCCTGGCCGCACGCCGGCATCTTTAAGTGTCCTCAATGAACAAAAGCAAAAAACGACATCAACGTTCCAATTGCAATAGCCGGTGCATAGGGCATCTTGTGGGCCTTGGGGCTGGCGAGCGTCAATTCCGGATTCGTCCGCATTCCCCGTTTTCTCCACCCGAACAGCAGATCGCCCGAGCCTGTAAATAATTCTCCCAGAAACCCGCCGAAAGCGGCCCAGACCACGGCCATAATGCCCCCGGCAATCCCCGTAATAACCAGTGCCAGAAAAAGTTGTTTCGGTCCAACCCATGCGCCGATGGCGGCACAGAGTTTGACGTCTCCCATCCCCATCCCGCCCATGAAGGCCAGAATGCCGAACAGCAATAAACCCAGTCCCATGCCTTCCAGGCTCTGGAGCGGCCGGATCCCATTCCAGCTCCGCGGCGCGAATGACAAAGCAATGCCGGCCGCCAGAAAGGGAAAGACCAGCCAGTTAGGAATGCGGCGGCTGCGTATATCCGTGAAGGTGGCTATGGCGAGAACCGCCACGGTTGGCCACCAAGCCATCGAATGCAAACCCAGCCCCCTCTTCCCGCCCTACATACAGGTGACATCTATATGAAGTCATTGTCACCGCAATTCAGGATAAGTCAAGGCGTATTAATTCAACGTGATACACAGAAGTTTTGCTTTCCGTGTGTATCCCGCTGTATACGCTGATTTCACCCAGTGAAGCGAAGCGTATACAGGCGGCCTAGGGGTCCGCAACCCCCTTTTTGGGGCACTCCAGTACCTCGGTGACGGTTGAACCGCACTTTGCGCCCGCGTTTGGCTCCGGATTGCATCGTCTTTCCCTGCACGGGACAAGCGGGACAATGGGCGGCCGCATTCAGCCGAGAAACATGCAATCTCCGTAACTGAAAAACCGGTATCGCTCCGCAACCGCATGACGATAGGCCGCCAGTACCCGCTCGCGCCCGGCAAAGGCGCTCACCAGCATCAGCAGGCTCGACTGCGGCAGATGGAAGTTCGTCAGCAGGCCGCCCACCAGCCGGAACTCGAATCCCGGCGCGATGAAGATTTCTGTTGTGCCGGAGTGCGGCTCAAGCGGTCCGTCGCCTGCCGCAAGCGCCGCGGATTCAAGGGTTCGCACCACGGTGGTGCCCACGGCCACGATGCGCCGTTTCTCCGCCCGGGCCCGGTTCAGGGCCTCCGCGGCCTCCGGAGTGAGGGTGTAGCGCTCCCGGTGCAGCCGCACCTCATCCACGCGCTCCACCCGTAGCGGGGCAAAGGTGCCCAGCCCCACATGCAGCGTAATCCGGGCCACATCGATGCCCCGCGCGGCAACCGCCTCCAGCACCTGCGGCGTAAAGTGCAGGCCGGCCGTGGGAGCCGCCACCGACCCCCGCTCCCGCGCGAAGACCGTCTGGTAGCGCTCGCGGTCGGCGTCCGCATCGCCGCGGTGGATATACGGCGGCAGCGGCATGTGCCCGATCTCTTCGAGGGTCGCGAAGAAGTTCTTGACCGGCGCAAAACGCAGCAGCCGCTCGCCAAAGTCGCTGCGCTCCACAACCTCGGCTTCGAGAACAGGCCGGTTTTCCGCATTCGGGAAGGTCAGCCGCTCGCCCACATTTACCTTGCGCCCCGGCCGCACCAGCGCCCGCCACGCACCGTCCTCCGCCGGCTCGGTCAGCAGCACTTCGATCAGGCCGGTTGGTTCCTGCCGCTCGCGCACCACCGTGCGCCGTGCAAAGAGCCGCGCCGGAATCACCCGGCTGTCGTTGAGCACCAGCAGGTCGCCGGGCTGAAGCAGGGAGGGGAACTCCGCAAACTGCGCGTCGCGCAGCGCGCCAGTTGCGCGGTCGAGCACCAGCATTCGGCTGTCTCCCCGTACCTCCGGCGGCTGCTGGGCAATGAGTTCCTGCGGCAGCTCGAAGTCGAAGTCTGCCACGCGCAAATCGCTCATTCGGCGGCCTTCCCAAAGTAGGCCCGCGCCTTGAGCCTTGCCCGCTCGATGGCCGCGTTCAGCTCCAGCCGCTTCGTCTCGAACTCCTCTGCAGGCAGGTCAGCCGGAATGTGCGTCCATTGCGCCCAGCTCACACAGATGCGCGTGAAGGGCTTCGGTACCAGGAAGCGGTCCCATGAGCGCATCGTCCAGGCCCGCTCCGGCTCCAGATGGAAAGCCCCGATGGGCGCGCCGGTCATCTGGGCCAGCTTGATGGGCCCGAGCTTGGTCTCGTAGAGAGGGCCGCGCGGCCCGTCCGCGGTAAAGATGGCCGTGCGCCCGGCGCCAAGCACTCCTGCCAGTCCCAGCAGCCCCTCGCGGCCGCCGCGCGAGCTCGAGCCGCGCACCGCATCGAAGCCGAACATCCTCAAAATCCGCGTAATCAGCTCGCCGTCGAAGCTCCTGCTGATGAGGATGACCGCGCCGGAGCCGCGAAAGTACATGGTGCAGGGCAGCACGCACTGGTGCCAGAAACAGTAGATTTCGCGCCCCGCCTTCTCGCCCGTGCGCACTGGCTTTGCGCCCTCTTCCGCGATCACTTCGAAGCGCCAGGTCCGCCCCACGATCCAGAGCAGTGCCCACACCATGCGCGGCACAATGGCCAGCACAAGGCGCTGGCCCAGCGAAAAGCGGGGGCTGTCGTCGACGGTCACTCCTGTAGATTCTAGCGGGGCGCAGTTGCCGGACCGAACCAGCCACCGATCCTGCGGGCTGCCGCCTACTCCGTTTTGCCGTTCGCGGTGGGAGCATGGCGCAGCGGGAAGTCCATCTCGAAGCCGAACTGGCCGCCGAACTTCGGGCTGGCAATGTGGCTGCCGCCCAGCAGCGCGAAGGTCACGGCAAAGCGCTGCGTGCACTGGTACCAGCCGCCGGCCAGTCCCTGCAACTGGTCCCGTGCAAGTCCCTTGTTGTCCGCCACGGCTCCGAAGGCTTCCACGCCGAGGCTCAGCTTCGGCGTGTAGTCGTGGGTGATGGAGAGCCCGCCAGTGAACACGTGGCCGTGTGTGGTCTGGGTGCCGAGCACGCCCGTGCTGGTGTTGCCCGCGAACAGAAATCCGAAGTTCCCGATGATGCGCGTCTTGTCGGAGAGCGGCTCCTGCGCGATGGAATTCAGCCAGTAGTCGGTCAGCCCGGAGCCGAGCCCATCGTTCGAGTCGCCAGTGGGGAACTCCACGTAGAAGCTCGCCGAGAGGGCGGGCATGCTCAGCGGCTTTGCCGCTTTGTGGAAGTTCCATTTAATGCCCATCTCCGTGTCGCCCGGCCCGTAGGCGCTCTTTGCGCCATCCGTGCGCGTGATGGAGAGATACGGCGAATCGATGTCGAGCTCCAGGCCGTGCGGCAGGCCGTAGTTCAGCTTGTAGTTGAGCGTGTTCTGGCGCAGGTCCGGATACTGCGCCGATTGCAGCGCGTCGATTTCGTTGAACAGCTCAAAGTGCAGCGTGCCGTTGTCGGTCACGTCCGCGTTGTCGGTGTAGAAGGGCATCTGCGCGAGCAGGGGCCCCGAGCAGCAGACCGCGCACAGCGCGCCAAGAAGGATTCGGCTCCACGTTCTCATCCGGCATCCCTACTGTACGCTGCGGCGGCCGCTTCGCCTTGTCAAAGCTGTGTTAAAGCCAGTGCCTGCACGGCCTAGCTGTAGCGCAGCCAGCGCGCCAGCTCCGGCAGCGTGGCCCGCTTGCCATACATCAGGATGCCCACGCGGTAGAGCCGCGTCGAAATCCACAGCACGCCCCAGATGCTGACCACCAGCAGGCCGATGGATACGGCGAACTGCCACACCGGAGGCATCTCAGCGGCCATGCGCAGGAACATGATGATGGGCGCGGTGGGCGGAAACAGCGATGCCGCCACCGACCAGAACGAGTTCGAGTCGTTCATGACCAGCATGATGAGCGCGAAGCTGAGCCACGTGGGCGCGGCGGCCAGCGGCATGTACATCTGCAGCTCCTGCTCGGTTTCACAGGAGGCGGCGAGGCCCGCGAACAGCGAGCTGTAGAGTAGGTAGCCGAGGATGAAGTAGACCGGAAAGAGAATGGCCTCGGTCCAGCTCAGGTGCAGGGCCATGTCGCCGGTCATGATGGCTGCGGCCAGCGGCGAAACCAGAAGGATGGCCGCGGCCACGAGCCAGATGGCGATCTGCGTCAGACCCACCGCACCCACGCCCACCAGCTTGCCCGCCAGCAGGTCGCCGGGCTTGGCAATCGCCAGCATCACTTCGAAGATGCGCGAGGTCTTCTCCTGAATGATGGAGCGCGCCACGTTCATGCCGTAGATCATCGTGGTCATTGAGAGCAGGATGGCCATCACGTAGCCTTTCCAGAACGACATCTCGGCGTTGCTCTTGACTACCGTGCCGTCTTTCTTCACCTGGTAGGTCTTCAACGGCACGCCGTCGACAAGCTTGTCGGCATCCTTCTGTCCCATGCCCTGAGCGATCAGATGCGCATCGAGGGCCGCATGCGTCAGCGCCGAGCCCATGCGCGAGGAGGTGATGAAATCGCCGGCCGAGGGCGAGTTGTAGGTGGCCGTGGGAATCTGGCCCGGATGAGCCTCCACCCACAGAAAGCCGTCGATCTGCCGGGCCGCCGTTTTGCGGATCAGCTCCGCGCGGTCGGCCTCGGTGGCGGGCGCGATCACGTCCACGTGCGCCTTGGCCTCCTTGTCGCCCAGCAGTTGGTCGCGAATCTGCGCAGCCAGCGCGGGATCGTTCGCCGCCACGGCCATGTGCCGGTTCGAGCCCAGCCCCAGGCTCGAGAGATAGGCGATGCCGAGGATGGCCGCGAAAAGCGCGGGCACGCCGAAAGTCGTCATGCGGAAGGCGCGGCTGCGCACCTGCTCCAGGTACTCGCGCTTTGCAATCAGCAGCATGTTACGCATCGACTTTGCCTCCCACGGTCCAGATGAAGATCTCTTCGAGCGAGGGCTCGACCATCTCGAAGCGGTAAATCTTTGCGCCCGCCGAGGCCTCGGCCAGCAGCTTCTGCGCGTCGCCATGCGGCTTAAGCTTGATCTCCGCATGGCCGGAGAAGTTCTTCGCTTCCTCGATCTCCGGGCTGTTCAGAAAGCTTGCGCTGCCGTCGAACTCGACGATGATGTGGTTGCGTTCGTAGCGCGACTTGATCTCGCGCACCCGGCCCTGCAGCACGCCCTCGCCCCTGTTCACAAGGCAGATGGAGTCGCACAGCTTCTCCACCTGGTCCATACGGTGGGTGGAGAACACGATGGCCTTCCCCTCGTCCTTCAGCTCCAGCAGGGTCTTTTCCAGCAACTTGGCGTTCACCGGGTCAAGGCCGCTGAACGGCTCGTCCATCACGATCAGTCCCGGATCGTGCAGCAGCGAGCCGATGAACTGAATCTTCTGCTGCATGCCCTTGGAAAGCTCTTCGGTCTTCTTTTCCAGCACGTCGTCGATCTCGAGCCGCTTGGTCCACGCCTCGGCGCGCTTGCGCGCGTCTTCGGGCGCAAGCCCGTGCAGCTCGCCAAAGAAGACAAGCTGCTCCAGGACTTTCATCTTCTTGTAGAGGCCGCGCTCTTCCGGCAGATAGCCCACGCGCTCCAGGCTCTTGCGCTCAAAAGGCTGGTTGAAGAGCCGCACCATGCCCGAATCCGGCAGCGTGATGCCCATCATCATGCGGATAGTGCTCGTTTTTCCCGCACCGTTCGGCCCCAGCAGCCCGAACATCTGGCCCGCCTCAATGGTGAGGCTGAGACTGCGCACAGCAACCTTGTTCTCGTAGGCCTTGGTGACTCCTGCGAGTTCGACAACCGGCATCGATTCTCCTTGGGGAGATGCTTGGCGATACGCCTGCGGTCAGCGAGCGGACACGCAAACGTCCATCCCATTGTACGCAGACCTGTGCGGAGGAGTTCCGCCGCGTGCGTTTGGATCAGCTATGCCTGTTGTAGGCGGGGCTGCCGGCCATCACCAGCGCACTGTTTTTTTCGCCGTGGATGTAGCGGCAGCACCAGTAGGTCTCGTGCATCTGCTTCTCGTCGGTCGCGCTCAGATCCAGATAGCTGATGCGTCCGTGCAGAAACAGCGTCGCCTGCCACCGCTCGACACGCCGGAGCGCATCGGCATTCTTGCAGATCGCGGGCAGGTCTTCGCGGTTGAAGGCCCAGATGCCGGTGGCCTCGCCGGGCAGCAGCACAATCGGTTCGGCCTCGTCGGCCTGCTGGTTTGTGTCGAACTCCGGCTTGGAGGGCAGCTCCGCTTCGTCTGCGACGATCCGCACCTGGTCGATGGATCTGACGATGCGCGCCGGGCCGCGCCCGCGGTTGGCGGCCATCACCTTGAAGCTGTTTTCCATGGTCAGGAAAGGTTCTACCGTCACCACAATCCACGGCCGCTCGGAGTTGGCGATGGCCTGGGCCAGCGTCAGCGCCGCATTGGCGCTCTCCATGGCAGCCTGCGCATTGGCCGCGCTCACCTCGACATGGTTATCGATCTTCCTGAGTGCGCGCAGCACCAGCATGATGCCCGCATACGCCACCAGCGGCAGCAGAATGCCTGCGCCCCAGGCGGCCTGCTCGCGCCAGCCCCATTCCTGCGCGGGCGCGGCGGGCGGATTCACAATGATCTGCGGCGGCTGCGCTGCGGCCGAAGAATTGTCGGGGGTGTTTTCCGCCGGCTGCTCTGTTGCGGGGTGACTGGCGGCCGGCGCAGCCGGATGACCGGTCGGTACGGCCGGACGGCTGGCCGGCGCGGAAGCCGGAGTTTGCGCCGCGAGCACAAGCGGAGTCGGCACAGACCACAGCAGCGCGCTCAGAATCACCAATCGCCGGACCATGATGCCTGAACTATACCAGTTTGAGAGCTGCTGCCCGGTGACCAATCAGAGTCCGCGCGCTCATGCCGAGGCTGAAGCAGAGCCGGCCGGCTCCTGCTCGTAGAGCGCGTCGCTGCCCGCCAGCCGGATAAGCCGGTGCAGATAAGCCCGTGAGATGCCCAGGCTGCGTGCGGCCAGCGTCTTGTTGCCTTTGTTCTCGCGCACGGCTTCCACGGCCAGGCGCACTTTGTAGTCGCGCAGTTGCCGCTCAAAGCTGCCCTCGGGGTTGTACTCGCTGATGTCGATCACCTTATCGGCGTGCATGGTCAGCGGCAGGTCCTCGGGGCGGATCGTCGTGCCCTGCGCAAGAATGATGGCCCGCTGGATGGTGTTCTCCAGCTCGCGCACATTGCCCGGCCACGCATAGTTCTGCAGCATCGTCATCGCCTCGGCGGAGATGGCGTGCATCGGCTTCTGGAACATCGTCGAATAATGGCGCAGATAGTGCGCGGCGATGAGTGGAATATCCTCCGCGTGCTCGGCCAGCGCGGGCGAGCCGATGCGCATCACGTTGATGCGGTAGAAGAGGTCCTGCCGGAACTTGCCTTCCGCCACCAGCTTGCTCAGATCCTGATGCGTGGCAAAGATCAGCCGCGCCTTCAGCGGGATCAGCCGGGTGCTGCCCAGGCGGCTGAACTCCATCTGCTGCAGCACGCGCAGCAGCTTGACCTGCGTGTAAAGGCTCAGGTCGCCGATCTCGTCGAGAAACAGCGTGCCCTCGCCCGCCAGCTCAAAGTAGCCCTCGCGCGTGCCCACCGTGCCGGTGAATGCGCCTTTCTCGTGGCCAAAGAGCTCGGCTTCGATCAGCGTTTCAGGGATCGCGCCGCAGGAGACAGCGACGAAGGGCTTGTCCGTGCGCGAGCCGAGATGGTGAATCGCCCGCGCAATGAGTTCCTTGCCGGTGCCGCTTTCGCCGGTCACCAGCACCGAGGCGTTGAGGTTCGCGACACGATGGATGAGCTGGTATACGTGCCGAATCTGTGGGCTCGAACCGATCAGCCGGTCGCAGCGGGCCGTCATTGGCTGTGCGGACTCAACCGCGTGCAGTTGCACCGGCGCGTTCTTGCTGGCGCGCACCAGCATGGCCTTCAACTCGCGCGCGGCGGGCTGCCGGGCGCAAACGCCGAAGGCGCCCAGGCTCACCAGCTCCTGCGCGGCCGCGCGAGACGCGCTCTCCGTGAGCAGCACGCAGGGAATCGGCAATTGCAGCAGACGGCGGGCGCAGTCGATGCGCTCTTCCGGGCTGGAATGGCGCGGCTTCAGGTCGAGCAGCAGGACATCGCAGCCGGATTCCTCGACAAGTCTGCGCAGGTCGTCCTCGGTTCCGGCAGGCTCCACGCTGAATTCCTTGCCCAGCGCAGACGAGAGCAGCGCATAGAGCACATTGTCTTCCGTGAAGAGCCCGATCCGAATCATGGTTTGCCCATTTCCTGTTGCTGAACCGCCGCTGTGCCGCGGCGTAAGGGAGCGTGCGTCAAAACCGGTGTTCGATGTGCGTGGCAACTGGCTTCGACTCCAGCCCGGTGGAGAGAGACTTCCGGGCAGACCTGTCCAAAGTTGAAACAAGCCCATGAGTTGCACTACATGTCACGTGTTCTGATTGTGAGTCGCTCAGGTAACCGGGTCAATACCCGAAGGGTGCCAGCATAGAGCACCTAGGTAATAGAAAGCCTGCCAAATCCCTTGGAACGGGGCCAGAAAAACCAAATGCAGGGCGATGTCGTCCTGCCACGGTTACCATTGGTGCTCCGATTGCCGTTTTTCCTTCTCCCCGGTATAGGCGTGCCGGATGGCCCCGGCTAACGTATCTCTTATGGATTCCACGCCAACCGAACAGGCTTCCCCGGCGGCTGCGCCCGCGGCAGGTCCCTCGCCCAGGCTGCGCGTCGCCTCGCGGCACCTCATGAACGTGGGCATTCTGATGGCGCTGCCCATGTTGGCCGCCGCCACGCTCAACTCCTATCACACGCTCTTTGTGGATCCCGATATCTGGTGGCATCTGTCCGATGCGCGGATTCTGGTCACCCTCCATCACTTCATCTGGGCCGACCCCTATTCGTTTACCGTGGGCGGCCACCACTGGATCGACTGGGAGTGGCTCTCCGAGCTGCCGTTCTGGTTCAGCTATCAGGCGCTCAAGCTGCAGGGCATTTACCTGGTCACATGGCTGCTGCTCTGCGGCAACATGCTCTTCCTCTACTTCCGCGGCTATCGCCTCAGCCGCAGCGCGGATGCCGCGCTCTGGACCTCGGCCATCGCGTTCGTCCTGATGACGGTCAATTCCGGCCCCCGCACGATCGAGTTCGCTTATCTCGCCATGTCCGCGGAGCTGCTCATCCTGGAGGAGTTCGACCGCGGCGACAAGCGCTTCATCTGGCTGATGCCTCCGCTCTTCTGCCTCTGGATCAACCTGCACGGTTTCTGGTTCGCCGGCATGGTGTTGTTCGGGATGTACATCGCCAGCGGCCTGCTCAACGTGGATCTCGGCGCATTCCAGCAGAAGGCTCTCGACCGCGCCGGCCGCAACCGCCTGATCGCCGTCTTCGCCGTCAGCGCCGTGGCGCTGCTCATCAATCCCTATGGCTGGCACCTGATGTGGCAGCCCGTCGACATGATCCTCAACCAGAAGGTCAGCGTCTCCACTATCGCCGAGTGGCAGCCCATCAAGCTCGGGACGCTGGAAGGCCGCACCGTGGTCTTCGCGATTGTTCTGATGATCGTCACGAACCTCGTGCGCGGCCGCAAGTGGAAGCTCTACGAACTGGCCTTCGTTCTTCTCGGCTGGTATGCAGCCATCGCGCACATCCGCTTCTCGTATTTTGCCGTGGTGCTGACCACGCCCATGCTGGCCGGCGACCTTGCCCGCGCCTTCCGGCTCGATCCCGATGCCAACACTATTCCGAAGATGAACCTGCTGATGACCGCCATCGCCATCGGCGTCATGATCGTTCAGTTCCCCAGCGAGAAGGCCCTTGAGGACCGCGTCAACATGATGTTCCCCATGAAGAGCATCGCGTCGATCCAGCCCACGTGGCGTACCTTCGACTGGGATTACGTCGGCGGCATGATGGCCTTCCAGCACAAACCCAGCTTCATTGATTCACGCTTCGACAGCTTTGACCAGGTGGGCGTGATGGACGAGTATGGCCGCATCATGGCCGCCAACGACGCTCTCGAGCTGATGAAGAAGTACCACGTGGATCACGCGCTGGTAAAAGACAACCAGCCCATTGCCTATCTGCTGGAGCACACTGCGGGCTGGCAGGTATTGATGCGCGAGAAAGCCTGGGAGGGCGAGTACATCCTCTTTGTGAAAAACTCCGAGCCGCCGCCCTCCGCCAATCCCTGCCCGCCGGCTGGCCCCATCGGCAAGTAGGTCTGTATCCTGTGTGACAGGCATCACAGGAGGCGCAGGTGAGTGATGGAACTATAGAGCCCATGCGCCCGGCTGCTGCTCAACCGCTGCAACCTGCTCCGGGGCACGGAGTTCCGGTTGTGAAGCTCGATCCTGCCGCGTTCCAGGCCGATTCTGATTTGCTTGCCGCGCTTGAAGCGCGCGCCTCCACCCTTGTGTGCAAGGAGGAGCGCGTGCTCTTCCTGCAGGGCGAGGCGCCTGCTGGCCTCTACATTCTGCTCTCGGGCGCGGCCTCGCTGCTCATGACAGCGCCCACCGGCGAGCAGGTCATCGACACGCCGGTCGCTCCTGGCGCTCTGCTCGGCCTGCCCGGCATCATCGGCAACCAGCCCTACTCGCTCACCGGCATTGCCGCCAAAGGCGCGGTCATCGGTTTCATCGCCACCGAGGATTTCTCGCGCCTGATGCTCTCCGATCCCGCGCTTTCGCTCAAGGTGCTGCGCGTTCTCGCCGCAGAAGTCCGTGCGGCCCGCGGCGCGATTGGCTGAGCCGGTCTCCTCCACAACCGCGCGCGCCGCGATGCAGTAGCATCCAAAGTGTGCCCGGTCTCGATAGTCCAATCATGTATGCCCGCGGCGTGGGCCCGCGCGTGGCGGATCTGCTCGCCGCCAAAAATATCCAGACCTTCGAAGACCTGCTCTATCACCTGCCCTTTCGCTATGAGGACCGCCAGAATCC
>DASZRQ010000057.1:0-16309 GCA_035549115.1 Occallatibacter sp. | reverse complement strand
CATGAACTTCCAGTACAACTTCGCCTATGGCCGCTTCGCCAACATCGCTCTGGGCGGCGGCGTCGATATTCCGGTTACCAAGCGCCTTTCCGTGCGCGCCATCGACTTTGAATACCAGATGTGGCCCAACTGGATCGACGGCACGCTGAAGCCCTACGGCGGCGATGTAGGCATCTCGTACCGCATCTTCTAGGCGCTATTCCCTGTTCCAGGCCAGGACGAGCACCGGGTAGGTAAGCCAGATCGCGTTCTCCTGCAGCCGCGCCGCGACACCGAGGCTGTCAATCCCGGATCGAATATCTTCCTCGAAGAGAACTCGTATCCGGTCTGCATCGCCCGGCCGGGGAAACGACCCGCCCAGCAGCGTCTCAAGCTGCATGGGCATTGCAAACTGCTCTTCGCGATGCAATTGCAATCCTGCTTCATCTCCCAATGCGCGCATCTCGCCGGCGGTCAACGCGCGTGTATGCGAGGGATCGCGCAGGACCTCCCACAGATTGAATTTCTTCTGCGTTTCAGCCGGAGGAGTCACATCGGCGATCAGCACAGTGCCGCCTCGCCTGCAGACCCGCTTCATCTCGCGCAGAGCCGCCAGCGGATCAAGAAAATGATGCAGCGCAAAGCGGCTCACCACGCAATCGAAGGAGGCATCGGCAAACGGAAGAGCATCCGACTGCCCATGAACCCAGTCGAGATTGGTGAGCTGCTTCTCCTGCTGAAAGTGTCGCGCACGCTCCAGCATGGCGGGAACCGTGTCCAGCCCAGTGACATGCCGCACGCGGTTTGCGAAGAAACAGGAGACAATACCAGGACCGCAGGCGACATCCAGCAGAGTGCTTTCCGGCGGCAGGGCAGCGCAGCCGGCCATCAATGCCAGCAGCGCGTCGCCGCTCCCGGCATGCCGCTTGAGAAACGGGTCGGCCTGCCGCGTGAACTGGTCGAGCACTTGCTCATGATGCCGAGCAGCATCCACTGGCGTCTCCTTGTGTCTGCAAAAAGGCCGCTCCGTAGGGAGCGGCCTTTGGTTTATTGATGATGCAGGCTTACGCCGGAGAGGGCGAACCCTCAGGGAAGCCGCCGGAGCCACCGCGGCTCTCCGGCTTGAGCACCTGCGGACCTGCGCCGGTGCCGCTGCCATCGCTGGGCGAGGCCAGGGAGGAGCGCATCGGGGGCAGTTCCTTGCCTTCAATCAGCAGCCGTACTTCCTCGGCATCGATCGTCTCGCGCTCCAGCAGAGCCACAGCCATGCGGTGCATTGCATCGCGGTGCGTGTCGAGAATCTGGTAGGCCGACTGGTAGGCGTCGTCGATCAGGCGGCGCACTTCCATGTCGATCTGCCGCGCCGTCTCTTCGCTGAAGTCGCGATGCTGCGCGATCTCGCGGCCCAGGAATATCTGCTCCTCCTTCTTGCCGAAGGTGAGCGGGCCGAGGCGGCTCATGCCGTACTCGCAGACCATACGGCGGGCCAGGTCGGTCGCGGTCTCGATATCCGAGCCCGCACCGGTCGACATCTGGTTGAGGAAGATCTCCTCGGCCACGCGGCCACCGTAGGCTGTCGCCAAGCGCGATTCCAGATACTCGCGGGTGTAGTTGTGGCGGTCGTCGGGCAGATAGACCGTCACGCCCAGCGCCATGCCGCGCGGAATGATGGTGACCTTGTGAATCGGGTCCGAGTGCTCGCGGAAGAACGAGACCATGGCGTGCCCGGCCTCGTGATAGGCCGTCACCTTCTTTTCATGGTCGGTCAGCAACATGGACTTGCGTTCCGCGCCCATGAGCACCTTGTCCTTCGCCAGCTCGAAGTCGTACATCAACACCTGCTTGCGGTTCACGCGCGCGGCGTTGAGCGCGGCTTCGTTGACCATGTTGGCCAGGTCAGCGCCGCTGAAGCCCGGTGTTCCGCGGGCCAGCACGTTCAGGTTCACGTCATCGCCCACGGGCACCTTCTTCACGTGCACGCGGAGCACTTCCTCGCGGCCGCGCACATCAGGCAGGCCCACCACCACGCGGCGGTCGAAGCGGCCGGGGCGCAGCAGCGCAGGGTCCAGCACGTCGGGCCGGTTGGTGGCGGCGACGAGGATGACGCCGTCGTTCGATTCAAAACCGTCCATCTCGACGAGCAACTGATTCAGCGTCTGTTCGCGCTCGTCGTGTCCGCCGCCCAGGCCCGCACCGCGATGGCGGCCCACGGCGTCAATCTCATCAATAAAGATGATGCAGGGAGCGTTCTTCTTGCCCTGCTCGAAGAGGTCGCGCACGCGGCTTGCGCCCACGCCCACGAACATCTCCACAAAGTCCGAGCCGGAGATGGAGAAGAACGGCACATTGGCCTCGCCGGCCACCGCGCGCGCCAGCAGGGTCTTGCCGGTTCCCGGAGGTCCGACCAGCAGCACGCCCTTGGGAATGCGGCCGCCCAACTTCTGGAACTTCTGCGGTTCGCGCAGGTACTCGATAATCTCCTTCAGCTCTTCCTTGGCCTCATCCACGCCGGCCACATCCTTGAACGTGACCTTCTTCTGCTGCATGGAGAGCAGGCGCGCGCGGCTCTTGCCGAACGAGAGCGCCTTGTTGCCGCCGGACTGCATCTGGCGAATCATGAAGAACCAGATGGCCACGATGAGCACGATGGGACCGAGGTTGATGAGCAACTGGAAGAGGAAGCCGTTGTTCTGCGGATCCTTCAGCGTGACCGAGGTCTTGGATGCATACAGCTTATTGATGAGCGTATCGGCATTCTGCGGGATCGTGGTGTGGAACTGATCCTTGGGATCGCTCTTCAGGTGGCCGTGCAGCTCCGTACCCTGGATGACGACATCGTTCACCTGCTGCGCATCAGCCTTAGAAAGCAGGTCCGAGTAGGAGACCTCCGCGTCTTTTCCGCCCAGATTGCCGCTGCGGCTCACCACACCCCAGAGCAGCATGAGGCAGATGAGAATAAAGACCCAGAACATGATCGTTTTAACGGTCGAATTCACCAGGATTCCTCTTTCCCGGCGGGGGGAGAAGTCACGCTTGGACCTCCAGCACCGCCTACTCCTTCCCTTTAGACGCCCGCCGCTTCGTCGAAGTCACAGAAAGTGCGGACTCTTGCGGCGGCAGACACAAAGGCCTTCCGCCGGGATGAGCAGTATCCTCGATTGTACTCTGAAGCATGAATTTCCGACGACATGCGCCGAAAAAAGCCGGGGTACCAACGGGATACGGCAGCGCCCCGGTTCTGGTTCATGCCAGCGGCTTTGTGATAATGCGGAATCCAGCCACCGGCTCCACTTCCACGCCCCGCATCCAGGCCACCGCGCCGTCGATGACCAGCACCGGCCACAGGGCTCGATCGCTCCCGGTAACTTTCATCCGCTCCAGCACTTCCTTCACCTTGCGCGGGCCCGAGGAGTGGCGCAGATGAACGCGGTCTCCGGGCAGCCAGGCACGCAGGACAGCCTGCAGGCCCGGCGCGCCAGCGCTTTCGACGGTAAGCGCGAGGCCGAAGACGGGTGCCTGAACTGTGCCGGGAACGGACAGCCGATACTCCGGCACGGCTTCGGCCCTGGCCTCCGCCGCGGCCAGCCGCAGCTCGCGGTGCGTCCGCTCCGCCCGCAGCCCCTGGGCCAGCTCCAGCTTCTGGCTGGCACGCCCGGTCAGGGCCAGGGCGCGGAGCGATTCTGTCGCGGCAAAATCCGGCGCAGCGCCCAGCTTCTCCGCCGCATGGCGCAGCAGCCGCCGCTGCAGCGCAACCGGCTGCGCCGCAAACCGCATCACATCCAGCGCAACCCCCTTACCGGCCGCGCGGCCTCCACCCCGCACCGGCGTTCCCGGCAGAATCAATTGCGGTGCAACCCGCGCCAACTCGGCCTGCCACCAGTCTTCTTCATCGCGGGCCAGCACGGCCATCTGCGCCAGGTGTTCGCGCAGCCGGGGATTCACCGTCTCCAGCAGCGGCAGCAGCTCATGCCGGATGCGGTTGCGGGTGAAGGTGGTGTCGCGATTCGTTGCGTCTTCGCGCCAGGGCTGGTTGAGCGCGCGCAGATACTGCTCGATCTCCGCTCGCGTGACGCCGAGCAGGGGCCTCAGGATGCAGCCTTCAGGCCACTCGACGACGGGATGAATGCCCGACAGGCCCTCGGTCCATGCTCCGCGCAACAGCTTCGCCAGCACCGTCTCCGCCTGGTCGTCCAGCGTGTGCGCCGTGGCAATGGCGTCGAGGGGGACTTCCGTGAGGAGTTCGCGGAACCATGCATAGCGCAGGCGGCGCGCGGCTTCCTCAATTCCCTCGCCCGCCCGCGCCGCCTCGGCTTCCGTATCCACACGCCCATGGCGGAACGGCACGTCCAGTTCCGCCGCCAGCCCGCGCACAAACTCCAGGTCGGCATCGGCATCGGCCCCGCGCAGCCCATGATGCAGGTGCGCGGCATGCAGCACGAGGCCCAGCTCGGAGGCGCGCGCGGCGAGGGTACGCAGAAGCGCCACGGAATCCGCGCCGCCGGAGACGCCGGCCGCGATGCGCAGGCCGGGCCGAAGCAGCGAGGTGTCGAGTGCGGGCAGCAGGTTCATGGCTCTACGCAACGATCATACTGAGGCACGCTTATACTCTGCGGATGGAGATTCGCTCAGCAGCAATTGCCGACGCAAGCCTCATCGCCGCCCACCGGCGCGCCATGTTCGCGGAGATGGGGACGAGCGACGACGCCACGCTCGCGGCGATGGAAGAGCACTGCATTTCGTGGCTCGAACGCATGCTGGCGGCTGATCGCTACTTTGGCTGGCTCGCCATCGAGGACGGCAGGATCGCGGCCTCGGCCGGACTGCTGCTCCTGGACTGGCCTCCACATCCGCTCGACCCGGCGGGCGAGCTGCGCGGTTATATTCTCAACGTTTTCGTCGAGTCCGCTTTCCGCCGCCGCGGCCTTGCGCGGACGCTGACTCTCCGCTGCATGCAGCACGCCCGCGCCCTCGGCATCCGCGTGGTTACGCTGCATGCCTCCGCCGCGGGGCACCCGGTGTATGAGGGCCTCGGCTTCACGACGACAAACGAAAGAATGCACGTCGAGCCGCGTTAACAGACAGCTCACGCCGCGCCCGTTGTATACTCCACCAGTTATGCAGGTATTCGCCATTCTTCCCGCGGCCGGGCTCGGCACACGCATGGCCGGGCCGCAGCCCAAGCAATTTCTGGCTCTCGATGGAGAGCCGATCCTCATCCACTCGCTGCGCGCCTTCGCCGCCGTTCCCCACGTCACCGCCATCTACGTGGCCGTGCGCAAGCCAGAGATGGAGCGGGTGGAGGTGCAGGCAGCCGAGTACGGTTTTGCCGCCAAGGTTCACGTTGTCGAGGGCGGCGACAACCGGCAGGAATCCGTGGCCCACGCACTGGCCGCCGTGCCCGCCGCCGACGACGACATCGTTCTCGTCCACGATGCCGTGCGCCCGCTCATCGACGCGGCTACCATCGAGCGCACCATCGAGGCCGTGGAGCGGCATGGCGCGGCCATTGTGGGCCTGCCTGCCGTCGACACCATCAAGCAGGTAGAGCGCACCGCCCACGGAGCGCTGATCACCTCCACGATTCCGCGCGAGTTCGTGGTGCAGGCACAGACGCCCCAGGGCTTTCGCTACGGGCTGCTGCAAAAGGCCTTTGCCGAGGCCGAGGCGGACGGCTTTGTCGGCACCGACGAAGCTTCCGTCGTCGAGCGCGCTGGACTGCCGGTGGCCGTGGTGCCGGGGTCTCAGGTTAATCTGAAGATTACGCAGCCGGGCGACCTGGAGCTGGCGGAGTTCTACCTCCACCAGCGCAACCGCCAGCCGTAAGACGCGGCTGCCCGCACCCTGCATCACGGCACGGAAAGCCCAAGCGGAAGATCATGGACACTCGCATCGGATTTGGCTACGACTCGCACGCATTCAAGGCCGGCGTGCCGCTGCGCATTGGCGGCCTGGCCCTCGATCATCCTGAAGGCCTGGCCGGCCACTCCGATGGCGATGTGCTTCTCCACGCGCTCACCGATGCGATCCTGGGCTCCGTTGCCGCAGGCGACATTGGCAGCTTCTTTCCTCCGGGCGATCCGCGCTGGAAGAACGCCGACTCGTCCATCTTTCTCAACCTCGCGCTTGAAGAGCTGCAGCATGCCGGTTTCCGCCTGGTGAACGCGGATATGACGCTGGTGCTGGCCGCTCCCAAAATCGGTCCCATCGCCGGCGAGATGCGCTCCCGCGTCGCCGACCTGCTTTGCGTCAACCTCGACCAGATCAGCATCAAGGCCAAGACACCCGAAGGGCTTAACCTCGACCATGTGGCGCAGTGCCACGCTGTGGTGCTCGTCGAGCGCGTGCAGGACCCCGATGAGCTCAAGAGCATGAGCGCGGTCATCGAGTCTCAGAAGCAGCTTGAGGACGTGGTGGACGACCTGCTGGCCTCGGTGCACGGCGTGCCCAAGAAGCGCACCATCGCGCCCATCTTCGATACGGAAGACATTACGTAGAGATCAGGGGTCAGAGAGCAGTGGTCAGGGGCCAGAGATCAGAGATCAAAGGACGTGGCCTGGCACGCCCGAGCTGCGTTCCGCTTCCGATGCCGTCCTGACACCCACAGGGTATTTCTGAAATCCTTGTGTTTCCCGGAGGTCATGCCTGATGCGCCTGCGCACCATCCTTGTGTCTCTCGCCCTCTTCGCTCCGCTTGCCCACGCGCAGGACTGGCGCACGCCTACGGAAGTCAGCGATTACCGCACCACGCCCGACTATGCCGATACCATGGCGTACATCGAACGCGTGGCCGCGGCCTCGCCGCATCAGGTTCGCGTTGAGAACTTTGGCAGGACCGGCGAGGGCCGCGACTTGAAGATCGTCATCGTCTCGAAAGACGGTGTCTTCGACCCCGCCGCCATTCATGCCTCCGGCCGCGCCATTCTCCTCGTACAGAACGCCATCCACGCCGGCGAAATGGATGGCAAGGATGCCTGCCTGGCGCTGCTGCGCGACATGGTCATCAACAAATCGCAGGCCGCGCTGCTGGATCACGTGGTCCTCGTCTTCATCCCGGTCTACAACATCGACGGCCACGAGCGCCGCTCGCCCTGGAACCGCATCAACCAGAATGGGCCGGAAGTCATTGGCTGGCGCGGCAACGGCACCAACATCAACCTGAACCGCGACTACATGAAGGCCGATGCGCCGGAAACGCGCGCCTTCCTTGCCATGTTCCACCGCTGGCTGCCCGACTTTTTTGTCGACGACCATGTGACCGACGGCGCGGATTTCCAGTACGACGTAACCTTCACCATCGACGACACGCCGAATGTTGCGCCGGCTACGGCGCAGTGGATTGACCAGAGCGTGACACCGGAACTGGTACGCGAGGTGGACTCAGCGGGGCACCTGGCGTTTCCGCATCTGCTGGACCTGAACGACGAAACCGACCCGGCACAGGGGCTGGCCTTCAGCGCGCTCGGCCCGCGCTTCTCGAATGGCTACATGATCCTCGAAAACCGCCCCGGCCTGCTGGTGGAGATGCACATGCTCAAGGACTACAAGACCCGCGTCACCGGCAACTACGCCATCCTGCGCGCACTTCTGGAGGTGATGAACCGCGACGCGGCGAAGCTCATCGCGCTGAACAAGCAGGCCGACGAAGACGCCGCAAAGATCAGCGGGCAGCCCTTCCCGCTGGAGGTCGGCTGGAGCGGCCAGACTACGCCGGTCGACTTCCGCGGCTCCAAATTCACCCGCGAGCTCAGCGCCGTCTCCGGGACGATGCGTGTTTCGTACACGCACGAACCGTGGAATGCGACACTGCCCCTCGGCGCTGGCGGCAAAGTGACCCTCACCACCACGCCGCCCGCGGCCTACATCGTTCCGCCGCAGTGGTCGCAGGTCATCGGCGTGCTGGAGGCTCATGGCATCGCGGTGCGGCGCACCACCACGCCGTGGACCGGCTCCGCCGAGCGCTACCGCTGCTCCGGCATGCAATGGCAGCAGCATCCCTTCGAGGGCCGCCACCCCACCTTCCGCGGCGAGGGAGGCGGCGCAGCTCCCGGCCACTACGGCACATGCGTGCTGAGCACAGAGACTATGACCTTCCCCGCGGGCTCGGCTGTCATCATGCTCAACCAGCGACTCAACAAGGTTGCCGTCGAGTGGCTGGAGCCCGCCGCGCCCGACTCCGCGCTGCAGTGGGGCTTCTTCGACTCCATCTTTGAGCAGCGCGAGTACGGCGAGGGCTACGTACTCGAAAAACTGGCCAGCGAAGAGCTGGACAAAGACCCCACGCTCAAAGCCGAGTTCGAGCATCGCATCGAGACGGACCCGCAGTTTGCCGCCAGCCCGCGGGCGCGGCTGGAGTTTTTCTACGACCGCTCGCCCTGGGGCAAGGCCAACCGCGTCGGCGAGTACCCCGTAGGCCGCCTGCTCTCGCTGGACGGCCTGCCGCTCCCATAACCCTGCGTGTTCTGCGTCACACAGCGCAGAATTCCATTGCAGTGCGGATGCGATTGGCCTTACTGTGACGGGGAGCATTCAACCTCACCCAGCGGAGAATGACCCATGCACCTCGCACTGCTGATGCTGCAGGAACAGCCCGATCCTCAACAGGTGGCCAAAATCATGGCCACCGTGCTGCCCCTCATGGGCATCTTCATCATCATTGCCCTGATCGTCGTGATTCTGCCTTTCTGGTTCATCTGCAAGAAGGCCGGTTTCTCCCCCTGGCTTGCGCTGCTGAACCTCATCCCTCTCGGCAACCTCATCCTGCTCTACGTGCTCGCCTTTGCCGAGTGGAAGGTCGCGCCCATTGCGCCGCCCCCATTCAACTATCCTTATCCGCCCCCGCCGCCGCAGGGCTGAGCCCAGCCATTCAATTTCTCACCGCCCATCCTTTTCGTGCCTTGCACGGGCAGGATGGGCGCGGCACGCTGCTGTCCACGTCCATGGCCGGCACACGCCGCGCGCAATGCTAGCATCAGTAGAGGAACGTTCCTCTCCGATGGCTCCAGAGACTCACTCCTCCGCACAGACTCCGCGCGTCCGTTTTGCACCCTCGCCCACCGGCTACCTTCACGTCGGCAGCGCGCGCACTTTCATCTACAACTGGCTCTTTGCACGCCATAATCACGGCACTATGGTGCTGCGCCTGGACGACACGGATGTCGAGCGCAATTCCGATGCCAGCGTGCAGTCCATCTTCGAAGGGTTGCGCTGGCTGGGCCTCGACTGGGACGAGGAGTACAAGCAGTCCGAGCGGCTGGACCTGCACCGCAAGGCCGCGCAGGCCATCTTCGAGAAGGGCCTGGCCTACCGCGACTTCACGCCGGCCCACGCCACGGACGATCACTCCTCGGCGCAGGGCGCGTGGCTCTTTAACCCCGGCATGCGCGAGCTGAGCCGCGAGGAAAGCGACCGCCGCGCCGCTGCCGGAGAGCCCTTTGCGCTGCGCTATCGCGTGCCCCGCGGCGAGGATCGCATGCTGCGATTTACCGACAGCGTGTATGGCCCGCAGGCAAAAGCCGCGGACGAGGTCGAGGACTTTGCCCTGCTGCGCTCGGACGGAAACCCGACCTATCATCTAGCCTCATGTTTCGACGATGCCGACCTGCGCATTACGCAGATCATTCGCGGGCAGGATCACCTGACGAACACGTTCAAGCACCTGCTCATCTTCGAGGGGCTGGGCGTCGAGGCTCCGCGCTTTGCGCATCTGCCACTGCTGGTGGCGCCCGACGGCGCCAAGCTCTCCAAGCGGAAGCACGGCCCGGTGGTGAGCGTGACCACCTATCGCGATGCGGGCTTTCTGCCCTCGGCGTTCATCAACTTCCTGTGCCTGCTGGGCTGGTCACCGAAGAATGACCTCGAGTACCTGACTCTGGATGAGATTGAGGCGCTGTTCACGCTTGAAGGCGTGAACCGAGCCAATGCGGTTGTGAACTTCTCCGAGGCTGACCCCTTCGACGCCAAGGCCGTCTGGCTCAACTCCGAGCATCTGCGCGCGCTGCCCGTCGATGCGCTGGCACGCCAGCTTGCGCCGTTCTTCGCGCAGGCGGGCATGGATGCGCCCGCGGACAAGCTGCTTGCCGTTGCGCCGCTGATCCGTGAGCGCATCAAGCTGCTGGGCGAAGCACCGGCTGCAGCCGATTTCTTTTTCCTGCCCGAGCTTGCTCCCTACGATCCTGCGGAACTGATTCCGCAGAAGGGCGACGCCGCGCTGGCCCGCCGCGTTCTGGAATACGCGCTCGAAGTGCTGCCCGCCGTCGACTTCAATCACGATGCGCTGGAGCACGCGCTGCGTGAAGCCGCGGCCACGCTGGGCGTGAAGGCGGGGCCGATGTTCCAGCCCATCCGCGTGGCCGTATGCGGACGCAAGAACGCGCCGCCGCTGTTTGAGACCATGGCTGTGCTGGGCCGCGAGGTTTGCCTCGATCGCATCCGCAAAGCCATCGGCTGTCTTTCATTGCTCGCTTAGTTTTCTTCACTGCACAAGGAATCGCACCCATGTCGAACCCGAACCCGGAAAGCACGGAAATCCGCACGATCCCCAACTTCCTCCGCGACCAGATCGCCGAGGATATGCAGACGAAGAAGTACGGCGATGCGGTGGTGCAGACCCGCTTTCCTCCCGAGCCCAACGGCTATCTCCACATCGGCCACGCCAAGGCCATCTGCCTCGACTTCGGCCTCGCCGACGAGTTCGGCGGCAAGACCAACCTGCGCTTCGACGACACCAATCCCGAGAAGGAAGAGACCGAGTACGTCGAGTCCATCCAGGCCGACGTGCGCTGGCTTGGCTTTGAGTGGGATAAGCTCTGCTACGCCTCCGACTACTTCGGCCAGCTCTACGAGTGGGCGGTGCAGCTCGTCAAGGCCGGCAAGGCCTATGTGGACGACCTCACTCCCGACGAGATTCGCCAGTACCGCGGCACGCTCACCGAGCCCGGCAAAGAGAGCCCCTTCCGCAACCGCAGCGTCGAAGAAAATCTCGATCTCTTCGAGCGCATGAAGGCGGGCGAGTTCCCCGACGGCTCGCGTGTGCTGCGCGCGAAGATCGATATGGCCTCGCCCAACATCAACCTGCGCGATCCCATCATGTACCGCATCCTGCATGCCACGCATCACCGTACCGGCGATCAGTGGTGCATCTACCCCATGTACGACTTCGCGCATGGCCAGTCCGACTCGATCGAGCGCGTGACGCACTCGATGTGCACCCTGGAGTTCGCCGATCACCAGCCCATCTATCGCTGGTACATCGACCAGCTCGGCATCTTCCCTTCGCAGCAGATCGAGTTCGACCGGCTGAACCTGACCTACACGCTGCTCTCCAAGCGCAAGCTGCTGCAACTGGTGCAGGAGAAGCGCGTGAGCGGCTGGGACGATCCGCGCATGCCCACGCTCTCCGGCATTCGCCGCCGCGGCTTTACGCCGGAGGCGATCCGCACCTTCTGCGCCTCCATCGGAGCCACGCGCACCAACGGCTCCACGGATATCGAGCTGCTGGAGCACTTCCAGCGCGACGACCTGAACCGCCGCGCCACGCGCGCCATGGCCGTGTTGCGCCCGCTCAAGCTGGTCATCGACAATTATCCCGAGGGCCAGGAAGAATTCTTCGAGGCCGACAACAATCCCGAAGACCCGAGCGCAGGCACGCGCCAGGTGCCCTTCTCGCGCGTGCTCTACATCGAGCAGGATGACTTTCGCGAGGTGCCGCCGCCCAAGTACTACCGGCTCTCGCCCGGCAAGGAGGTGCGTCTGCGTGCGGCTTACTTCGTCACCGCGCAGAACATCGTGAAGGATGCCGAGGGCAACATCGTCGAGGTCCACTGCACCTACGACCCTGCCAGCCGCGGCGGCAGCTCGCCCGACGGCCGCAAAGTGAAATCGACGATCCACTGGGTCAGCGCCGCGCACGCCATCGCCGCCGAGATTCACCTCTACGACAAACTCTTCACCAAGCCCGACCCCAACGATGTTCCCGAGAGCGGCAGCTTTCTCGACAATCTCAACCCGGATTCGCTGGAAGTGGTGACGGATGCGAAGCTGGAGCCGTCGCTGGCCAACGCGAAAGTCGGCCAGCCGCTGCAGTTCGAGCGCGTAGGCTACTTCACGCTCGACCCCGACTCAACTGGCGAAAGGCTGGTCTTCAATCGCACGCTGTCGCTGAAGGACTCATGGGCGAAGATCGAGAAGAAGGCGGGAAGTTAAGTCACCAAAAAATCAGGGCCTGAGCAATCGCTCCGGCCCGATCTCTTACGCTCATTCAGCGTTCAATTCCCAATCACATCGAACGCCACCGTCGCTGTCTTCGGCGGCATGCAGGCATTGTTGTCGCAGGCCTGGTAGCGCAGCTTCGCCTGCACCAGGTGATTGCCCTTTTCCGCAACCAGATGCGTGTCGATGACAAACTCGCCCGTGTAGACATTGAGCTTTGTCCTAGGGTCCGAGGGCAGCGCCATATCCACGCCGTCCGGGTAGTGCGCATCCTTCAGCACCACGCCTGCGCCGGCGGGAATTGCCAGCACGGTCGGAATCAGGTAAGCGTCCTTGGGCGCATGCGAGTTGATGTGCAACCCCGGCGCAATGCGAAAGTGCAGCGCCACGGCGCTTGCCTTGCCCGCCGTCAGCGTCACCTGCTCTGGAAACAGATACTCGACGGCCGCGCTCTTGCCAAGCGAGTGCTCTGACGAGCCAAAGCTGGGCATCTGCTGCGCTTGCGCCGCGCAGGCCGCGGCCAGCAGCAGAGCCGCCGCAATCCGCCGCGTCATCCCTGTGCTCCCAGCGCCTTCTTGATCTTTGCTTCCATGTCGTCCTTCGACGTGATGCCCATCTGCGCGGCCACAACCGTTCCGTTGCGGTCCACATAGAACGAGGTTGGCATCGCATCCAGCCCGCCCCACGCGCTGCTCACGGAGTCGCCGTTGATCAGCACCGGGTACGGCATGTGCTCCTCGGCCACGAACTTCGCAATCGCGGCTTTATCCTTTGCCCAGCCGGCCTTGTCGTTTGGCGCAAGGTCGTCCCCCTCGGTGGAGATGCCCAGCACCTCGAATCCCTGTGGCGCATACTGGTTGCGCAACTCCACAATCCACGGCGTCTCAATCTTGCACGGCCCGCACCACGTGGCCCAGAAGTTCACCAGCACGGCCTTGCCCTTGTAGCTCGCCAGCGATACCTTGTTGCCCTTCAGGTCTTCGAGCACCAGCGCGGGCGCCGGCTTGTTCAGTAGCGATGGCGAATACTGCTGCGTGCCGATGGCGGATTCCGCAGCCTGCTCGTCCTTCTGCGCCTGCAGGGCCTTCTGCTTCTCCACCGCCTGCCTGCGATACTCCCAGTTCGCCCATCCGGCCCAGGCAAAAATGGCCAGCAACAAAAGAACAATGCCAAGAACAATCGTGTTGCGCTTCACGTGGCTTTGACCTCTCTTCTACATAGATTGTACGAGTGCTGTTTCGTTACATCCTGAGCCCTCGGCCTTCGTGCCTGCTCGAAAACTGTTACCATCAGAAACCGATGACACCCGGCAACGACGACTGTCTTACACCCGCCGCGCTGGTTCGCACGGAAGCCGCTGCGCTCACGGCTCTTGCTGCACGGCTGGAAGGGCCCATGGCCGCCGCCTTCGAGCGCGCCGTCGAGCTCATCCTGCGCTGTGGCTCCAGCAGCGGACGCGTCGTTGTCACCGGCATGGGCAAGAGCGGCATCGTCGCGCAGAAGATCGCGGCCACGCTCAGCTCCACCGGCTCACCCGCACTCTTTCTGCATCCGGCTGAGGCCGTGCACGGCGACCTGGGCGTGCTCATGCCCGGCGATGTGGTCATCGCGCTCTCCGCCAGCGGAGAAACCGAAGAGATTCTTCGCCTGCTGGCCACGCTCAAACGCAAGGGCGACGCACTCATCAGCTTCTGCTGCAATCTCGACTCGACTCTGGCGCAAGCCAGCGATGTGGCCCTCGACTGCGGCGTGGAGCGCGAGGCCTGTGTCTTCAACCTCGCACCCACCGCCTCGACCACCGCCATGCTAGCCCTCGGCGACGCGCTGGCGATTGCCGTCAGCCTGCGCAAGGGTTTCAAAGCCGAAGATTTTGCCGAGCTGCATCCCGGCGGCAAGCTGGGCAAGCGGCTGGCGCTGGTCCGCGACCTGATGCACACCGGCGATGCCATCCCATGCGTTGCGCCCTCGACACCCATGACCGACGTGATCTACGAGATGTCGTCGAAAAAGCTCGGCGTCACCACCGTGCAGGAGAAAGGCGTGCTTCGCGGCGTTATCTCCGATGGCGATCTGCGGCGGCTGCTGGAACGCGAAGGCGGCGCGGCGCTCTGCAAAACCGCGGGTGAGGCCATGCACGCCAATCCGCGCACAATCGCCTCGGGCGAGCTCGCCGCCAAAGCGCTTGCACTCCTCGAAGAGCGCAAGATCACCTCGCTCGTCGTCACCGATGCCACGGGCAAGGTCGAAGGCGTGCTGCATCTGCACGACCTGTGGGGCGTGGAGCTGATCTAAGATTTCTGGCTCTTCAGGGATCGAGCAAGATCGCGCGTTGTTACTTTCTTTCTGATATCCGTGTAAGCGCTCCCACAGACATGTGCGTCTGCTGACACAGCCTCGAAGGTCGCCAGCTTTCTACGTCGTTTATTTTCAATTAGCGAAGTTTGGCCTTCCACATGCCTTCTCAATGAGGAGAGCGGTAGAAGAGGGCTCGAACCGATGGCATCTTCACTCACGACATGGCTTGCCTTAGGAGGCACCGCACCGGCGCGACCAAGTCACCCGGAAGACGACGAACATTTAGAATGGGGGCTGGTTCATCCAAACGCCTTGCGCCCGTGCCCGAGGCAGCCGATTGATGCTCCAGACTGGACCGACACGGGCGGGAAAGCACGTAAACCTTTTTCTATGCATCGTTGGTCGAAACTCTTTGTTCCCACTCTGCGCGAGGCTCCGGCCGACGCGGAAGTCGCCAGCCACAAGTTTCTTCTCCGCGCGGGCTATATCCGCCAGCTCGGCGCCGGCATCTACAACTACCTCTTTCTCGGCCAGCGCTCGCTGAACAAGGTCATCGGCATCGTCCGGGAGGAGATGGACACGATCGGCCAGGAGTTTTTCCTGCCGGCGCTTTTGCCGCGCGAGCCCTGGGAACAGAGCGGCCGCTGGTCGGTGATGGGCGAGAACATGTTCCGCCTGAAGGACCGCAAGGGCGCGGACCTGTGCCTGGGCATGACTCACGAAGAGATCATGACCACGATTGCGCGCAGTGAGCTGCGCAGCTACAAGCAGCTTCCGCAGATCTGGTACCAGATTCAGACCAAGTTCCGCGACGAGCCCCGGCCCAAGTCAGGCTTGCTGCGCGTGCGGCAGTTCACCATGAAGGATGCTTACTCGTTCGATCTGGACCAGGCAGGGCTGGACAAGAGCTTCGACCTGCACGATCAGGTCTACCGGCGTATTTTTACTCGTTGTGGATTGAAATTCGTCGCGGTCGAGGCAGACTCGGGGTCCATGGGCGGCTCTCAGTCGCAGGAGTTCATGGTCTACACCGATGCGGGCGAAGACCTCATCGTCTCCTGCCCCGCCTGCGGCTACGCGGCCAACCTGGAGAAGGCAACCTCGAAGCTCGATGCCGTTGTGGAGCTTGAACCCACCGGCGACGGCATGCCCGAGCTCATCCACACGCCGGGTATGGGGGCCATTGCCGATATTGCGGCCTTCCTCAAGATGTCCCCGGCCAACGACATCAAGTGCGTGGCCTATTTTGCGGTCTTCAGAAGACAGAATGGAAGCTGCATTATCCCAGTCGTTGCTTTTTTGAGGGGCGATCACCAAGTTAATGAAACAAAGCTCAACGCAATTGTTAAATCTGACGATGAGCTTGTGATGATTCCCGATGAATGGAACGTAATTGAAAAAACCTTTAATGGCCCCAAGGGCTTCTTAGGGCCAATTGGATTAAATCCTTTGGAACTTATGCACCTTGAATTCGTCCAGAAACATGGAATCCTTCCAAAGGAAATCACAGAATTTGATTTGGAACCTGACGAGGTGGAGCTTGAGGGTTCCAGGCTCAAAGGACGCAATTATTGGAAACATCCGATTGTGGTTTTGGACAAAGCCCTTGAAGGCCGTAGCAATATGGTTGCCGGGGCCAACAAGCTTGACTATCACTTCCGCAACGTGACGCCGGGCCGCGACTTCACGTGGACCCTCGCGGCGGATATTCGCAGCGTGAACGAGGGCGAGGCATGCCCGCAGGACAACTGCGGCGGCAGGCTCGTCGTGGGTAAAGCGGTCGAAGTCGGCCACATCTTCAAGCTCGGCTACAAGTATTCGGAGTCGA